>JBLHIW010000021.1:0-21320 GCA_047618055.1 Paraglaciecola sp. | reverse complement strand
CGTCTTAGGTGAAGGCCTGATCACTACGGTGCAACAACGCTTACCGGATATCGCTTTACAGTTGCAGGAAGACACCACCGCGAACCTGCTTGCTCAACTGAATGAAGGTCTGCTGGACTTGCTGATTTTGGCCTTACCGATGGCCACCCCGGGCTGCAAACAACTCGTGCTGGGTCATGATCCCTTTCATCTTATCGCCCACAGTGATTTGGCGGATACTCTGCCGGTACCGATGGATGTATCAGCACTGCCAAAACACAGCGTGTTTTTATTACAACAAGAGCATTGTATGACCGGACATGCTGTCAGTGCGTGTAATCTGCAACATAAAGAACAGGTCAGTTCGCTTGCGGCGAGCAGTCTGTATACCTTGGTACAATTAGCCAACAGTAAGCTCGGTGTGACTTTTTTGCCAGAATTGGCCATTCAAAGTCACATCATCAGTGCGACTCAATTGATATCCATGCCCGCTGAAGCGATGGCCTATCGGGAAATCGGCATGGTATGGCGCAGTGGTACCACACGGGTTCGTCTGTTTCGTTATCTGGCGGAGTTAATTGCCCCTCTAACTCCCATCCCTACCCTTGGGCGATAACGTTTAGGGGACCTCTTGACGTGAGTAACACAGCCAAAAAAATATAATCATCCAACAATAAGATATGTTTGGGAAAAACGATAAACGATACGCCACTTATCACTAGATAACGATGGGATGCCCATGACGGGGAAAAACTGCTAGGTCTGGGAGCTGCGTGATTATGAGCTCACTAAAAAGTGACTTGGAGTATGAAAAATCCCCATACACAAACGGACAAACCCAATGACATTTATCTTTCAAAAAGATAAGCTATGGGTATAAATTCAGTTGGAAGATGAACATGACAAGCCCTGTGGTTATTAGTGGTTCGGGTCTTTGGACGCCACCCTATAGCATAACAAATCATGAGTTGGTGGAAGCCTACAACGCTTACTCGACGAAATTCAATCTGGACAATCAGGCCGCCATTGAGGCAGGTGAGCTCAACGCCAAGTCACTATCCAGTGCGGAGTTTATTGAAAAAGCATCGGGTATTCGTAGTCGATTTGCCTATGTGAAGGACGGGATCCTGGACATAGCGCGTATGCGGCCAAATATTCCTGCCCGCAGGGATGAGCAGCTATCCGATCAGGCTGAAATGGCGATTAATGCCGCTAAATTAGCCTTGCAAGCGGCTAATAAGTCTGCTGAAGACATAGATGTAGTGATTGTAGCTTGTGCTTATACCCAGCGTTCTTATCCTGCTATCGCCATCGAAGTACAAAATGCCTTAGGTATTAAAGGCTTTGGTTTTGACATGCTGGTGGCTTGCTCAGCCGCTACCTTTGCCTTGCATCGTGCTTATGAGATGATTAGCGCTGGCACGGCTAAAGGTGTGTTAGTGATCAATCCTGAGCTTACCTCGCCGCAGGTTAACTATTGCGATAGAGACAGTCATTTTATCTTTGGCGATGTGGCTACGGCAATGGTGGTGGAAAGCGCAGATACAGCTAATTCAGAACACAGTTTTGAGATACTCAGTACCCAAGCCGTTACCACATACTCAAATAATATTCGTTCAAACTTTGGCTATGTGAGCCGGGCAAATGATTCCGCTCCCTTCGCGGCGGATAAATTATTTCATCAGGAAGGGCGTAAGGTGTTTAAAGAAGTCTGCCCCATGGCAGTTGAGCATATAAATACCCACCTTGCACGGCACCACCTTGCTGTCAGTGATATTAATCGTTGGTGGTTGCACCAGGCCAATATCAATATGAATACCTTAATTAGCCGAAAGTTATTAGGTCGAGACGCCACCGCACAGGAGGCGCCTGTTGTGCTCGATAGATATGCAAATACTGCCTCAGCAGGCTCAATCATTGCTTTTAATCTGTATCATAAAGATATGCGATCCGGGGATTATGGATTGTTGTGCTCATTTGGTGCAGGTTATTCTATCGGCAGTTTGGTGCTGAAGAAACGTTAATGGAAAATGCGACAGTAAACGTAACTGACCTTATTATTTATTTGTGGAATGGACGACTATGATAGCTGTTGTGGGATACGGGATAAGTGCGGTTGGTTACGCTTGTTTGCTATTACTGTTACTGACGGTGCGCAAATCCGGATTAGCAAAATACCTGTTAATACTGGCCACCATTGCTACCTGTTTGTGGTCTCTTACCCCATTCATTGCCAATCCTTTGAGCGTAGAAAAAATATTATTTTTTGACAGTTTTAAGCAGATTTTTTGGCTACTGTTTATTACCGCTTGTTTGAAAGATAATTTCACTAAATTCACCCAGGTTTTAAGACTAAAAGAAACCTGGTTGATCATGATGCTCCCTTGTTCTGCCCTTGTTCTGCCCTTGTTCATACATATGGATATTATTTGGCAATATTTACTGCAAATCATTATTGCATTGCAAGTATTGGTATTGCTGGAAGTGATTTATCGCCAGGCAGGCGACAATCGCTGGGCACTTAAACCCCTGATTTTATATCTCGGTATCACCAATTTGTTTGAGTTTGTGACCTATGCCAATGCCGTGATGATTGAGCAACTGGACATGACTTATATCTCTGCCAGAGGCTTTATCTATGCGGGGCTGATCCCCTTGTTAGTCTTGGCCATACGCAGGGTAAAGCACTGGGGGGTCGAAATTTATGTTTCCCGAGAGATCGTATTACACAGCTCCCTTTTGCTGGTCGCGGGTGGGTATCTATTTGTCATGGCCTTACTGGGTTATGCCATCAACTATGTAGGCGGACAATGGGATAGCACGGTGCAAATTGTGCTGATTTTTCTCTCACTGGCCCTGCTAATGACCGTGTTTTTGTCCAACAGTTTTCGAACCAAGATCAAAGTGTTTATTACCAAGCACTTTTTTGCCAATCAGTTTGATTATCGTATTGAATGGCTAAAGCTCACCCGCTCCCTGGAAAATAAAGAAGGGGCAAGTAGTAATGTCTATTTAAGTGCTTTACATGGATGGTTACAGGCTATTGGCTACCAATCTGGATTCTTACTCAAATACCAGGATGGTCATATTCAGCAACTAGCCGAGCTTGAGTTTGGCAGCTTAAACAATGCAGATATGGAGCTTATGCTGACGTTTAGCCGTTATTTCGAACAAAAAAATTGGATCATAGATATGGGCGAGCTGAGAACCAAACCTTTTGTCTATAAAGGTCTAAAGGTGAATCATGCCTTGTTGAATCAAGCTTCGTATCAGCTCATTGTGCCAATTTATAAGGGTGACAATTATTGGGGCTTAGCCGGGCTGGGAGGCGTAAATAATACCAGTAAGCGATTGAACTGGGAGTTCCGTGATTATCTAAGTGCGGTTAGTGCTCAGGTTTCAAACTTTCTGTTTCACCATGAAGCGGCCCAGGAGCTGGCGGAAAATGCTCAATTTGCCGCATTTACCCGTATGTCGGCGTTTGTCTTACATGATCTAAAGAACGTGTTGGCGCAGATCTCCCTCATTTTGTGTAATGCTCAACAACATAAAGATAATCCTGAGTTTATTGACGATACATTTGAGACATTAAGGCATACTAAGGCTCGTATGGAAAAAATGTTGCGTCAGTTAAGTGATAAAAATGCCATACAACAAGACAATCAAAGCTTGTGTATTTTGTCGGTATGCGTCCAAGGGGTGGTTGATGGACGCTGCTCAGGTTATAGTCCACAACCAAGTGTTCACATCATCAGTGAAACTGAAGTCGTATTGGAGCAAGAAAAACTAAGTAATGTACTCTATCACTTAATTAGTAACGCACAACATGCGACTGCAGATGATGGCAAGATAGATATCACCCTTGAAAAATCTGAGAATGGTGAATATATGGTCATTACAATTGCCGATACCGGACTAGGAATGAGCCAGACATTTATACAGGAAAGACTTTTTAAAGCCTTTGATACCACCAAAGGTAATGCCGGTATGGGAATCGGCGCCTATGACGCCAAGGCATTTATGGAAAAAATTGGGGGACTTTTGCAGGTGAAAAGCGAACAGAATGTGGGCTCTACGTTTAGCTTATGGGTGCCAACAAACTAACTTAAAAAAAGGAACGGGATAAAATGGATAAGATTTTGGTTGTTGATGATGACTTAGGGATCCAAAAACAGCTTAAGTGGAGTTTTAGCGGATATGACGTCATATTTGCTGAGGACAGAGCATCGGCAATTGCCCAATTACGTCGATATGAACCAAAAGTTGTTACTTTAGATCTGGGTTTGCCTCCCGACCCCAGCAATGCTTCGGAAGGACTTAAAACCTTAGAAGAAATAATGACCTTGGCGCCCCAAACAAAAGTGATAGTAGTCACCGGTAACAATGACAAAGAAAATGCTCTGAAGGCAATTGAAATTGGCGCTTATGATTTTTACCAAAAACCGATTGATTCAGACACGATACAAATTCTGGTGAGTCGCGCAATTAGGTTATTTGATTTGGAAGCGGAAAATAGGCATCTTGCTGCGGTCGCTCCTTCTATGGACAAAATTATAGGCATTAGCCAGGAACTATTGGCAGCCAGTCGCAAAGCTGAGAAGATAGCACCAACCGATATCAGCACCCTAATATTAGGTGAAAGCGGTACAGGAAAAGAAGTGTTTGCCCGGAGCATTCACGAACACAGTTTCCGTAAAAAACAGGCATTTGTGGCCATTAACTGTGCATCCATCCCTGAAAACTTATTAGAGAGTGAATTATTTGGCTATGAAAAAGGGGCATTCACCGGTGCCGATAAAACCACCCCCGGTAAAATAGAAACCGCGCAAGGGGGTACGCTTTTTCTGGATGAAATTGGGGATATGCCGATGGGTTTGCAGGCTAAAATGCTCCGGTTTTTGCAGGAGCGGGTGATTGAAAGAATTGGTGGGCGCTGCGAAATACCGGTTAATATTCGGGTCATCTGTGCCACGCATAGAGATGTCCCCGCCATGGTAGAAGACGGCAGTTTTCGTGAGGACTTTTTTTATCGGGTGGGAGAAATAAGTATATTGATCCCCCCCCTGAGAGAGCGGGGAAATGACGTCATTTTGTTGGCAAAAACCTTTCTAGGCCAATACAATAATGAGTTCAAAACCAAGATAAAGGGCTTTAGTGATAACGCGGTGCGGGCCATGTTGCAACATCGTTGGCCTGGTAATATTCGTGAACTGCAAAATAGACTGAAGTCAGCGGTGATCATGGCGGAAGGGAGTCAGATTCAGGCAGCTGATTTAGGCTTAACGTATGAAGATTACGATATTAGTTTGGAATCTTTAAATTTGCGAGAAGTCAGAGAGGAAGCTGAGAGTAAAACGATACGCCATGCTTATCTAGTTGCTGACAAGAACATATCACGTACGGCGGAACTGCTAGGCGTAACACGACCCACCCTATACTCCCTGATTGACAAGTACCATATCAACGATCTTAAAATCGGCTCGTGAGGACCCAATAAGTGAGGATGTAGGGTGTGGTAAAAAACACCATAGCTTTTATCGGTCTAATTTTTTTTTGGCAATGCGGTCGATACTTGAGTCTGATTATCCCCCTCCCTGGCGCCCTGCTTGGCTTATTATTGCTGTTAATTATCTTATTGTGCTTTGACCGGGCCCCCCGGTCATTAGAAGCGGTCAGTCAATTCTTACTGCTGCATTTGTCTTTGTTTTTTGTGCCCGCTGCCATGGGGATACTGTTTTATGCGGAACAACTGCAAGCACACCTGTGGTTGTTTTTGTTAGCTATTGTATCGAGTACGGTGTTTAGTATTGGCCTAACAGCGTGGTTTAGCCAGTATATACAGGGCAAACGCCGCAGGACCGATGATGACTGATCTCAAGACTGAGTGGGTAAAACTATTGCTTAGCGGGCAACAGACGTTTAGCTGGTTACTGATAACCGTGCTGGTCTATGCCGTCTCTTTACAGGTATTCCGTCTTTTAGGACGGCGCTCGGTCTTTCATCCACTGCTGCTTTGCATGGCCATGTTGGGGCTAATACTCTTTTTAACCGGGCAGGCACTTGCTCAATACCAGCAACAGGTCGCCTTGCTGCAATGGCTTTTGGGGCCAGCAACCGTGGCGCTAGCGGTACCATTATTTAAGCAAATCGCCAGTATAAACAATAGAGCTCGCGCTTTATTGTTGCCGATCCTGCTTGGTGGGATCGCCGCTCCGGTATCTGCAGTTATATGGTTATATTGGACGAACGTGGATAAGGGGATACAAATTACTCTCCTAAGCAAATCAATTACTACGCCCTTAGCGATGGACACTGCCAGATTGATGGGAGGCTATCCTGAGCTTGCGGCGGTTATTGTTATTCTGACCGGCATTGTGGGTGCCGTTTCCGGTCCCTGGATATTTCGCCTGTTATCAATAAAAAGTCAGGAGGCGCAAGGTCTGGCGATGGGTACCGTCGCCCATGCTGTTGGTACTGCCCAGGCAATGCAAATGAGTGAAAAAGCGGGTGCCTTTGCGACGCTTGCCTTGTGTATTAATGGTGTGTTGACTGCCATCATCCTGCCATTGCTGTTCTTGTGGTTAGGGTAGTTAATTATTCGTAAAAATTACTGGTACAGTATCTGCATTGTTCTGAACTATTCCTTATCTGATTATCAGCCTTGTTAATTTATGACTCCAGTGCCCTTCAAAATAAGCTGTTTACTGTTTCTGACTATTGTTCTGCTGGCCTGTTCCGGTAGTGCTCTGGAAGGTGACAATAATCAGCCTGATCCTAAGGTGCTGGTCAATGCCGGGATAAATACCTTGGTTAACGAACAAACTACAGTGATTTTAGGCGGCGATGCAGTTGGGCAGACCACTGCGCTTACCTTCACCTGGCGTGTTTCCCCGAGAATTGATATTGTGCATGAAGACACCAGTGTGGCTAGCGCTACCTTTGTCACGCCCGCTACTGTGGTTATTATGACCTATGTATTTACCCTGGAAGTGAAGGATGGAGACGGTAATCGTGGCAGCGATAGTGTTGAATATAGTGTGCAACCGATTAACGAATTGCCTGATGCAGTCATTGAGGTTAGTCAGCTAAACGGTTTTGCTACTCATTCATTTCCTGCCGGCGTTGAGGTGATATTAGATGGTAGTGCTAGTACCGACATTGATGCCCTTGACAGTAATAATCCAATTGCTGCCTATCGGTGGCAACAAACTGCCGGGCAAGCAGTACTGCAAGGTATAAGTATCGACGGCGATAGTCTGGCTTTTATTACGCCTATCTTGGATGATAATTCCACGCTGGAATTTTCCCTGACTGTGAGCGACCACGAAGGGGCACAGTCCTTAAATCAAGTGAGCTTATCCGTGCAAAGTGCAACTAACACTTTACCGGCGGTGAATGCTGGCTTGGCACACGAAGTGTTTTCTGGCGAGAGTATTGTGTTAAATGGCCGGGCGAGCAGTGCTGTGCCTGCAGCCAACCCCCTAAGTTACAGTTGGTTGAATGATTCGGAATCTGATCCGGTAATTGGTAATAGTAATGAGCTGCAAACCTATGCCGTCGCCCCTGTTGTGCTAAGTGAACAGCTCGTCACATTCACTCTAGAAGTTAAGGATGCTTTTGGCAACAAGGTCGACGATAGCATTACCATTAAGGTACGACCCCAGCGCTTACAGCCAATAAATGATACCGGGCTTGTACAACAGGCTAGCGACGTAGCCGTGTTTTCCAGGCATGTGGCAGATTATCCAGGTCAGGATGGTCAACGTGGGGCAGATATTATTTATGCCAATGGCGCCCTTGAAAAATCCGGGCGAGGTGAGCAAGGCTTTGATTTTACCCGCTTAGATTCGATAGGTGATGAAGTCGACGATACGAGCTTAACATGGCAATGTGTTAGGGATAATGTCACGGGTTTAATATGGGAGGCCAAAACACCAATGAATGATCCTGGGCTTAATAGCACCGGGCATAGTTATTCCTGGTATCAAAGCAATGATAATAATGATTTTACTGGAGAGCAAAGCGGTGCCTCAAGCACGTGTAGCTTAGCCAGTTGCAATACCTCAGCCTATGTCGATACAATTAATGATCAGGGCTTATGTAATTTTAGAGATTGGCGTTTGCCTGATCATAATGAGTTGTTGTCTATATTACACTTAGGCAAAGTAAACCCACCGATGATCGACCCACAATACTTCCCCCATACGACTAGCGGTCTTAATCCACCTGTATGGTATTGGACCAACAATAACAGCGCAGACGGTGAGTCTAGCGACACTGCACAAAATGCCTGGGCAATTGACTTTGCCAGTGGCAACGATAATTTTTTGCACAAATCAAGTGCAGCCAGGATCAGGCTGGTAAGGGCGGGACGTTAAATGAAATGGCTGTTGATCACCCTTATTTTTTTGAGCTTTAGTCTACGGGGCCAAACCTGCTTGTCGAGCATTACCGAGACTGCCCCCGAGAGTGACTTTATGGACAATGGAGACGGTACAGTCACCGATCCTATAAGGGATTTAAGCTGGATGCGCTGCAGTATAGGGCAAAACTGGGATGAGCTTGAGAGTCGCTGTGAGGGCGATGCCAGTGAACTCAATTGGCAACAAGCCTTGCAGGCCGCTCACGGTTTTGTGTATGCAAATAAATTGGGCTGGCGGGTACCGAATGTGAAAGAATTAAGCAGCATCACCGAGCGCAGGTGCGTGCGCCCGGCTATTAATGAAGTCTTGTTTCCCAATACGCCATCCGATGATTTTTGGACATCAACACCATCGGTGCAGGATCCCAGTCGTGCCTGGGTCATTGCCTTCTTTAACAGCAGCAATTCGATAAAACAGAAAAATCTCTTTGTGTTTACCCGTCTGGTTCGCACCGCAGACTAACCCGAAAACTATCACACTTGCCTGATCCTTCTGTTCTGGTGTGGAAATAAAGGTAAGAATACACCTAGGTTTTATCCATATGGTTGAGTAATGAGCTTATTTTTATTGTTAAGTATATTTATTAGTGCTGCTTTGAACAGCCCTGCTGCGTATGCAGACTTAGACTGTCAGGTCGCCCTCAACTATGGCCTGGTCGTTAATAAGCAGCAAATAAGAGTGCTCGATGAGAGCCGAACCCTGTATCAGATAAACGATAATAAACAGCTTATTGTGCAGGGGGAATGGCTAAGGTTAAATTCCCGGCAAGCCGCTGATTTGCAAGAACTGTCTACGGGTATTCACAAAGTGGTGCCTAAAATGGTCTTGTTAGCCAACGAAGGGGTGGAGTTGGCCATTGATACCGTTGAGCATGTGTATTTAGGTTTGGTGGGTAAAGATCATAAAAGTCAGGAGAAGCTTCAATCGTCCCTCAAGCGGGTGAAAATGCGAGTGAAAGAGAAATTTATTCACGCCAGCGACCATTTTTACATGGGCTCGGGTAGTGTAGAAAACGTTGATGACCGGGTTGATAAAGAACTCGAAGAACAAATAGAGCAGGCTATGGCCACCTCATTAGGGGGAATACTCTCGGCTATTGGTAGTTTAGTCGCCAGCGAGCAAACTACCGATGAAAAAATCGATGAAATTGCCCAGCAGCTTGAAACCATGGGCGAAGAAATAGTCCAAAGCGTGCCACCCAAAGCCCATTCGATGCAACAAAAAGCCGGATGGTTTTGTAATAAATTCAAAGAATTAGATAGGGTTGAGGAGCGTCTTCGCCAGTCCATCCCCGCCCTTAAACCCTATAATGTCTTCGCCACCGGTGAGCAAGTCAGGTCCGATTAATCACACTAACATTTCCAATAAGTTATTTAAGTAGCGTTGGCCTAGTACCGTGACCTGCCAGTGGGTGTCGGTCTCGCTGATCAAGCCCTTTTCCAAAGCCCTGTGTAGTTTCAAACGGAGCTGTGGTGTTAATGGCAAACCGGTAAAATCCAGGTAGTCTTGTTTTGGACAAGGCTCCAGCAGGCGAAAGCGATTCATAAAAAATTCGAAGGGCAACTCACTGGGCTCAACCGTATTTTGCTGATCAATATAGGGTCGGCTTAAGTCCATATAACCTTTTGGGTGCTTGACCTTGACCGTGCGTAATATCCTACCTTGATCGGCCTGAGTGATTTTTCCATGAGCGCCACACCCTATGCCTAAATAGTCACCAAAGCGCCAGTAATTCAGATTGTGTTGGCATTGTTGCCCCGCTTTGCTGTAAGCCGATATTTCATATTGCTGGTAGCCCGCATCTATCAGTACTTGATGGCCTCGCTCCTGAATATCCCACAATACCTCGTCCTGGGGCAGGGTCGGGGGCTTTGAATGAAATTGCGTATTAGGCTCGATGGTCAACTGATACCAGGACAAATGGGGAGGGTCTTGAGCGATGGCTTGTGCAAGGTCGAACATGGCATCCGTTAAGGATTGCTCGGGTAGACCGTGCATCAGGTCTACGTTAAAACTACGTAGCTTAGCATGTCGGGCATAACCGGCCGCATTTAGGGCCTGTTGCTCATCATGTATCCTACCCAGTCTCTGTAATTTTTCCTGCTGAAAACTTTGCACACCAATAGAAATTCGATTCACTCCCCCGTGCTGGAAACCGGCAAAACGTTCGCTTTCCACAGTGCCAGGATTCGCCTCTAGGGTGATTTCTGCTACTGGACTGAGATTGACCCTTTGCTTGACACCTTTTAATAAGCGGGTAATGGTTTCGGGGGAAAACAGGCTCGGTGTACCGCCACCAATGAAGATACTTTGTATTTCACGCTGCCCGATAAGCTTGGCATCTTCGGCCAGATCATCCAGCAAATGGCTAAGGTATTCCGCTTCGGGCAGTTTTTGTTGCTTCTGACCGTGGGAGTTGAAGTCGCAATAGGGGCACTTCTGCACACACCAGGGAATATGAATGTACAGGGATAGGGGAGGATTAAGCAATGGCAAGACCTTGATGGCGTTTTACTTGTTCAAGCAGCAGGCGGATGGCTTTGCCTCGATGACTTAAGGCATTTTTTTGCTCAGAACACAGCTGTGCAGAACTGCAGTTTTGCTCAGCCAGCCAAAAAACTGGATCATAACCAAAACCGTTTTCCCCCTGAAGATCGAAGCCGATTTCCCCCTGCCATTCGCCCTGGCAGATGATCGGCGTAGGATCATTGGCACTTTGCATAAACACCAGGACACACAGAAAACGGGCTTGACGGCGCTCTGATGGAACATCTTTAAGTGCGAATAATAGCTTGTCGATATTGTCCCGGTCTGTGGCCTGTGATCCTGCAAAGCGCGCCGAAACGACTCCAGGTGCACCGCCGAGTGCATCCACTGCCAGACCTGAATCATCTGCGATGGCGGGCAAACCCGTGATCAGTGCCGCGTGGCGGGCTTTGATAATGGCATTTTCCACAAACGTAGTGCCAGTTTCGGCCACGTCTGATACCTCAAACATACTTTGCGCCAGTACAGTAAAATTCAGGGGAGCAAGTAAGGTTGCCAATTCGCTGACTTTACCTTTATTGCCTGTGGCCAATACAATCTTATTCGTCAATGTTTTTACTCGTCTGATTGATTATTTAAGGACTAGAATAACCTGGCTATGTTACCTACTAGACGAGGTAATTGATATGGTACAAGGCATTTTTGCCTTAAGCATAACACCGTGGCCAATATGTTTTGAACACGGTGTTGCCATTTTCTATAGGGGATGAGAAGAAGCCTTTTATCTACGCTTTTTGTAGAATTTTTTGATGTTATGGTCGGCGTGATGATCCAGTATTTCATCCAATTTTTGACCAATTTTGGAACAAATCCTAATCTGCTCTATTCGAAGCCAGGTTGAACGTTCGCCTTCAAGTACGAGTTCCTCAATTTCTTTGGAGGTCAATTGCCCCAGCAGTTTTTGAGGATTAACAAAATTAAAGCTCGGTACGATGTTTACATCACCTTTATAATCCTGGGCAACGACGGAATTGAACATACTGATAGCTTTACCCACATCCGGGACAAGGCGTAAGTAGCGGCGGCTAAATTTTTCCCAACCTTTCAATACTTCGTGGGTGGATACGCGCATTACGTTACGTGCAACTTGCGGGACAGGGAGGTATTGTTCGCCTGTCATTAAGGCAAGCGCCATTGGATTGGCCTGACTGACGATATAGTGGTTAACGCCATAGATCCTGGCAAGCCTTTTGGCGGGCAGATCATCTGTAACTGCTCCGTCAACCCATCGACGATTTGGCAAATGGGGCTGTGCCTCACCATAGACATTTTTTGCCATAAGCATCACCGGTGCAAAGAGGCCGGGAACGGCGCAGGACGCCGTGACCGCCGAACGAATGTAAACATTGGGAGAGGTCACGGCATTCATGAGTCTTGAGGTCTGGTGCTCCTCATGAGGTGCGATAGTGATACTGATCATTCGCCCTGTTTTCTCATAGGCTTCCTGAAATGTCATATCGGGAATAAGGTGTTCCAAGGCCATTTGTAATGAGGCTGAGTCTACTTGTTGTCGGATCAGGCTCTTTGGTCTATTGTCTATCTCCAATTGTAAGGGATCAAGCACCACGTCACCTTGCAATATAGGCACTAATTCTTCGTCAGTATGGGTCCCCAGTGCGGCTGCAAATATTGCACCTGCACTGGATCCTGAAATCACTCTGGGAAGCAGTTTATGTTCCAATAGGACCTTGGCGACACCTCGATGAAAGTGTCCTAGGGAGCCTGCACCACTTAACATCAACGCTGAGCGTCCAAAACAATGGCTGGCACGGTCAAAGAAGTCAATTTTGTCTTCTTTGGTAATTTCACTGTTCTCTGGGAGGCTAGCGATGTGTCCGAGTGCGTTGACGATCTCATCCACAAACTCTTCAATCAGATGTTTGGTGCCAAATTTCACACCTTCATACAGAGCGGATTTACCCATCCCCCCCTGATTACCATGAATTCCCTCATTGAGGGCGAAGAGCAAGCCTACGTCATCATTATTTTGCCGCAGTTCTCTGAGCATATCCAGGCGATAGCGAATGCCAATATAATCATAACTTTTTGATTTTTCAGTAGATTTCCACTTTTCCCGACCAGACCTTAAATCGTGTTCAAGGGCCAGTTTCTTCCAGGCGGTAAAATTCTTGGCCTTGCCCATTTTACGTTCCAGGCTGGGTAGGGAAGAGCAATTTAGGATTGACGACATAGGAAAGGTTCCAGATCCAATAGTGATTTTACATTAGCCTATTATAAGCTAAAACGTGACTTAAATTTGCATCCCATTTGTCTGGCGCCAAATAGTGAATATAAGCGTTATTTATGTATGTTTGTTTGGGTACACTCTATTAACGTCCGTTAAGAGGGTGTTTTCAGGTCTCAATCAGTTTGTGGTCTAAAGGCCTATACTTGTCCTGCAAGCTGGGCTATTCGCCAATAGCTATTCCCAGTACTGGGCCGAAATATTCCCTATTGTGGTGCGGGTAGCCAGTGATGCTTGGGTTTAAGTGAGATGTGTTATTGGCAAGTATAGCGCGCTGATTGCCCCGAAATTACTGTTCTATCAGGCTCCTGAAACAGCGTGTCCAGGAGCCTGATGCTTTTTTCTAGCCCATGGTGTTAAGCTATGGCGTTTTTTTACCCCGACCTTTTTTCTTCTTCACTTTACGTTTGACGGGCTTGGCCGCGGCTTTCTTCACCTTAGCACTTTGCTTTTTCTTGGTCGGGGGTTTGGCTTCTTTATTTTGTGGACGAAGTTCCTCGATCACCCGACGTTTAAGCCCCTGCTGGGTATAACGTTCAACTTTAGGCACCATGCCAATGTCGTGGGCTTCCACCAGTGAAATAGCGATACCCTTGTTACCGGCACGGCCCGTGCGGCCTATCCTGTGGACGTATATATCAGCGGTGCGCGGCATGTCATAGTTAATCACATGACTGATGTTATCCACGTCGATCCCCCGGGCGGCAATATCGGTAGCGATTAAAATTTTCACCTCACCGGAGCGAAAACGCTCCATGGCTGCATTGCGCTTGTCCTGGGGCATATCACCCTGTAACCAACAACAGGTAATATCCTCTGAGTTCAACTGGCCCACCAGGGTGGCTAATCGCTCTCGGGTTTTAACAAATACGATGGCGGTTTCGACCTGATGTTTAAGGATATGGGTCAACAAGGCCAACTTATGTTTGGCATTATCGGCCAAATGGAGCCACTGATGAATGCCCGCGTGTTCTTTGCGACTGGGCTCTGCTTCGAGCTCTACCGGGTCATTTAACAAGTCTTTGGCGAAGCGAGAGATCCCCGAGCCTTCCAGGGTGGCGGAAAATAACATGGTTTGTTTGCGCCAGCGGGCTTCGCCGGCAATTTGGTTGACGATGGGCGAAAAGCCCATATCTAACATACGATCGGCTTCATCCAGGATCAGGCATTCTATATCGCGACAATCAAAACTTTCTGTTTCGATATGCTCAAACAAACGTCCTGGTGTGGCGACCAGAATATCCAGGTTCTGTTCTAGGAGATCCCGGTCGGTACCGTAATTAATGCCGCCGGTGATTACGCCGCATGTTAACTCAGCATATTTACTGATGAGTTTGGCCTGTTCAAATATTTGTAAGGCCAATTCTCGAGTAGGGCTGAGGATCAATATTCGGGTGGAGCCAGGCTGTCTGCGGGGGTAGTCCAGCAAAAATTGGCAGGCGGGCAATAAAAATGCGGCGGTTTTACCGGTACCCGTTGGTGCTGAGGCGAGTATATCCTTGCCTTCCATCGCCGCGGGGATCGCTAGTTTTTGAATGCTGGTGGGCTCTGTGTAGCCCATTTCTGCGACCGCGCGACACAAGTCATCATCTAAATCTAATTGCTCAAACATGCAGGTTTTCTATTTATTACTGAATTACCCCATGATACCAAACACTTCGGTCACAAAGGCATCTTTAATTTGGGTAACGTTGCTTTAATCCGCTGTAAACGTGTTCGCTGTAATCAGCTAAGGCGATATCCAGGGAATCTAACACTTCGACTAAGTGTTCATTGTCTTCCCGACCCTGCCAGACTTTATGATAGCTGCCCTCCTTGTAACCATGATCCTGGCGGAAGAAATTCAGTACATTTTTGCCTACGTATTGGCGATATAATTCATCAGAGTCCATCTGGGCCTGCTCAACTATTTTAATGAACAGTGGCACATCAAAGCGTTTGGCAGCGCACAAGCCTGTCATTAGTTCCAGATTGTCTAGTATGTCCAACTCAGTAAAAGCATATTCCTTGCCATCAAAGGTCACAGTGAGACGCCCGGATGCCAGTTGCCCAGCGATGGTCTCGGCCGTTTTTGCTATATCTCCCTTAAACTCAATGATGATCGCAGATAACGCAAAGTGCCATATGTCGATCAACTCCATTTGTAATTGGGGCAGGTCTTTATGCTGGGCTTTCCACCACTTCCAACCGTGATGTTCAATGCCCTCAACGGCTTCAATCATCGCGGCGCGCAGATAGGCATAGCCCGCATTGAGCCAATCAGGATTGACCTTTTTATTCATGGCGTCTTGTAGTGATAACATCGTAGAAAGTTGGATGGGTGATAACATACGGTACCTTAGTAGTGAATGAGAGAAAAAATGCCGGGGCAAAATAAGTCAAACCCGATCATTTTACAATTTAATATTTGCAACTTGATCCTTGAATAAGGATAGGGTAGCAATACGTTGTTGATCGAGTTGTTGTTTAATCTGGGCGCCCTGATAACCAGCCTCAACAATAGCTTTGACGTCGACACTCTGGGCAGTTTGCAGTGCTGACCAGATATAATCTGAATTAATATAGCTTTTTTGGTCAAGATCTTTTCTGCCCCGGGCGTCAGCGACGCACGTTGTCAGAAAATCCTTAAAGCGCAGGGGCTTACGCCAGGCATCACAACGATTAAACATGGCCAGTATGGTCGCCGGTTTAAGCTCAAATGCATGATGAACATGGCTATGAAACTCGTTCATTATCACCGCAAGTTCACGACAATCGTTGGGCGCTTTAAGTCTGTCACAAAGGGTATTTATTGGCTCAAGTCCACGTTTTTCATGGTCATGTTGGGAAGGCCAATCAGTAGGGGGTGTTAAGCCTTTACCTACAGCATTGACTAGGGCGGCGAAGCGCACGGTGAGGGCTGATGACAAACTTGCCGCCTGCTGTAATACCAGCATGGCATGTACGCCGGTATCTATTTCAGGATGACAAGGGGCTGGATTGGGTATGCCCCATAGTACGTCTAACTCCCCAAACCAATAGACCAGCGCCCCACATTTATGCAGAGTCTCGAAATACACTTCAGGGTGGGCTTCTAATAAACTACGGGCGGTTTCTTTCCATACCCGTTCGGCGCTAAGATGTTCAAGCTCACCGCTTTTTGCTATTTCCCCCATTAAGGCTAAGGTCTCATCCGAAATCGTAAATCCATCGCCTTTAAAACGTGCGGCAAAACGAGCGACCCGCAGTACCCTCAGGGGATCTTCAGTAAAGGCATCGGATACATGGCGCAAAATTTTGTTTTGCAGATCCTGCTGACCCTTGTAGGGGTCAATCAGCTCCCCTTTATCGCTCAACGCCATGGCGTTAATGCTTAGATCCCGACGACGCAGATCCTGCTCTAAGGTGACATGGGCTGAGGCATCACATTCAAAGCCAGTATAGCCCTGGCCTACTTTGCGCTCAGTGCGGGCTAGAGCGTATTCTTCATGGCTGGTGGGATGCAAAAAAACTGGAAAGTCAGCCCCCACTTGTTGGTAACCCCGAGCCAACATTTGCTCTGGCGTCGCGCCCACCACTACCCAGTCCCGATCGGAAATGGCTTTGCCAAGAAGCTTGTCCCGTACCGCGCCGCCCACTAAATATATTTTCATAATATTAAAATTAGCTTCAAATTTGCCATTATGCCTGATTATTACGGAGCATTGAACAAGGTAATAATGGAATACACACTGGGCTTGGGTATACTCGTGACAATATTATTTTTGCAATCTGTTTTATATGTACCTGAATTATTTTGGCTTGACCGACAACCCGTTTTCCATCGCGCCTAATCCGGCTTATTTGTATATGAGTCCGCGACATAAGGAAGCCCTGGCCCATCTCAACTTTGGTTTGCGGGAAAGTGGGGGCTTTGTGATGTTAACCGGCGAAGTCGGTACCGGTAAAACCACGGTATCACGGAAATTAATGCAGCAATTACCGGACAATACGCAGGTGGCGATGATCCTCAATCCCACTTTGTCAGCAATTGAACTGCTCGCCACTCTCTGTGATGAACTGGGGCTTGATTATCAACGAGACAATCGCAGTTTGAAGTATTTTACCGATCATATTTTGGCCAAGTTGGCGAGTAATCATCAGGATGGCATCAATACGGTGCTGATCATCGATGAAGCCCAGCATTTATTACCTGAAGTATTGGAGCAATTGCGCTTACTGACCAACCTGGAAACCAACAGAGAGAAATTACTCAAGGTAGTATTGATTGGCCAGCCCGAGCTACAGCAACTGCTCAAACGCAATGAGTTACGCCAATTGGCTCAACGTATTACCGCCCGCTATCACCTGCTGCCATTGACCGCCCCGGAGGTGACATTATACATCGCCCATAGGTTGGGGGTGGCTAACGGGAATGTGAGCCTATTTAGCCAAGGTGCCTTGCAGGCGGTTTTTCAGATTACGGGGGGCATTCCCCGGGTCATTAATTTGTTATGCGATCGCGCCTTAACTCTGGCGTTTAGCAAGCAGCACGATGCAGTGCAAAAGCACATTTTTTATGCCGCCGCCGGGCAAATATTAGGGGATGATGTGGTCATGCAGCGCCAGAGTAAAAAGTCGACTTTGCTGTTGTTTGCCTTGTTACTTGGGGCAATTGTTTTGGGCTTTATAGCAGGTCGTTGGTATGGATAAATGTATTAGCATTACAGATGTGCAACCCGGCATGGTGATTGTGCGGGTGACTCAGCAAAATGGGGCAATAAAGATCAAAAAGTCGGGGCTGGTGAGTAGCCCGGAAATGATTACGGGATTGGCTGAGATGGGCGTCCAGGAAGTTGAGATAGACCCCAGCCAAACAGTGGAAATTGATGTGCCCGGTGATGTCGTAGTGCCCAGGCAAGCCCCGGTCAGATTATCCACCCGGCAATTATTGGAAAGTGGCACTGGCTTTGGACATAAGGCTGACCATGTTATGTCTGAGCAATTTAATCGCAATTTGTTTTTACCCTCGGTACAGGATATCCCCTCCCTTTGGCAATATCACAGCAAGCGCTTTGCCGCGGCCGCGTTGATGGTATGCGGCGGACTGGCGATTGGCTGGACAGGGGCGACGTATCAACAGTGGTTGCTGATATTTGCACCACAGACAGAGCAAGTTGCCCGCAACTTGGTGCCATTAAAGGGCTTACCCGTAGAGACTTTAGCCCCGGGTGTTTCAGGTAATGCCCAGCCAATCTTAGCCAATGTGCCGGTAGCGCAGGTTGCACAACAAGCAGAAAAAACAACACAAGAGCTTGATACGGCTAAATTAGACACCGCTGGCAGCGAGAGGCAAACTGCGTCTGCGCCGCCTGAGCTTCCAGTAAATGTTAAGGAGGCAGAAGTGCAGAGTACGATTTCACCGGCCTTGTTAAAACGTTTCGAAGAGGCGATTAATCAACTAGACGATGGATCAGAGGCCCAATATCAAGTGCCCATACCCACAGCCAGCGACGTGCCAAGGATAGATCAACTGCCCGCCAGACTCATGACTCAATTACCCGCCATGGTTTTCTCTGCCCATATGTACGCCTCAAATGCCGGGGAACGCTGGGTTAGGGTAAATGGCAGCCGAATGGTTGAGGGAGATATCATTGACGGAAAGGTCAGGATTATGCGTATTGAGCCGCAACGGCTCATATTAAATTATCGGGAGCAGGACTTTAGCATGGCCGCATTAACGGATTGGTAGGGGAGTGGCAACGTTTAATGCCATTCCATCTTAATCTGTGATTTCAGCGCGAACTGTTTTTAATTTTTTTTCGTTTTTATCACAGGGTAGGCAGAAGGCTCAGAGTGTAATGATTGTTCAGATGGAATGTGGGCGGCTCATTTTGAGACGCCCCTTGAGCTCACCTTTGGAGCAATATCCCTAAGCTCGGCTAATTCTGCCAGGCTGCCCGCTGTTGCTCAAATTGACTAATCTTACTGTCGAGCTCTAAGGTGAGTCCGATTTCATCCAGGCCCTTTAACAGGTTGTGTCTATGCTGCTCAGAAATATCAAAGGCATAACAGTGTTCGTTAAAGCTCACCGTCTGCAAGCTTAAATTCACAGTGATTTGACACTCTGGTGCTGCCTCGACTGCGGCAAATAGCGCATCAATTTTCTCGCTGCTTAACTTTACCGGCAATAAGGCATTATTAATGCAATTGCCATAAAAAATATCGGCAAAGCTGGTGGCGATGACAATCTTAAAACCATAGTCATCCAGGGCCCAGGGGGCGTGTTCACGGCTAGAGCCACAGCCGAAGTTTTCCCGGGTTAGCAGAATGCTGGCATTTTTATGTTCCGCTTTATTAAACACAAATTCAGGGTTTGGCACTTGTTCGTGTTGATCCAAATAACGCCAATCGTGAAACAAATGCCGGCCAAAGCCGGAGCGGGGGATTGCGGTTAAAAACTGCTTTGGAATAATTTGGTCGGTGTCCACATTAGCTTGGTTGAGCGGCATGGCACTACCAGTATGAATATCGATCCCGGGGCTGTTGTTACTCATATTTTTCTCCTGCTGAAGCTGTTATTGATAGTCGCGCACATCGGCAAAGTGACCGGCTAATGCGGCTACGGCGGCCATCGCCGGACTGACTAAATGGGTCCGTGCTCCCCGTCCTTGACGGCCTTCGAAATTACGATTACTGGTGGAGGCACAGCGATCGCCTTGCGCTAAGAAGTCGTCGTTCATACCCAGGCACATGGAGCAACCAGGTAAACGCCATTCAAAGCCCGCCTCGATAAATATTTTATCCAGTTGCTCAAGCTCGGCCTGTTGTTTAACCGCGACTGAGCCCGGTACCACGATGGCGGTCACATTAGGGGCAACCTTGCCTTGTCTGGCAATCGCCGCCGCTGCACGCATATCTTCGATTCGGCCATTGGTACAGGAGCCGATAAACACATTGTTTACCGCGAGCTCAGTGAGTTTCTGACCCGGTTGTAAGTCCATATAGCGGTAGGCTTTGTTGGCTGAATCACGATCGATGGGATCGCTAAAATCATCCGGCGCAGGCACGAGATCATTGACACCCATCACCTGACCAGGATTGGTTCCCCAGGTGACCTGGGGGGTAATATCTTTTGCGCGCAATTCGATGATCGTATCGAAGGTCGCGCCCTCATCTGATTTAAGGGTCTTCCAGTAGGCCAGGGCTTGCTGCCATTGCTCGCCTTTTGGGGCGTATTCCCGGCCCTGAACGTAGTCAAAGGTCGTCTGATCCGGGGCGATTAAACCGGCTTTTGCCCCGGCTTCAATGCTCATATTACACACCGTCATACGCTCTTCCATGCTCAGATCGCGGATTGTTTCGCCACAATACTCGATGACATAACCGGTGGCGCCAGCATGACCAATCTTACCAATAATGGCCAGAATGATGTCCTTGGCAGTAATACCGATGGGCAATTTTCCCTCAACCTTGACCTGCATGCTTTTGGCCTTGCTCTGCTTAAGGGTTTGGCTGGCAAAAACATGTTCTACTTGTGAGGTGCCAATACCAAAGGCTAATGCGCCGAATGCTCCATGGGTGGCCGTGTGTGAATCACCGCAAACCACGGTCATACCCGGTTGGATCAGGCCCAGTTCTGGGCCGATTACATGGACGATCCCCTGCTTTTGATGGCCCACCGGGAACAGCTCAATGCCGTGCTTCTCACAGTTATCTGCCAGCGTTTGTAATTGCAGTTTATTCGCCGGGCCGCAGGCATCAATTGCCAAAGAGCGAGTAGAGATACTGTGATCCATCGTTGCAAACGTTAGCTCAGGTCGACGTACTTTGCGGCCTTTTTGTTCAAGGCCATCAAAGGCCTGGGGTGAGGTGACTTCGTGGATCAGGTGGCGGTCGATATAAAGTAGGCCATTATCACCCAGGTCTTCTACCAAGTGTGCCTGCCAAATTTTATCGAATAAGGTACTTGCCATGATAACTCCTAAGCTTGTGCAATTAAGTTGGCGATATAATCGCCGACTTCAGAGGTGGATTTGGCCAGATGCCGTTGTTCTGGACTGAGTAATTCGCCGGTTAATATGCCCGCCGCGAGGGTCAGCAGCACCGCCTGTTCAATGGCATCCGCCGCGGCGTTTTCATTTAAACTAAAGCGTAAGAGCATGGCC
>JBLHIW010000020.1:0-21980 GCA_047618055.1 Paraglaciecola sp. | reverse complement strand
TCTTGGTCTGGCTTTGATGTGTAGTGGTCAAGTAATATTGGCCACGGTTTTATAGCAAAGCCAGTATCTTCGTTCTGACTCGTTTGGGCTTAAACCACCATTATAGTGATGTGGCCTGGTCTGACTGTAATAGCCAATAATGTAATTCGTTATTTGTTGTTTGGCTTCGGTAAAATCCCGATATCCTGTCGTCGGTATCCATTCCGATTTTAAGCTTCTAAAGAATCTCTCCATAGCGCTATTATCCCAACAATTCCCACGGCGGCTCATGCTTGGCGTTAACTGGTAGCGCCAAACTAATTGGCGAAATCTCTTGCTCGTATAGTGACTTCCCTGATCACTATGAAACATGACACCTTTGGGTTTGCCTCGCCGTTCAAACGCCATTGTCAGCGCCTTCATGGTCAGTTGACTGTCAGGCGAGAATGACATAGCCCAACCCACCGGTTTTCTGGCAAATAAGTCCATCACAACAGCTAAATAGGCCCAGCGATTACCCGTCCAAATAAAAGTCACATCGCCGCACCACACTTGGTCTGGCTGGGTCACTGCAAACTGTCTGTTCAGTAAGTTTGGTATCTCAACATGCTCTCTTGTCGCCTTTTTGTAAGCATGCTGCGGAAGCTGGCAACTCACCAAATCCAACGTTTTCATGAGCCTGCCAGCGCGATAGCGACTCAAGGAAAACCCGCGTGTAGTCGCAATGCCAGCAATGGTTCGCGCCCCAGCTGAACCATTGCTCTCCCGGTGAATGAGCCTGACTTCACTCACTAACTTTAAACGCTCAGGACAGATACTCTCATCCCTAACAAGCCAATATTTATAGGTGCTGCGGTGCACCTCAAAGACCTCACACAACAAAATAACAGGGTAGCGCTTAGGGTTGCTCTGATTGATGTTCTCGATTAACGAGAGTTGTTCAGGGAGTCGGACATCAACAGAGCCGTAGCCTTTTTTAAGATCTCTTTCTCCATTTCAATCCGTTCAATTCGCTTCTTTAACTCACGTATCTCAAGTTGCTCTGGCGTCATCGGCATCGCCGCAGGAGTTTTACCTGCTCGTTCTTCCCGTAGTTGTTTAACCCATTTGCTGAGGGTGGAATATCCCACTCCCATGGCCTTAGCTGCTTCCTGATGGGTGTAACTTTGGTCAACCACCAACTGTGCTGTTTCCAATCTAAATTCTGGACTAAATGTCGGGCGTGTCTTCTTTGTCATCATTGCACCTAATGCTGTTATGAAATCGATCATAACACCTCTTATTAGGTGGCCAAATTAACTATGCCACTACATAGAGGTTCTGTGACAGGGGCGAGGCGCAATTACCTTCCTCGATAAAGGGAACAGCATGACGTTTTAAACGGCTGCTCGTGTCAATGTATACTGTAATATGGAACGGGCAGCATATTTAGCTGGGCTTTAGTCTAGTCGCAAGCTTAAAGTCTCGTGCGGTCGGCGCTAAGCTGCTAAGTAGAAATCTTTAAAAAGGCTTATCCAGGACTTAGTAACTCAAATCTAGAAAATAATACAAAATACTGTTAAAAAAGATAGTGGCATTTGCCGTTTTACCTCCCTTTACGACAAGATAATACGGCAGATACTTTGGCTGTAATGACGCTACATAGCTTCGTAGAGTATCAATAAGCCATGATTGTAAGGGATTTTATTTGGCTAGTGGGGCTTTTCTGATCGCTACTTTGGGAGCTTGTGGATCCGAGAAATCGATGGAAAACTCATAAACTGCCGTTTCAGACGGGATGAATTTGAAATTTTGGGCGCTGGTATCACAGTTGGACATCACTACCTGATCGAGGGTAACCAATTGATCACTTTTCTTGTCAAGATAACCACAATTTAAACCAGGCGTCCAAAGGGCGTCAGAGAATTTAAAGTCGTAGGGTTGTCCATCGGCAATCAACTTAATTGTCGTGGCGTAACGACTATCCTGTACTTTTTGCAGCTTGTATTTAGGATCAGCCTCCCACCAGGTGAATACACCACGTAGATAAAGTTCATCGTAAGCGCTGATGGAACTAATTAAGGGCTGCAAAATATTTGAGGCGCAGCCGGATAAAATACTGATACTACTTACATAAAACAACAATCTTAAAATATGCATTTTACATCACTTCCGATTAATAAAAATGCGGCCTATTCCCTTATAAGTAATAAAACTTGCCGCATTGAGTATTTACTACTGATTCAACAATGAGATATCAGCACTATATAAGAACAAAGACCTGAGTTTAGACAGCAAGGCCAGACGATTGTTCTTAGTCGCTTCGTCGTCTGCCATGACCATTACATTGTCGAAGAACATATCAATTGGCTTGCGCAGCGTGGCCAATTCTTTTAGGGCGCCGCTATAGTCAGAATTTGCTAATAAGGGCTGGACTATTTTATCAATAGCAATCAGCTGACTCGCTAATTCCTTTTCTTCCGCTTCGACTAACAAATCTGCTATGACATCGTTCTGGGAAGAAACAGGGTTCTTGGCCAGAATATTGGCTACTCGTTTGTTTGCCGCGGCCAGTGCAGTTGATGATTCAAGTCGTTTAAAGGCCGAAACTGCTTGAACCCGTGCGGCAAAATCTGCGGGTCGTGTGGGTCGTTTGGCAGCAACGGCTTGAATAACATCGATATCAACACCTTGCTCTTGATACCAGGCTTTAAACCTTGCCAGAATAAAGTCAACCACGGTCTCTTCGAGCCCTTTGGCAGTGATTTTGTCAGCAAATAAGCTCGCAGATGTATTGACTAAATCCCTTAAATCCAAAGGTAGATCCAGCTCTACAATAATACGTAGAGTACCAATGGCTGAGCGCCTTAGGGCAAAAGGATCTTTATCTCCCTTAGGGATCTGTCCAATACCAAAAATGCCTACCAGGCTATCGATCTTGTCAGCCAGCGCGACCGAACTGCTTATCAGAGACTTGGGTAGTTTGTCGCCAGAAAATCGCGGCATATATTGCTCATTTTGCGCCAAGGCAACCTCTTCTGCCTCTCCGTCATGCCGCGCATAGTGCATGCCCATAACGCCCTGTACGTCAGGAAATTCCATAACCATATCAGTCATTAAATCGGTCTTGGACAACAAGCCCGCACGATAGGCCAGCTCACCGTCAACCTGCAAACTTAGCGCTATATCTCTGGCTAAACTGGCAATACGCAGTGATTTCTCGTGTAGGGTCCCTAATTGTTTTTGAAATAAAACGCTTTTAAGACTATCCAGTCTTGATTCCAGGCTGTGTTTTTTATCGGTCTTAAAGAAAAACTCTGCATCGGCAAGGCGAGGGCGAATGACTTTCTCATTGCCTTCAATAACCTGTCTTGGATCTTTGCTTTCAATATTGCTAACAAATACAAAGCGTGAGAGTAGCTGCCCATTTTTACCCAGCAATGGAAAATACTTCTGATCGTCCTTCATGGTATAAATCAGGGCTTCTTTGGGTACCGCTAGGAAACTTTCATCAAAGCTGGCGCTGAGGACTACCGGCCATTCAACCAATGACGTGACTTCATCCAATAAGGCCTCACTTGTATCTGCTGTGGCATTCGCGCTGCCTGCTGCTAATTCAATTTCACGGCGAATTTTACTTTTACGTTGCTCGAAATCGGCCAGTACGAAGTGTTTTTCCAGCATGGGTAAGTAGTCATCGGCATGATTTAATTCGAAATGCTTTTGCCCATGAAATCGATGACCCATCACCTTGCGTGCTGAAGTCACGCCTAGCACTGACCCAGGAAGCACTTGATCTGCATATAACATGGTGACGGTATGTACGGGACGAATAAACTGAGTAGAATTAGCGCCCCAACGCATAGGCTTGGGAATAGGCAACTTAGCCAGAGCGGAGCAGACAATGCTTTCTATTAAAGAACTGATGTTCTTGCCCTTGACTTCACACTTATAGAGCAGCCACTCGCCTTTATCGGTCACTAAGCGTTCTGCCTGCGACGCCTCTATGCCATTTGAGCGTGCCCAACCTTCAGCAGCCTTAGTTGCCTTGCCTGCTTCGTCAAAGGCGGCGCTAACAGCGGGCCCACGCTTTTCAATTAGTTTATCTGATTGTTGTTCAGCTAAGCCATCTATCTTTATTGCAATGCGCCTGGGTGTGGCATACCAACATATTTCCCTGAATGGGAACTCTGCTTTTGCCAGTTCTGCACGCGTATTGTCTGCAAATGCCTTGGCCAACTTTGCCAGTGACTTTGGTGGTAATTCTTCCGTACCAATTTCAACTAATAAATTATCTGTTCGCATCCCTACAGTTCCTTTTTGCACATGGGAAAACCAAGGGCTTCTCGTGCTTGATAATAGGTTTCAGCGCAAGCTTTAGATAAGCTCCTCACTCTCAAAATGTAGCGCTGGCGTTCTGTCACCGATATCGCATGGCGGGCATCGAGCAAATTAAAGGCATGCGAGGCCTTCATAACCTGCTCATAGGCAGGTAATGGTAGGGCCGCTTCGATTAGCTTTTGGCATTCTTTTTCACACTGATCGAAGGTAGCAAAAAGGGCTCCAACGTCAGCATGTTCGAAATTATAAGTGGATTGTTCAATTTCGTTTTGCAGAAACACATCCCCGTAGGTGACTTTACCCAATGGACCATCTGTCCAGACTAGATCATAAATACTATCTACGCCCTGGATATACATGGCCAGGCGCTCAAGACCGTAGGTAATTTCACCTGTTACGGGAGAGCATTCCAGGCCACCAACCTGCTGGAAATACGTAAACTGGGTCACTTCCATGCCATTTAGCCAGACTTCCCAGCCTAATCCCCAGGCACCTAGAGTCGGAGACTCCCAATTATCCTCAACAAAGCGCACATCATTAACCAAGAGGTCAAAACCTAATTCCTCAAGGGAGCCCAGGTAGAGATCCTGAATATTATCTGGTGAGGGTTTTAGCATGACCTGAAACTGATAGTACTGTTGCAGGCGATTTGGGTTTTCACCATAGCGCCCGTCTGTCGGTCTGCGACAAGGCTGTACATAGGCACTGCTAATGGGCTCAGGACCGATAGAGCGTAAAAATGTCATAGGATGAAACGTGCCCGCACCTACTTCCATATCTAAAGGCTGAATGATGACGCAACCCTGGCGTGCCCAATAGTCCTGAAGTGCCAAAATTAAACCCTGAAAGGTTTTGCTATCAAATTTTTGCATGTGCATCCGCTTGTATGTTACGACAAAATTTAAATCAAAAAACGACACCGATTATACCTTTTGTGCAATACCAATTCCATTACTGTTCGGGTCCGGTGCGTGTAAGATAAACGTCCACAAGCGCTGACACTTCGTTGGATTAAGCATGCAGATACCAATGCTAAGCCAAAAGTTTCATAATTGGCACGGTGTTCCAACTCGTAATTTAGGCGCTGGGTAGCCAATACCAGTAAAATTACCCTTGTGTACAGCAGATATATAACAGGGATCGCCCTCTCAGTTGATGACTGCATCTTGCCCAAAATCACAGATTACTGTCTGTTTGAAAAAAAAAGGTAAAAAATTGAAAAAAACACGATGTGCATGGGTAGGAAAAGATAAAATTTATCAACAGTATCACGATCTTGTCTGGGGGCGGGCAGTGGTTGACAGCCAGGAGCTGTTTGCCAAACTCTGTTTGGATGGTCAGCAGGCTGGTTTAAGTTGGCTGACCATTTTGAAAAAACAAAAAAATTATGAACAAGCATTCTGTAATTTTGAGCCCTTGAAAATCAGCCAAATGAACAAAGACGATATAGAGCGCCAAATGCACAATAAAGGCATTGTGCGTAATCGACTTAAAATAAACGCTATAGTTAAGAATGCTCGTGCCTACTTAGTTATGGAGCAAAAGGGTATTAATTTTAGTGAATTCATTTGGCAGTTTGTTGGGGGGAAAACCACCATAAATTCCTGGAGATGTGGACAAGATGTACCCATTACAACAGACGAATCAGATCGGATGGCCAGGGCCTTAAAGCTACATGGGTTTTCCTTTGTCGGCCCGACAATTTGTTATGCCTTCATGCAAGCGGTTGGCTTAGTCAATGATCATACTCAAGATTGTTGCTGTTATACCAGCGCTTGCAATGCCGCCAGGTATTAAAAAACAGGCTTAAACGATAAAATGTTTAAGCTGACCTACTTCCAGCAGAATTTTACTCTCGAGTCGTACTTCGATTTCTTCCCGTTGTCTATCCTGACGTCTTCGCTCAGTTAGTGTAAGCAACTTTCTAGCATCGTGTGTAGGCAAGTTTGCCACTTTAGAATGGAGCTCATGGACAGCAGGGTAAAGCTTAGCGTAATCTGGCTGATTAGTAACCGGCACGCAGGCAAGCAGATTGCATAGTCTGATACAGCCCTCTGATAAATTACATTGCTGCTGCTCGACAGCCATGGAAATCGTCTGAATGCTCTGTGTTATATGGACGATCCTTTGTTGTATTTTTTCCCGTCGGTGATGTTCTTGTTTCCTGAGTCTAAAAAGTAAAGACCCGGCGTAAAACGCCAGACCACAAATAATAAGCACCGCAATAAGCAAGGCGATGCTCAGTTTTAGATTAATATCCAAATGCTGACTACTCTTTGAACTGATTTATGTTAATAGACTCGAACTGGGAATAAAGATCTTTTTCCGGCTGCTCTTCCTGCTCTTGTGGTTCATCGACAATACCGAGCAGATCACACAATTCTTTGTGACGGGCCACCTGGCTATCAGCGTATTGTTTGTCTTCTTTATTCAAGCGTGTGCCCGCATCCGACTTTTCCAATAAGCTCATCAAGCGCTCGTCCTGTTCGATGCTATTTAGCTCCTGAGTGGGCGAAAAGTGCTTTTCTTTACTGGGCGCAGTAGTGATGGGTTTTTCGTTAACAATGAGGGGTACAGGCTTTTTACTGCCTAATCTGGGATCTTTAAGGTGTCCTGAACCGGTTCGACTGTCTTTTGACTGTTCCGGATTATTACGACTGCCCGCAGGCTTACCCAAGGTTCTCTTGGTTTTTCTATCCGATTCTTTTGTCACCCGCTTGGCTTTAGGCACGCTTGGGGTGCCTATCTGGCCAATTTTTCGGGATTTTTTTTGTCTAGGCATGGGTATACTCCAATATAATTGGCGCGATTCTACAGTAAAAACATGGTG
Source organism: Paraglaciecola sp. (assembly GCA_047618055.1). Taxonomy (GTDB): domain Bacteria; phylum Pseudomonadota; class Gammaproteobacteria; order Enterobacterales; family Alteromonadaceae; genus Paraglaciecola. The sequence continues at coordinate 14,851 of JBLHIW010000020.1, read as the reverse complement.
GTGAATTAAATTTTAGGTAAGAAAAAAGGCGATAACAAGGTTATCGCCTTTCGTATATAAGAGTGTCAGCTGACACTGCTCCCAATTATGTTCTTCCTAAACGACTTTTATTTCCCTATTTCCTTCACTTTTATTGTTTTTATCGAAGATTATTTTATTGTTATTGGTCATCCTGACGCTTTAGTAATCATCCCTACTTTCCCAAAGAGGCTTTATAAAGTGGTACCAATTGAAATATCAATTTGTACTGTTTCTTCCATGTGCAGCTAACTTAGCCTGCGCTTCCGTGTTGTTATTATGTGCACGAGAGAGTACAGGATTAATATTTATTTACAACTTATTTACAATTGAATCTAATAAATAAGTGAACTTTTTTTAAGTACTGGGACTAGCAAAAAAAAGGCGACTAAAAAAGCCGCCCAATTATATACCCAGGTAATGGGTTATAAACCGAAAAAATATTAATGTAGTCCGGCTAAATAAGCCGCCAGTACCTCAATATCTTTGTCGTTAAGGCGTTTGGCAATGTCGGCCATCATACCATTTAAGGAGTTGGCTCTTTGTCCAGACCTAAACGCTTCTAACTGGCTTGTATTATAAGCTGCATGTTGGCCGCTAATATCGGGGAAGCCGGATAAGCTACCTCCATTGCCTCTGGGCCCGTGGCAAGCAATACAGGCCGTTATTCCTCTTTCTAAATCACCACCGAGATAAAGTTTACTACCCGCTTCCACAGCATCTTCAGGTGTTTCGCCTGCGCTGGCTTTTTGGCCTGAATAATACGCTGCGATATCTTGCATATCCTGCTCAGAAAGGGCGGCAGACATGCCGTTCATGATTGCGTTATTACGACCTTCAGCGCCGCCAGTTTGGGAGGCTAATTTAAATTCCTTAAGCTGTTTAACAATATATGCTTGGTGTTGCCCAGCTAGTTTAGGGTTCATCTCTATGGCGCTGTTGCCATCCGCACCGTGACATGCACCGCAAACAGCCGACTTATTTTTACCCGCGTCAGCATCACCCATCGCCATTGCACTGGCGGATAAGCCCATACATAAACAGACTAGCAGACCTATATTTTTCATATTTCTTCTCATTAAGCTTTTGATTAGCTGGCTATATCGAATTGTTAACTGCGCTATTTTACACATTTACAGCGCCAGTAAACTCTTTTCCAGTATATAAGTTTGATTTTATCCCTTAGGCCCTTGTCATCTCCCCAGCATTTACCTGTTATAATAGCGAAAAGTATAGATTAACACCCTATTAATTAGGTCGTTCCGGAGAAGCAGTGAGCCATTATAACCAAGCCAGATTTAGCATTAGCGCCCCTGACATTAGCCACCTGTGTCCAGATGAAGGTATCGAGGTCGCCTTTGCTGGTCGTTCGAATGCGGGAAAATCAAGTGCATTAAACCGCCTGACACGACAAAATAGCCTGGCCAGAACCAGCAAAACCCCGGGACGAACACAATTAATTAATGTGTTTAAACTTGATGAAGAGCGTCGCCTGATTGATTTGCCCGGTTACGGTTATGCAAAAGTGCCAATGGCAGTGAAGCTGAAGTGGCAGAAGTCCCTCGGTGAATACCTGCAGAAACGGGAGAGCCTCAAAGGCTTGATTGTGCTGATGGATATTCGTCACCCATTTAAGGATCTGGATCAAGAGCTTATCCATTGGGCAGTATCGGCAGATTTACCGGTTTTGGCTTTATTGACCAAAGCCGACAAGTTAAAGTCGGGCAGGAGGAAAAATCAGCTACTAATGGCCAGAGAAGCGGCAATGGCGTTTTGTGGCGATGTGACTGTCGAGGTGTTTTCTTCCCTCAACGGCCTGGGTCTGGATAATTTGCAGGGGGTATTGGATACCTGGTTCGGCTATCCGGCGCCTAATGACAATGTAGTACTGACAGAAACATAAAGCATAAAGAGAATAATGTGCAATTCAAAACAATTCCTTATCTCTTTTACGCTGGGGTATTTGTTAGCACGGTGGTGAATTGGGTTTTTTAGCGATAGGGTATGAATATGCGCAGTGCAAGCCAGCCCACTATGAACTGCATAGCCATGTTATTTTATATGTTTTTATTATCCCGGTAATTTCTGGCTCCACCGTGATTAGCTCCAGACAAAAAAAAGCCTCATCACAAGATGAGGCTGAAGTACTAGAGAACACACACAAACTACAAGTAAGAGCGTGGACAGATGAAAAAGTTCACTAGCAATGAATAAATTAGCAAAAAAATTCAGGTATAAAAAAACCCCGGCAATTACCGGGGTCAAAGCAAAGGTCTGAAAAATTCCTACCTCTGTACCCTACCCGAAGAATACTAATAAATTAGTATCTAAAAGCCAAGTTAATTTTGTATCTTTATTACATAAAGGTGTTATTTTTTCAGTTTTACGGGCGACGATTAATGGGCTTCATCCCAGTTCACTCCTGAACCAGCTTCCACGACAAGCGGGACAGCCAGCTGTACAGCCTGCTCCATTATTTTTATGATCTGTTGGCAATGGCTTTCAAGTTTGTGTTCTTTTATTTCAAATACTAGTTCATCATGTACTTGCATGATCATTCTAACCTCATCTTCAGGGCAAGAATCTATCCACTTATCTACGGCCAGCATTGCTTTCTTAATAATATCTGCCGCCGTGCCTTGCATGGGCGCATTGATGGCCGCGCGTTCGGCGCCTTTGCGTCTTGCACCATTGCTGGCATTTATGTCGGGAAGATACAGGCGCCTACCAAATACCGTCGACACATAGCCCCGTTCCTTGGCCTCAATTCGGGTTTGTTCCATATAACCCAGCACGTCTGGATAACGTTCGAAATATAGATCCATGTACTTCTGTGCATCATGTCTGGAAATATTGAGTTGTTTGGATAAGCCAAAGGCAGACATTCCGTAAATTAGCCCAAAATTAATGGCTTTGGCACTGCGTCGCTGCTCCTTGGTGACATCTTCTAGTGCAACAGTAAATACTTCAGCTGCAGTGGCGCTATGAACGTCTTTCCCTTGACTAAAGGCACTCAATAGCCCCTGATCCTCAGATAAATGAGCCATGATGCGTAATTCAATTTGTGAATAATCCGCGGCGACTATTTTGTAGCCTGGCCGGGCAATAAACGCCTGCCTGACCCGGCGTCCCTCTGCCGTACGGATGGGGATATTTTGCAAATTAGGATCGGTTGAGGACAAGCGACCCGTTGCTGCAACGGCCTGATGATAAGAGGTATGCACTCTGCCGGTTCTGGCATTGATCATTTTGGGTAATTTGTCGGTGTAAGTGTTTTTTAACTTACTTAAACCACGGTATTCAATGAGTAACTTTGGCAGTTGATAATTTAGCGCCAATTCCTGCAAGACGTCTTCTGAGGTGGAAGGGACGCCTTTTGGGGTCTTTTTTAGTACCGGCAAGTCCATCTGCTCAAACAAAATTTCCTGTAGTTGTTTAGGCGAGCCTAAGTTGAACTCCTTCCCCGCCAAGGCATAGACTTCCTTTTCTAATTGCATAATACGTGAGGCCAAATCCTGACTTTGTTGGGACAATTGCTGGCTGTCTATCAGCACACCAAATTGTTCCATTTTGGCCAGTACCGAGATAAGGGGTACCTCTATGTCTTGTAATATGTCAACAAGACCAGATTCTTGACTTAATTTTTGCCACAAATGATTATGTAAACGCAGGGTAATGTCTGCGTCTTCGGCGGCATAAGGAGAGGCCTGTTCAAGGGGGATCTGATTAAAGGTAAGTTGCTTGGCTCCCTTACCCGCAATATCTTCAAAATGAATGGTGGTATGGCCCAGATAAAGCTGTGCCAGGCTATCCATATTGTGGCGAGTGGCGACGCTGTTTAATACGTAAGACTCAAGCATGGTATCAAAGGCAATCCCCTGGAGGTCTATATGGTAATTTGCCAACACATTTTTATCATATTTGAGGTGTTGGCCAACCTTTCTGATCTTGGGATCTTCCAGAATGGGTTTGAGTAGCGCTAACACCTCGTTACGGTTTAGCTGTTCGGGTGCGTCCGGGTAATCATGAGCAAGGGGCAAATACGCTGCCTCTCCTTCCTTTACAGCAAAGGAAATACCAACCAGTTCCGCTTCCATATAATTTATGCTGGTTGTTTCCGTATCAAATGCGAATAACTCTGCGCGTTTGAGCTTTTCCAGCCAATGCTCAAAATCCTGCTGATTAACGATGGTGTGATAGTTTTCACGGGATAGGGCTGAAATATCCGTAACCGGGGAAACGATAGCCCCATTAGATTTGGTCGGGGCCACGTTCTGCTGTGTTTTTTCCACATCAGCTAATAATCGCTTTAATTCGTATTCTTTGGCAAGTTGGATCAGTTTTTCAGTGTTGGGTGCAATGGCGGCTAAGGTATCTGCACCTTGTGTTAATTCAACGTCTAACTTAATCGTCGCAAGTTCGTAAGACAGAGGTAAATATTCTATTGCTTCTCGCAGGTATTCACCTACTTTTCCCTTGACTGAGCCTGCATTGGCCATAACTGTAGCAAGAGTACCGTGTTCGTTTAGCCATTTTGCCGCGGTTTTGGGGCCACACTTATTTACCCCCGGAATGTTATCTACCTTGTCTCCCATCAAGGCCAAATAGTCTATTATCTGATCAGGGCGTACCCCAAATTTTTCCATTACTCCCGCCTCATCCATTTCCAGATTAGTCATGGTATTGATTAGACGCACATGTGGCGTGACCAACTGGGCCATATCTTTATCACCGGTAGAAATGACCGTTTCCATACCAAGGCTAGATGCCTGATTGGCTAAAGTCCCAATCACGTCGTCGGCTTCAACCCCTTCGATTACCAATAAAGGTAAACCCATCGCTTCAATAATTTGATGAAGGGGCTTTATTTGACTGCGAAGTTCGTCGGGCATAGGTGGCCGAGTGGATTTATATTCAGGATAGAGATCATTACGGAAGGTTTTACCTTTCGCGTCGAACACCACGATCACATTGCCGTTGGGATATTCTTTTTGCAGGCTCTTTATCATGTTAAGAACACCGGTAATTGCACCAGTCGGCTGCCCTGATGATGTTGATAAGGCCTGCAAATAGGGGACATGGTAAGCACGAAAAAGGTAAGAAGAACCATCAACTAAAATAAATGGCTTGCCGTGTGTATTGATAGTATTTATTGCTGAAAGATCGGTCATAGTAATATTCTAATTATGAAGGAGATGGAAACGCACAAAGCATGCCACAGAGAAATTGATTCATCTAGGTATTCGCGTCGTGAAATTGTGGATAACTCTGTTGAAAAAAATAACCAGACATGATCAAATTACCTTGACCATTTCAATGGCAAAGCGTCTGAAAGCCTTATATATAGTATGTTTTTTAAGGTTTAAGTCAGATTGAGACGATGTTATTTTTATTATTATTGTCTGTGGATAAAAGCTTAGCGGAGTCAGCCTTAATCTAAAACGGTTCGCTACTTTACACACAAATTGTCACTGTGGAAAGCATAAACTTTAAACTTTTTTAAGTTGTATACCCATTAAAGCATAAGCGAAAAAGTATAAGGCACAGATGGCAAGGGCTGGGGCGTAAATAGCATAAAACCAATGAATTGAAATTAATTATTCGACGCTTTGCAGTAAGTAAGCACCTACTTACATTCTCTGGGTTTGCTTTTATCTTGGTGGAGGCCAACATTATGTCCATGGGATAAAATCATCTTCAGAACCGCATAATTTTCTGGGGTTTTTCAAGGTGAATTGGTCGGTTTCTGTTGCTTGGGTGGCTGCCTGGCGACTACCTAACAATGCTGTTAGTGCTGTACTTAGGGGGAATGTAATTATTGTCTTTGTGCCTTTTGTTGCAGTGGGTCAGTTTTGCAAGATGTACAGGAGGTCACTAGCAAATGAATGTAAAAACGTGTGTTTGCTTTATATGCCGGGCATTACGTTGTTTTCATGAATGTTTTTTGCTTAAATGAAACCGTATTCACTTTAGTTAATGGTCGATGAGTATTAGAGCCAAGTATCACCACGGAAATCTACGTCAAGCCCTTATGGATGCTGCTGTTGTCAGTATTCGTGACCAGGGTGCAGCAAAACTAAGTTTACGGGCGCTGGCACGAGAAGTCGGTGTTTCTCAGGCTGCGCCTTATCGCCACTTTGCAGACAAAGCAGCGTTATTCTCAGCCCTGGCAAGCGACGGTTCGGCCCGCTTGGCGGCGGCAATGAAAGAGGTGATGGGAGATATTGAGCATGATCCCGTCGGTGCGTTTCAACGAGGCGGGCAGGCTTATGTTGAATTTGCTCAGCAAAACCCAGAAACTTACCGATTAATGTATAGCATGCGGGTGGAAGAGTTTGCCGCCAATATGAATGACGACTGCCATGGTGAAGCCCTTCAACTGCTGGAACAGACTTTGGATGCCGGGCTCGCCAGTGGTGCGTTTAAACCCCACCACAAAGACGCACTCCTGCTGGCATCATGGTCCATGGTGCATGGCTACGCCCAGTTGGTAATTGATGGCATTATCGAGTTAGATGGTATGCCCTGCGAGAAACAATTTAGGGCTGTGACTATGGTTATGAATCAGGGTGTGGTTGCCGACTAAGTTGTCAGTGAACGCTACTTATTCGGGCCACAATAGGATAGGCCACACGCTATCAGCAAACGCCGGTTAGAAACACACTAAGTGAGTTATTCGTTTGGCACCTGCTCGATAGGAGGATCCTCGGCACGCGGCATGGTAAATAACGACAGGGACCCTAAGGTAATGAATAATTATCGCCACTAGGCTCAGAGGGCTATTTTTTAAGGCAAGTTGTGGAATATTCTTAATGTATTATTGAACGCTGGCCATGTTGACACCATCGCTGATGACATTTTCACCCTCATTCATACCTGCTCAGATGGCTATCTGGTCGCCCAGAATAAAAGCGATTTTTCCCTGCCTTTTCCCCGCCTAGCGTTTATTGTTAATAACAAGCAACTCTGCGTTGCGACCATTGGCACTGACTATAGATTCAAGGGGTAAAAAGGCGCGCACTTCGGACTGTGTGCCTGGGTATTGGCAGAGGCAAAAAACCGGCTATATAGGCCGATTATGGCTCCGTTCTGGGGTATTCGCATCTCAGATAGACCGGATATGGGAGCGGCTGTAGCAGTTATCTCGCCGACTTTTCTGGATATGACCTGCTGAGGGTAGGTGGCGAGCTTCAGGGCGGTTAACTTGCCAAGTTTAATGTATGCTCGCTCTGTATCCATCACGGCGACTCTTAAGTCCCAACCACGTTTCTCGTTGTTGATAATAAGGTGGTTTGATTGGGGTTTGCCAACTCATCTTTTTCGATAAGACCTGTGAGAACGAAGCCATCACCAGTGACATGGACTTGTGTGGCCTGCAATTGCTCTTGGATGATCTCTTTTTCTCGATAACGGCTGCTACACCATCTGCGTAAACGGACTTTAAAATACCGGAGGGAACTGAGAAAAAAATAATAAATAATCCATGGAATCACTGTCAATATGGTGTTTTATTAATGTTTTTTGTTATAAATTGATGTTGAATACGCCTAAAACCCTGATTTAAGGTATTTATTTTCATTAAGCCCTTTTGATTTAGGCGTGGGTGGACAATAATTACTTATTCGAATGAAAATAATAAAACTAATGAATCGAGTTTTTTTACCATCACCCTTACTCTCTCAGCAACACATGTTTATCGCGTGTTACTAAAGGGCAGCTTATAAACCATGCAGTACCGCACTATTATTAGAATACTGGGTCTACTGGTCGCTTTGTTCAGCGTTACCATGGTGCCCCCCACAATCGTTTCAGTCATATTCAAAGACGGTAGTGGTCTGCCGTTTTTCCTGGCCTTTTTATTGTGTTTAGGCACTGGTCTGGCAATCTGGTATCCGAACCGTGGTTATCGATACGATCTCCGTGCCAAAGAAGGTTTTTTAATTGTCGTGTTGTTTTGGACCGTACTGGCTAGTTTTGGTGCCTTGCCATTTCTGCTTTTAGAGCAACCCCAGATGTCGGTCACCGACGCATTTTTTGAGTCGTTTTCCGGTTTAACCACGACCGGCGCAACCGTTATAGAGGGCATTGACTACTTACCTAAAGCGGTGCAGTTTTACCGCCAGCAGCTTCAGTGGCTTGGAGGTATGGGGATCATTGTATTGGCGGTGGCCATTTTGCCTATCTTAGGGGTCGGGGGTATGCAGTTATACCGGGCAGAAACACCCGGACCGGTTAAAGATTCTAAAATGACGCCACGTATAGCCGATACTGCGAAACACCTTTGGTATATTTATCTCTCCCTGACGATTGCCTGTATGCTTGCTTATTGGGTGGCGGGCATGAGTTGGTTTGATGCTATATGTCATGCATTCTCAACCATTGCCATTGGAGGGTTTTCTACTTACGACGCGAGTTTGGGCCATTTTGATAGTTTCGCCGTTAATCTGGTTTGCGTGGTGTTTTTGTGGATTGCGGCACTTAATTTTGCCTTGCACTACGGCGCCGCGACGGGACGTACCCTTAAGGGCTATTTTTACGATCCCGAACTCAAAGCCTTCTTTTTAATTCAATTTTGCCTGATACTTATTTGTTTTTTGGTGCTAGTGCAATATTCCTGGTTTGATGATGCGAGCATCGCGTTTGATCAAGCTCTGATTGAATCAGTATCCATGAGCACGACCGCAGGTTTCACTACGACAGATTTTGCCCATTGGCCTGCTTTTTTGCCTATCATGTTGATTTTTTCAAGTTTTATTGGCGGATGTGCCGGCTCTACGGGGGGCGGCTTAAAAGTCATCCGGGTATTTTTACTCTACTTACAGGGAAAGCGTGAGGTCAACCGGCTTATCCATCCAAAAGCCGTATATTCAGTTAAGTTGGGTGACAGAGCGCTACCCGATCGTGTCGTTGAAGCGGTATGGGGCTTTTTCTCAGCCTACGCCATGATTTTTGTGATCATCATGGTCTGTCTTATTGCCACCGGTATGGATGATGTGACGGCTTTTAGTGCCACCGCCGCGACACTGAACAACCTTGGGCCTGGGCTCGGGGGCGTAGCGCAGACCTATGCAGACGTCAGCGACCCCGGTAAATGGGTGCTTGTGCTGGCCATGTTGTTTGGACGTTTAGAGGTATTTTCTTTGCTGGTTTTATTCTCGCCAACGTTTTGGCGCAGTTAATGTTTTGGCGCAGTTAATGTTTATACGCAAATGAAAAAGGGCTCCGTTAAGAACCCTTTACAAACGAATCTTTTAAATCCTGTACTAGAAAAAAGAAGCCATTGCGTAAGCGGTTTTTTCAAACATCAATGGCTGCGCCTCTGCTAACTCAAGATTAGCTTTGTTGGCCGTTGTAACAACACGAGTTCGATACTCTTTTTTGTTCGTCGCTTCAGAATAGGTTTGCGTAGTTGCCCCGTCATCAGATATTTTTGTATTGGTTTTGGAGTCCCGGCGCACGATAACGCCTTTGGCTGCCCTTTCTTTTATTTGGATGTCTGCAATCAGCAGGTAAGTAACGTCCTTTACAAAGGCATTTGCTGCGGTAGAGGCCAATCCAATTAACAGTCCTGCCCCAGCCGCATCGCGGCCGCTTCCGCCTGTTGCATAACTGAGAGTTGCACCCGCAGCAACACCCTGATATCCACTACTCAAAGCACTTGCTGCAGAAGAGGGAGTGCCTTTTTCAAGATTGCGCACAAAAACACTCATAGAATATTGTGCCTTATCCGGCCCATCGACAAAGGTGTAACCATTGCCACTGGCGAGAATTTGCTCGTTTAACGCTTTTCTAAATGCATTACGGTCAAACTCCATTACCCCACTTCGCACCTCAAGATATATTTTACGCTTATCTTTGGTAACGGGATCAACAAATATGGAGGTGCTAATTTTTGTTTGCACATCCAGATCTTTTTTGGCGATAGACGTGTGCATTGCTGCACAACCAGACAATGTTAGTATCATCACACTTATCAATGCAGTATGTAATCTGTATGCCTTTACGTTCATAGTAGGTTCCTTTACGTTTTTTATGGTTGATAAATATCTAATAATATCGGCCATGATAGCGGTAGTAATAACGACAATTACGATATTGGGTCCAGTTGTAGCGCAACAAATCCCTGCATGTATAACCCCGGCGCCAATACGTGCCTTGATACTCTGGCGGTTTTACTTTATTTTTTAGCATTCCTTCGATATATGCATCCACTTCCTTTGGACGTTCGGCTAAAAAAGGTTTAGATAATACCTCGGCGTTCATTTGCCCCTGGGCTCTGGCTAATGCTTCTTCTTCAGTCTCTTCTTGAGCAAAGGCGGATGATATGAGTGCAAAGGAAACCACAAATATCGTCTGACCAAAAAACTTGGAATAGCTCGAACGTAAATTAGTCTCGATTGTCATAACATCTCTCTTTGAGCTAATGGTTAGTACCTGAAAATTCAAGCACATCAAAAATATTAGTTTCTAATGATGATATTTCAAGCGAAAACTGTTTATTATTTGATCTGGCTAAATGTGTGGTATGGCGCTTCTCAGATTTGAATTGCACTTTGAATTTCAGAGGCTATTGTCGAATTCAGGGGTGATTAAAAAATTTGACCTGAAGTGAGGAAGGGTAGACAAGTAACAGGCTCTTAAGGAAAGAGCCTGTTATGGGGTAAGTGACAGTCTAGGCACTTACCCCAGTAACTTACCCAACCCTTTACTGAGTAATTCTTTGGCTTGTTGGCCTTCTTCCGTATCAAGATATTCTTTTGCCTTAGCGGCAAATTGAGTAATCATTTTGGGATCGAGACCAAGTGACTCAAACTGTTTTTTCACCTTATTGATGGCTTTGAGTGATTCATTGTAGTCGGCTGCTTTATCCATTAAGCCGCTTAAGCCACCTTCGCTGGTCATGGCGCTTACATCTGGTGCTGCTTTTAAAAGGGTGTCTACGCCAGGAAGTACACTCGCTAATTGACTGTACTGTTCTGCAGAAATGTTGTTTTTTGCCAAGGTAAACAATGAACCCAAACCGCCGCTTGCCTGTTGTTGTGTGACGCCCAGTGAGTCTGTGACAGTACTTACCATGTCATTGATATTGAGTGCTTCAGCCTTTTCCTGCTCTATACCCATCATACTTTTCAACGAATCCAGCCAACTTTGAGCCTGAGTTTGTGGGGTAGTACTAAGCATGGCGACAAAGAATAAAAGATTGAGCCTGTTCATTTTGCTGATCTCAAAGTAATAATTTAGTGTTTTAATCATAGACTTTTTGCTCTGCCGAGCAAGTATTTACCCTGATATTGTCTATATAGCGCTAGCCAAAAAAGAAGGCACTAGGCTGGAACAGTTTTTCCACGAGGCCAATAAACTTTTTATCCACCAGAAACAAAATGACATGATCGTTTGCGGCAATTTTGGTATTACCGTGGGCGATAATGACCTCGTCTTCCCGGACTATTGCGCCAATAGTGGTGCCCGGTGGCAGCTTGATTTCACGGATTTCGCGGCCTACCACCTTTGAGGTGCTTTTGTCACCGTGGGCGATAGCCTCAATGGCTTCAGCCGCTCCGCGGCGAAGTGAGTAAACATTCACTATATCTCCACGCCTGACATGAGTGAGCAGTGCTGAGATAGTGGCTTGCTGTGGAGAAAAGGCGATATCAATTTCTCCCCCTTGTACCAAGTCAACATAAGCCCCCCGTTGTATCAGCACCATGGCTTTTTTTGCCCCAAGGCGCTTAGCCAACATGGCGGACATAATGTTGGCCTCGTCGTCATTGGTTACCGCGATAAAGGCATCGACCTGCTCAACGTTTTCCTCAGTTAGAAGCTCATGATCGGAGGCATCACCACAAAAAACGATAGTTTTGTCTAGGTTGGCAGACAACTGTTTCGCTCGGCTTGGGCTAAATTCAATCAATTTCACATTATGATTGTGCTCGAGTAATTTCGCTAAGCCTTCACCAATCAAGCCGCCACCAGCAATCATGATCCGTTTATAACTGGATTCAAGTTTCTGTAACTCGCTCATCACCGTACGTATGTGCTTAGTGGCAGCGATAAAAAACACTTCGTCATCTGCTTCAATAACGGTGGTCCCAAGTGGTCGTATTGGACGGCCCCGGCGATAAATAGCAGCCACCCGGGTGTCAACATTGGGTATGTGTTCTTTTAAGGTAGATAAGGCATGGCCGACTAAAAGTCCACCGTAATAGGCTTTCACTGCGACTAAGCTGGCTTTGCCGTCGGCAAACTCCACCACTTGCAGTGCGCCTGGATAATCTATCAGGCGTTTGATCGCCTTGGTGACAAGTTGCTCAGGGGCAATTAGATGGTCTACCGGCACGTCCTGATGTTTAAACAGTTGTTCCTGGTAGATGATGTATTGTTCTGATCTGACTCGGGCAATCTTGGTGGGCGTTTTAAATAAGCTGTAGGCTACCTGACAAGCCATCATATTACTCTCGTCACTATTGGTGACAGCAATAAGCATATCGGCATCTTCCGCTCCAGCCTTTTTCAAGACGTCAGGATGGGAACCAACGCCACAAACAACCTGCAAGTCCAACCTGTCTTGAAGGTGTCGTAGGGTTTCCGGATCAGAATCTATAACCGTGATTTCATTTTTTTCACTGACTAAGTTTTCTGCGAGGGTAGCGCCAACTTGGCCTGCTCCAAGGATAATAATTTTCATTATAACGTCGCTCTAACTTATTGTTGTGTATGAATTAATGGAAAAACAGCCTATGACTTTATCAGTCTCGCATAGTAGAAACCATCCATTTGTTGTTCCCCAGGCAATATTTGTCTGCCCGGACGTTCTGGTGCATCGTTTTCAAAGCTTAAATCAAGCTTCGCATCTCCAGTTCTTAGCAAAAACGCCTTGATTTGCTGATGGTTTTCCTGTGGTAAAACGGAGCATGTCGCATACAGCATGGTGCCCCCCGGCTTTAACATAGGCCAAATGGCATCGAGTATGACTGCTTGCAAGCTGACTAAGGTCGCAATATCTGAAGCCTTTCGTAACCATTTTATATCTGGGTGCCGGCGGATCACGCCGGTGGCGGAACAGGGGGCATCTAATAGTATCCGGTCAAACAGAACTCCATCCCACCACTGTGCAGGCTGGCTTGCATCCCCGATCAATAAGTCGGCCTGGTGTCCCAGTCGCTGTAAATTTTCGCTGACGCGAACTAATCTTTTTTGATCAATATCAAGGGCGATAAGTTTGTCTACCTTGCTCTGTAACTCAAGTATATGACAGGTTTTTCCTCCCGGTGCGGCGCAGCAATCCAAAATACGCTCACCTGCTTTGGCTTCTAACAACGGTGCTGCAAGCTGCGCGGCACCGTCTTGTACCGCAAACCATCCTTGATGGTAGCCGGGCAAAGTGGTGATATCTTGTCCTTTGCTTAGAATTAGGCCTGCATCTTGTTCGGACCCTAGGGTAAATTCTATATTTTGTGCAGCAAGTTCTGCCACATATAAGTCCCGACTTATTTGCTTTTGATTGACGCGCAACCATATTGGTGCCTTGGTCTGCATCCCAGCGACTAACGCTGGTACTTGCTCAGGATAAGCGCTTTCAAGCTGCTTATATATCCACTTGGGTAAGCCTGAGCTGATTTGTGGATCCCCGGGCCTTTCCTTATCCATTTCCTGGCGAATAAAATTACGCAATACGGCGTTGACTAATCCTTTCATCGCAATGGTATTGAGGGGCTGACAGGCACTGACGGTCTCAGATACCGCCGCATGGGTTGAAACCCGACTGAAGGCCAGTTGGTAAAAGCCCAGCATGATGAGGTGCTCAACCACTTTGAAGCGATTCTTTAATGGTTTATCTAAAAGTAAGCGTAGCCATAATTGTAGGATGGGTAGTTGGCGTAAGACGCCGTAGACCATTTCCTGTAACCAGGCTTTGTCTTGTTCTGAATACGCCAGCTGTGCAGCGGGTAAACATTCTCTGGCCGATTGGCCTTGCTCAAGAATTTTATGCAGCACACTGGCGGCATCGGCCCGTAGATTATGCGCTTTTCTGCTAGGGTGATTGCTCATGACAAAATCCCATCAGTCTTAAACCAATCGGCATGTCCGTTTAATATATCAATAATGGGCAAGGGTTTTTTACCGGGTAGTTGGATAGTCTCAAGCACTATAGCCTGCTCTGTCGTCGCAACCACTATGCCCTCCTTGTCAGCTTTGAGTATTTGTCCGGGGATTGCGCCTTGCTTGTCAATGGGCACGTCTATCACCTGAGCTTTCCATACTTTCAAAGCTGAGCCATGCAGTTCAAAATAAGCACCAGGCCAAGGGTTAAATGCTCTAACATTGCGTGCCAATTGCTTGGCACTAAGTTGCCAGTCCATTTGGGCTTCTTGTTTTGAAAGTTTGTGGGCATAGCTGGCAAGGCTGTCATCCTGTTTTTCAGGTTTGATTACAGATAAAGCCTCCAGGGTTTCCAATAAGGCCCCGGGACCAATATCGGCTAGTTTTTCGTAGAGGGATGCGCTGGTGTCATTAGGCTCAATGCTTAGGGCTTTTTTCATTAACATCGGCCCGGTGTCCAGACCTTTATCCATCTGCATGATAGTAATGCCAGTTTCTTGATCTCCCGCCCAGATTGCCCTTTGAATAGGCGCAGCACCCCGCCATTTAGGTAATAATGAGCCGTGTACATTTAGACAGCCGTATCGAGGGGTATCCAACACCACCTGGGGAAGTATTAGGCCGTAGGCCACCACCACCATCACATCGGCACCCAGTTCGGTCAATTGTTGCTGAGTATCAGGGGCTTTCAAAGACTCGGGCTGAAAAACCGGGATACTGTGACTCATGGCAA
>JBLHIW010000019.1:0-22665 GCA_047618055.1 Paraglaciecola sp. | reverse complement strand
TGATTTGGATCGACTGTAATGTCATCACCTTCAATGCTTGTGACCTTCAATCGCACCGGCCCGTTCTGGGCTTCGGCAGAAAAAACCATGCCTAGTTCGATTTTTTCAACACCCTCAAAGGCTTTGCGAGGTACAACTTGCAGCAATTCTTCATTGTATTCACCGTAGGCATCCGCCGGTTCAACGGTTACATCAAACGTATCGCCGGTGCTTTTGTCCGCCAGAGCGGATTCCAAACCGGTAATAATATTATTTTGGCCATGTAGGTAAACCAATGGCTCACCACCTTGTGAGCTATCGACAACGTTGCCTTCGGTGTCTTTTACGGTGTAGTGTAGAGATGCTACTTTTTGATCTGCAATCATTTATTCATCCTGTGTTATTTAGTCGGTTAGTTTTATAGCGAAGGTGGATTTAAGCTAAATTCAAATCGCACAAGCACAATCACATTCTAAATTTCCTACAACAAGAACTGAGGGCTTTTTGGCTCAATTCAAGTGCTCAGGTATGTATCCGATACATAGACCCTATTCCAACCAGCCTAAAACCGACCTTGTTCAGGCTTAAACAAGCACTTATCTTTCACTCACACGCCAAATGACATTACCCACGTCATCAGCTACCAATAAATCGCCTGTTTGGCTGAAAATCACCCCTACCGGACGTCCCTGGGCCTGACCTTTATCATTCAAAAACCCCCTTAAAACGTCCTGAGGCAAGCCCGCAGGAAGGCCATCGGTAAAAGGTACAAAGACCACTTTATAACCGCTTCGCGGTTTGCGATTCCATGAGCCATGCTGGCCCACGTACATGCCTGTCGTTAAGGGGCCCAGGCTCTGTGTTGTATCGCTATATAGTAGTCCTAAGGAAGCAGTATGGGCCCCCAGAGCATAATCAGGTTTAATCGCTTGTTGGACTAATTGCGGGTTGTTTTGTTCGACCCGGGTGTCCACATTCTGGCCAAAGTAACTGTAAGGCCAGCCGTAAAAAGCATTTTCTTGCACAGAGGTCATATAATCAGGTACCAGGTTGTCGCCTAGCTCATCCCGTTCATTAACGACAGTCCAAAGAGTATTGCCGACCCAGGCCATACCCACCGGATTGCGCAGTCCAGATGCGAATATTCTTTTTAGCCCACTGGCGATATCTACAGCCAAAATTGCGGCACGTTGAGTCTCCACGTCGAAGCCATTTTCCCCTATGTTGCTATTTGAGCCTACTGTCACATAAAGTGTACGCCCGTCATGACTGGCCAGCAGGTTTTTGGTCCAATGATGGTTAATTTCCCCGGCAGGTAATGGGGTGACCGTAAGCCCTGCAGCGGTAATTTGCGTCTGATCAGGCTCATAGGGATAAGCTACGATGGCATCGGTATTGGCGACGTATAGGGTGTTGTCGACTAAGGCCATGCCAAAAGGGGAATGCAGGTTTTGCAAAAATATCGTTTGAAGGTCGGCCACGCCATCATTATTGGTATCTCGCAAAAGAGTGATGCGATCAGCACTTTTTACTCCGGCTCCCGCAGCGGCCATGACTTTACCTTGCACCCAGGCAACGAATCCACCGGCTTCGTTTTTTTTATCAGGCTTATTACTTTGTGCGACTAAAATATCACCATTTGGCAATCGATAAAGCCACCGTGGGTGGTCCAGACCCCCAGCAAATTTATTCACCACTAAATTGGCAATGGGGCTGGTCGGTATCTCAGCCTGTTGCCAACCTACCGCTTTGGCAATATTGATTGTGGGTATCAATGAGGTTTCTGGCTCGACAAGAGCCGGATTTTCGCCATAGGAAATAGCGGCAACTGTGGCCTGAGTTTGCTTAAGTGCCGTGTTGGATTGACACGCTGTGAGTAACAATAAAAACAACACAGTAGCCGCTATTTTCCCGGATGTCTGGCAAAGGCATGGGCTAATCAAATACCGGACAGGTTTAAACAGTAAGGCAAGCATAATTGACTCCTTGGGTAAAACTCAGTGGCTAAAAAAGGGGCTTAATGAGGCATTAAATATTTTTATAAACATTGGCATTTTGGCTACATTAGCACTAGTTCACCTTGGGCCACGATAAATTTGCGTAAAAATCGAGGCCCTAGATGGCAGGGAATAACAGCGGCCAGTGCAAGGCTTGTTGATGCTACGCCAACCAGGCTTTAATCACCTTATACACCTCTGGGTGACTGAGTAGCTCCATATGATTAATGTTGCGCCCGATCCATTGGTGAGTGGCTTTGAAATCTAGCCGCAATGCTTCTTGTTTATGCCGACCCAGAGCACTGCTTACCGTTACCAGACCGTCACCGATCAGCTCTTCCCCAAAGGCCTTAGCGTCATCCTGTATACTCGCGGCGACGGCATAACATTGAACGTCATCAGGCAGGGGGAGCGGGGTGCGTTGATCTGGTAGGCGTTCAAATCTATCCTTGCCCTGACGATCTTCTTCGAGCAGATGACCGTAACGCAGGTCTGTTATCCCGCTGCTGCGTACCTGGGTTAATCCGGTAAATGGGGCGGAATAGGGGCTGATTTTCAGTAGGGTATCAATCCAATTACCGCCTTTTTCCATGGGAGCGCCGTGGTGTGGGCTACCTAAACAGACTAATTTTTTAAGGTGAGCGGGCCAGGATAAATTGTCTTTTGTGGCGTAGTGATAAGCACTGCGGGAGACCAAGCCCCCCATACTGTGGGCAATAATACTTAGTTCAATGGGTTTTGAGGCTTGAGTAAGTAAACTATCAAGTAAGGCGGATAAGTCCTGAGCATTTTGATAGATATGCCGTCCGCTGTTGTAGTGCAGATAAATGGGAGTAAAACCCAGTTCCCGGGCCAGCGCTTCTCCGTGATCGTGTCCCTGACGCTGCCATTGTAAATCGTTCATACACAGTCCATGTATCATCAGTGCAATCTGGCCATTGGAGTCACGAATAAGCTTTTGTAGGCTCTGCTTATCTAAAACCTTGCCTTTAGCACGTAACTGCATTGGAATGGCCAGGGGGTTGTTTTTTGCTACCAGCTGATCGCCCATTATGCCATTGATTACGGATAACAGCGCTTCACGTTGTTCTGAACTGTCTGCGTTTTGAACTGGGATGGTGGGCTGTTGAAGTTGACTGTCGATGCCACTGCCGATTAATCCGGTGATCTTACGAATAGTCCCATATACCACCCCGGTCATACCCGAAGTGCGAGTTTGATTAGCGTCGCCAAGCAGTCCGCCAACCCGGTGGATGCTATTATGCAAAGATTCTACGATATCAATAATACCAGTAGTCGCATCAACGGTTAAACGGCCGGCACCGAGTATGTCTTGTGAACGTTGCGTTGTAGTACTGTGGGCCTTATTAGCGTGTTCTTTATTAACAAACGGTGGGGGACGGGGCATCAGGCCTCCTGTGTATTCACACCACACTTGAGTATTACCCTCAGTGGCGTGAGTCTCAATGGGCAGGTTTTAGTGTACGCCTCAATAGTGGCATATGGAAACAGGCAAAAAAAAGGGTGCCCATGGGCACCCTTTCAAAGGGTAGTTCTGAGCCAGGCACCTTGAGAAACGCCGGTATCCTGAGGGCTAAAATAAATTACTTGGCTAATTTAGCCACGGCTTTTGTTAAAGCGTCGATTTTAGCGTTCAATTCTTCGATTTTCACATCTGCTTCGTTTTGCTCAAGACCCAGTGTAGCGCGCAGAGCAACAACACGGTTTTCGAAGTCAGCTTTAGCCGCTATTTTGCTTTTTGCTTCAACGAACTTGCTTTTACCTTCAGACTCAAGACTCTCGCCCTTTTTCACTAACTCAGCAAACATAAGGTTTGAGTCAGCGCTGAGGGTTTCAAAACGGCCTTTGGCTTCTTCAACGCTTTTACCGTATGCGCCCAAACCGGCTAAAAATACTTTACGGGCTGTTTCTTGGGCTGCTGTTGCTTTTTCTTTAAACATATCTATGTTGTTCATAGTTGCTTCTTGAGCTTCAGTCGCTTTTTCTTTAATCATGTCGATGTTGTTCATAATTGTTGCTCCGTTAAGTTTAAAAATTAAATTGTTGTTTCAATGCCGTACACAATAGACAGCTAAATTAGAAATCGCATACTAACTATTCAATTAATTTAATATTCTTTTAAACATAAAAAAACCCGGTGAATACCGGGTTTTAGGAGACGTTTTTTTTAGCGGTTTCGGCCCATTTGGTCATGACTGCTGACCCAATGGCCGGCGATAACGGCACAACCTAATGAAATATCCCCGGCTAAGACAGTGGCGGCGACAATTTCAGCAAATTTATTCGCTTTGCCTTTACCTACACAATCCATCATTTGCAGGCATTCATTTTGGGTAGGCAAGCCGGTACCACCACCAAAGGTGGCCACAATTAAGGATGGCAGGGTCACCGACATATATAAATCACCGTTATCCAGCAGCTCATGTGAAAGCATACCGGCATGAGATTCCACCACATTGGCTTCATCTTGCCCTGTTGCAATATACACCGAAGCAATGCCATTGGCCGAGTGTGGGCCGTTATACGCTGCGCCGGCCATTAAGGCACCGGTATTGGCTAACACGGTTGCACCGGCTAACATCTTAGTATCGACCTTCATAACTCGGGCTAAGACTTCTTTTTTCAGCACAATTTCAGCGATTACTCGCTTGCCACGGGAGTGGAGCATATTAAGATGGGAGTGCTTTTTATCCGTATCCATATTGCCTGACAACATATATCTACATGGAATAGGTGAATTGGCTTTGATCCATTCACAGGCAACTAAAGTGGCTTTACCAACCATATTCTGACCGGCTGCATCACCGGTTGTATAATTAAACCGTAAGTATTTGGTTTTGGATACAGACCATTGTTGGATGTGCTCCAATTTGCCGACACTGGTGGTCGTTTCTGAGACGGCTTTTATTTTTTCAAAATTCTCGGTTATCCATCCACCAAAATCACGGGCTTGTCGGGCATCTTCAAAAATAAAGGCAGGAGCACGTTGCATCCATCCCTCAACCACGGTGGTCTTAACACCGCCACATTCGTTTATCACTCGCATACCGCGGCTATAACTTGCTACCAGCGTGCCTTCGGTTGTTGCCATTGGAACATAAAAATGGCCATTGGCATGCTCCCCGTTGATATGCACCGGCCCTGCAACGCCTACCGGCATTTGTACTATGCCGATAAAATTCTCTATGTTTCCTGGCAGTACGCTGGTATCAATGGTGTATTGTCCCGTATGTACTAGATCAGCACCGGTTTTTTCTTTAATAAAATCCCTGCGTACTTTAGCCATTTCATCTGTGTGGTCATTTTCTGCGTTGCGTGGAATGCGCATATCATCGCTCATTTTATTCATCCTTTGTGGTTTTGTCTTATTCCGTGGGCCAGATAACTAACTGATTACAGCTAACATATCAATATACACAGGGATCGGAAAGGAAGACAAATAAAACGCCTAAATAACAATAAATATTTAACATTTTCTCTGGTGTTGAGTAATAAATTACTCTTTTTTAGGGGTTTTTGTCCGATTATTGGTGTCGCGGCTGGCTAAAATTATTTGGTCGTTATATTGAGTTGTAGGTGATTTGGCCATGCGATCATACAACACAACGTTGACCGTTGCGGCGAGGTTCATGCAACCTTTAGTGGGTACATACACAATGTGTTCACATTGATTAAGTAGCGCCTGGGGGATTGAGCCGTCTTCAGGGCCGAACAGGTAGAAGGCATTTTCGGGATGAGTAAAATGGGGCAGGGCGTGGGCGCCTTCTACTAATTCAACGGCAATCAGCGAGGTATCAGCGGGGATGTGTTGCTTAATGTCCTGGATGTTACTGATCGGAATGTCTGAACTAGCATTTTTGGTATCGGTCGCAAAGTTCAAGGCGCGGGCGTAACGCTGTCCCGTATAAAATATCCTATTCACCCCATAACAACCTGCCGCGCGCAGAATGCTGCCCATATTTTGCGGGCTTTTGGGATTAATGAGGCATAAACTGACATTGGGTTTATTCATTGATTTAACTGTTCACACTAGTTTGGGAAATAATTTTTCGCTAGCCTAAAGCAATCAAAATCATTTCTCAATTTGTCTCGGACTAAATATGAAAATAGACTGGTTTGTAAACAATGATGTTAAAAATTTAAAGGGAACTAAATATGCGATTTGACAGTTTTATTCAAGCTTTGGATATGGGGCAATGCGAAGATCAACAACAACGACAGGCGTTATTTGACTTAGCCTTATTTTTGATTGTCGCCGATGGTGTGATTAGCCAAAGTGAAGCAGACTTTATGCATAGCTGGCTGGGCTCACTAGCATGGAAATCAGATATCTCTCAGGACAATTATTATTCTGCCAGTTTAGCCAAGTGCCAGGAGGCGATTGCTGATAAGAGTATAGAAGACTTTCTTGCCCATCGGGCGCGTTTATTAGTGGATAAGGAGATGAAAGAGCAGGCCATGAAGTTGGTCAGAGACATAGCACAATTGGATGGTGAGCTTGATGACAGTGAGGTCCAGGCAATCAGTATATTGTCTGGTTTATTAGAAAAATAGCCAGAGTATCCTCGCCCTCTGGCCCTTGGATGGCTATGCGCTAATGAGTCGGGTGACTAATAGCTTACTGATGCTAATCATACGCTGTGTTTTATGCCTAAGTTTTAATAACAATAAGTAGGCCAGGGGTACTAAGACTAAACTGGTCACTGTGGAGAATATCAGGCCGCCAATAATGGCAATCGCCATCGGTGAGTAGGGTGGCCCGTCGCCGCCGATGCGCGTGGTGCCTAAGGCCAGTGGCACCAGCCCTAATACAGTAGTCGCAACGGTCATTAATATGGGGCGCACGCGGGTCAAACAGGCCTGAATGATGGCTTTTTGCACTGCATATCCGCTATTGACCAGTTGATTGATCCGGTCAACTAAAACAATGCCATTGTTCACCACAATTCCCATTAAAATAAGCATGCCGATCATGCTCATGATTGACATGGGGGTGCCGGTGATAAACAGCGCCCAAAATACCCCGGTCATGGAGAATAACAGGGAGGTGATCACCGCAGTGGGCAGTAGCAGGGATTCAAATAACGCCGCCATCACCACATAAATCATGCATACAGCTAATAACATATTGGTTTGCATGGCATCTTCATTTTCGTTTTGCCGGGCAATACTGCCATCGAAGGTCCAGCTATAGCCGCTGGGAAGTTCAATATACTGCATAACGTCCTTAATGGCGTCTTGTGCCTGTTCAAGGGTAAATTTGTCCTCCAGATTGGCGCCAATAGTGATAGAGGTTTGTCGATAACTGCGGTCAATTTGTGACAGGCGTGGCACAACGCTCATATCGGCCACCATATCCAGGCTGACATTTTGTGCGCCATCCCGTTTGATGCTTAAATTTTTCAGCTGTGCTACCGATCCTTGCAGGGTTTCGTCATACATTAAACGGATAGCCACTTCACCGGTTTCACTGTGCCTGAATGTGCGCAGATTGACCCCACGCAATGCGGTCCCAATGACCGTGGCAATATCACTGCTATTTAAGCCAAAGCGAAAGGCTTTCTGGCGATCAATGACGATCCTGAGTTCTTCTTTTTGGCCTTTTGTATCGGTTTTTACATCGCTTAAACCAGCAATGTTGGCCACCACCGGCACCACTTGCCGGGCAATTTGGTTTAGGGTGTCGGATGAGTCCCCAAGTAAGGTCATCTGGATCCCGCCACCGTTGCCCTGCTCCCATTGAAACGACGGACGGGCCCGGGCAAAGGCGGGTAATTTGTCCTTAATGCGTTTTTTCAAGGCAGCGTGTTTTATGGGTAAATCGTCTACCAGGGTTAAGCCCGATACGGCAAAGCCGGCTGTGTAGTAGGAGTAAACCTGTTTAATATGAAATTCCTGTTGATGGGCATAAAGAAACGCTTCCATTTTGCTGACGGTTTTTTCCACTTCCTCAAGACTGAAACTACCCTGAATATCGTAATTCATCCAAATCCGATTATTGTCCCCGTCACCGTCATCATCATTCGTGACGAATTGCATGGGAAGGGCGGTGCTAAGGAGCAGTGCAAGGGCTATCAGGCAGGTTTTGCCCTGATGGTGTAGGGTCCAGTTAAGCAGTCTTTCATATTTAAGGGTGATGGGCCGACTTTGGGTGCGTGACGAACGGGGCCGGTGCTTGATTTTGCTGGTGAGCAGGGGGATCAAGGTTTGGGAGATCAGCAACGATGCAAATAAAGAGATACAAATGGCTATCGCCACGTGTTCTAAAAATACGGTGACATTGACTTTTGCCCCCACGATATTGGGCAAAAACACAATAGCGGTGGTCGCCGTACCGGCAATGACCGCCAGACTGACTTTAGCCACCCCGGCTTTGGTAGCAATAAGGGGATCCGCCTGCTGGTCTTTTTCCTGAGAAATACTTTCGGTTACCACTACCGCGTTATCCACCAGCATGCCGACGGCCAGCATTAGACCCATCATCGACAGTATATTAATGCTGTAACCCATGGCGTACATACACCCCAGAGTAATGCAGATAGAAAAGGGCACCGACAAGACCACAATCATAGTGGTGGTGATATTACGTAAGAAGGCATATAGCACCAGGACTGATAACAGGGCGCCCAATAAGCCGGCACTGAGCAAGTCGGCGAGTGACGAGGTGACACTTTCTGCCTCATCCTGCATAATAAACAGGTTAATACCGTTAAATGCAGGGTTTTTATTGGCACTGTCAATCACCTCAAGCACCCGCTTAGACACATCGACCAAATTACTGTTTGACTCACGAAATATATTGAACCCCACCGCGTAGGCGCGATCCAGGTGGCGGCCTTCTGTGCGCCGTGGGGTTTCATATTGAATGTCTGCAATATCACTTAAGCGGATATGTTGACTGATCACTAAATTTCTTATTTCATCGATGCTGCTGAATTCGCCCAGGGGATTGAGCATGATTTTTTGCTCATAGTCCCGGTCGATAAACTGTCCCGCTGTCATGGAAAAATTGGCCTCACCGAGGGTTTTGGCCAGATCATTGGTATCCACCTGTAAAGCCGCCATAAGCTGCCCATTTAAACGGATGGAAATTTGCTTCTTGAGCACGCCGTATAATTCTACCTTTGATACCCCGGGTACCCGCTCGATTGGCATCTTAAGATTACGCTCTAACAAATCATAGGCATTAGACAGGTCACGGTCACTGGACACTCTGAGTTGGAATATCGGCATGTCGCTGGTGTTAAATTGATAGACTAAAATACGCTCCACGTCATCGGGAAGCACACTGCGGATGGCATCAATTTTCTCTCTTGCTTCTATACCCTTGGCCTTGAGGTTTTCATCCCAGGCAAAGCGCAATTGGATCTCAGCCGCATCTTCAAACGATTGGGATTGCAGGCGCTTAATGCCCGACATGGTCGCTAAGGCTTCTTCAATCGGGCGGGTGATCATTTTTTCAATTTCCGCCGGTGTCGCGTCTTTATAAGGTATACGAATCACGATTTCTGGAATGTCGATACTGGGAAACTTCTCCAGGGGCAGCAATTGGCTGGACATCATGCCAAACAACAACATGGAGCAGAACAGCATGCAAACGGTGACGGGCCTGCGGATGGCAAAGGCGGCCAGCGCCGCGCCGGCTGAGGCAAATTTATCCATATACCGTCTCCCGAGGTACTAGGGGCGAGGCATGGTTATCCGCAGCAAAGTGTTTGCGATCAAACACACTGTAGAGCACCGGGATAAAGAACAGGGTGAGTAGGGTGGCAAACATTAAACCACTTATCACGGTGATCGCCATCGGCGTGCGGATCTCTGAGCCTTCGCCCATGCCAATTGCCATCGGCAGCAGTCCCAGGCACGTGGTTAATGTGGTCATCAATATTGGCCGTAAGCGGCTTTGAGCCGCCTCGATAATGGCCGCGGTTTTTTCGCTGCCGCTGTCCCGTAACTGGTTGATACGGTCGATCAATACAATCGCGTTATTTACCACGATCCCCGCCAACATGATTACGCCGATAAACACCACCACACTGATATGGGTGCCTGACAGGTATAAACCATAAATCGAGCCTGCACAGGCCAGAGGTACCGTAAACAAAATAAGCAGGGGATGCAGCAGAGATTCAAACTGTGAGGCCATCACCAGATACACCAGGAATACAGCCAGCAGCAAGGCGAACTTTAGGGACGCGAAGCTGCTTTGCATTTCTTCACTTTGGCCGGCCACTCGGGCTTGCATGTTCAGCGGTAGATCCAGTTGAGCAATATGTTGCTGGGCTACCATGACGGCCTCACCTAAGTCGCCAAAATTAAGATTGGCGGCAATAATGGCCACGCGTTGCTGACCGATGCGGGTAATTTCACTTGGACCAAGGGACATGGTGATATCCGCTACTGCGTCTAAGGGAATGGCCGGGCTGGAGCCTGGATTAACAATCGTCCGCCCGATATCTGCCACCGAGTCTCGTTGTGCTTCGACGGTTCTTACCAGAACATCGACTTTGCGATCATCCAAACTAAACTTAGTGGCGATTTCACCACCAATGGTGGCGGAAATCAATTTTGTGACATCCGGTGCATTCAGCCCCAGTTGAGCGAGTTTGGCATGGTCAAACTGTATTTTTAGCTCTGGTTTACCCGCTTGTAAGGTGGTTTTGATATCGGTGAAGCGCTGATCATTTGTTAGGCGCTGGGCTATTACATCACTGTATTGCTTGAGGCTGGCGAGGTTATAAGCGACGATTTCAATTTGTAGGGGCGTGGCAAAACTAAACAGCTCCGGGTGGCCAAACTTGCTTTGCACGCCTGCTTGCTGTTGCAGGTAGGCACGCATCGAGGTCATTACTGCCTGACTGGCTTGGGGGGCGCTTGCCTGATCCATTACCACGTTGAGTTTGCCCCAATTATCCCCTCCCTGACTGGCCGATACGTTCATTAAACTGCCGGTGCCTGCCAGGGCATAGGTTCGTTCAACGCCTGCTTGTTGTTGGGTAAAGGCAGCCAAATCTGACAGGATCTGGTCGGTGTTGCTTAATTTGGCACCGCTGGGTAGGGTTACCTCAACGTAAAACTCACCCTGTGACATGGGCGGAATTAATTCCACCCCTAAACGTGGCAGCAATAAAAGGGATGCAGCAGACGCTAAAATGACCATAGTCAGCACCAGGGCTCTGATACGTAGCGCCTGATTGAGTCCTTTTAGATACGCAGCTTCAACAGCCTGGAAACCTTGATCAAATAGCCATAACAGGGGGATAAATAACCAGCCAAAGACTTTGCTTAGGCCACGGAAACACAATATAACGACACTCACAATAAACAAGGGCAGGTAGTAGGAGAGGATTCTGATGAGATAGCCCAAGGGCCAAAGCAGATAATAAAAGAACCAGCCTATCTTCGTTTGTGGGGCCGGGCTTATTTTGGGCTCACCTAAGTCCAACTCGGCCTTGGTATTTAGCGCATTTTCTCTTGCCGCCAGCATGGGGATCAGGGTTAGCGCCACCACCAGTGATGCGGCCAGCGCAAACGTCACGGTCAGTGCCTGATCGCTAAATAGCTGCCCGGCAATGCCTTCCACGAATACCAGGGGAAAAAACACCGCCATGGTGGTCAATGTTGAGGCAATAATGGCCATGGACACTTCCTTGGTGCCCGCTGCTGCTGCCTGCATAAAGTTTGGATTGTGCTTTTTATGGCGGTCGATATTTTCCAGCACCACGATGCTATTATCAACCAGCAGGCCGATAGCCAGGGCAATACCACCGAGACTCATGATGTTCAGGCTAATATCATTACCGTACATGAGGTTAAAGGTGGCGATAATGGAAACAGGAATGGAGAGGGAGATGATAAGTGTTGGCCAGATGTTTTTAAGAAACAGATACAGCACAAACATAGCCAATAACCCGCCAATCATCCCTGCCGATTTGACGTCATCGATGGCACTGGCGATAAAACGACTTTGATCATAGACCAACTGCAATTGATAGTTAGCCGGAAGCGCCTGCTGGATTTGCTCAATTCTGGACTTTACATTCCTGGCAACCTGAACGGTGTTGGCATCCCCTTCCTTGTAAATGGCAATTTCTACCCCTTCAAAACCGTTGAAGCGACTGATGGCACTGCGCTCTTTATACGCGTCTTCAATGGTAGCGATATCGCCCAGACGAATATTTTTGCCTTCCCGGTTAGCGATAAACAGCTCTCGCATATCATCGAGGGTTTCAAACTGATTCAGGGTTCTGACCAGGTATTCCTGGGAGCCATCTTGCACCCTGCCACCGGAGGCATTTACATTTTCATCTTTGAGGCGTTTAATTATTTCGCTAATGGGGATGTTTAACTGACTGGTAATGTGTTGATTAATCGATACCTGAATTTCATTTTCCAAACCGCCACCCACTTTTACCGACGCGACACCACTCACTGATTCTAGTTTGCGTTTAAGCTGTTCCTGGGCATAGTTTCGCAGGCTTTTTAGGCCCTGAATATCTAATGCCGGCGTCTGGCTTTGGATGTCACTCAGGGGATCACTCGTTGCCTGGTTTTGCCCATCATCGTCCGCTGAGTTAGCTGCATGTGGTTTGAGAGCGATAACCCCAAAGCCCATGCGAATAACCGGATCGAGGCTGGGATTAAAGCGCAGTAGTATGGGTTTATCAATATCCAGAGGCAGTTGCAATATATCCAGTTTCTCTCTTACCTCGAGGCTGGCCATATCCATGTCCGTGCCCCATTCAAACTCCAGCAAGACGTCGGACTGCCCGGCTTTAGAGGTGGAGGTGACACTGCGTACACCTTTCACTACGCCAACGGTTTCTTCAATCGGCTTGGAAACGAGTTGTTCTATTTCGCCGGGGGCGGCACCCACATAAGTGCTGCGGATGGTCAGGGTAGGGTAGGACAATTCGGGTAAGAGATTAAGGGCTAATCTGGATAGAGACACCATACCAAAGAGGATGATGGCAAAGGTAAACATCCACACAGTTACTGGCCGCTTGACGGCTATATCAACAATATTCATCCGCTTATCCCTACTCAGATTTTAACTATTTCAGTGACAATATCCTGGCCGCCGCGTATGTCACTTTTTGGGGCGTTGACCACTTCTACCGGCGCTTGATCTCGCAGGTTGTGATGACCGGTGACGACCACGTGCTCATCACCTACTAAGCCTGAAAGTATTTCCACATATTCCCCTTCCTGAAACCCCACACTAACCGATGTTTTGTGCGCTTTTCCCTTATTAATCACAAAGACATTCATATGGCCATCTATGGCCAGCAGCGCTTTACGGGGCATCAGTGTGGCGTCATTATGGGTCGCGTAATTTAATTTCACCTGAGCAAACATACCCGCCTTTAGCCGGTTTGAGGTGTTAGGAACCCGCAGCGTTACTTTAAACGTGCCCGTTTGTGCATCAATGACCGGACTGATCCGCTGCACATATGCCTTGACCTTCTCATCAGCAAAGGCGGTCAATATTAATGAGGCGCTCTGCTTTTTGTGAACTCGGGATAGTTCTTTTTCCGGCAAATGGACAACGCCGTATAGCTCTGTTTGTTGCACAATATGGAACATGCGAGCCCGCTGAAAGGATTCGGTTAAGTTGCCTACCTTGGCATTGCGTTCGGCTATATAACCGGCGATAGGGGCGGTGATGGTCGCTTCTTTTAGATCCAATTGGGCTAAAGACAGGGTGGCTTTTGCGGAGGCATACTGGGCGCTAATTTTGTCGTAGGTATCGTCACTCACGAGTTTTTGGGTATAGACCTTATTTATTTTAGCCAGCTCCTTTTCTATCCCTAGTAAGTCGGCCGTCGCGCGATCAACGTTAAGGTGGTAGCGGCGGGGTTCGATTTGCGCTAGCACTTGTCCTTTTTCTACATAGTCACCTTCTTCCACAAATATCGCTGCAATGATCCCTGACGCTCTGGGCACGACAAAGGCTTCTTCTTTTGCCTCAAGCACGGCAGTGGTGGTGTAATTAGATGATATGCTGCCAGTGACTAAGGATGCGCTCTCAACGGGGATCGCTATAATCTGGGCCTTATCTTGCTGATCATCAATTGCTTCTGCATCCCCACAGGCAGATAATAGGATGGTGGCGGCGATGATTGAGCAAATCGCCAGGCCTTTGGGTTTTATTGTGCTCATTATTTTACATTCCATTTTTTTCCCCAAGTATGTAAGGTGATCAATTAGTTGATGATTGTGCTTAACAACCCTAAGTATTTGCGTATTGTGAATACTAAGGAGCTCACATTGCGTTAATTAATTGAACTGCATTGATTGTGCCACCAATAAAAAATACTTTTAAAACAATTAGATAGTGCTATTTCTCAAGGTCAAAAAAACGTCTTGAACAGAATGGTTCGTGTAACTGACTAATTGTTAGTTGAATTACACATGCATGCCAATTGAAGGTGTAACAAGGTCATCATCATCACCTGTGCCACGGGAACAGGTTTTTTCAGGTGCTGTAGGGATAAAGTCTCTGCTCGCGGAAGGGATAATGCAGGTGAAATGGGCCGATTAGGGCTTTGAAAAGACCTAAAATTTATGCCGGATGGACCCAATGAGCAATGAGCAATGAGCAATGAGCAATGAGCAATGAGCACGGCTAGGGAGTGGGCATGATGGTAATCAGGATAAGCGTTGATAACATTAATAGTACACAAATGAAGGTAGCATAAGATGAAAATTTGGGTTGATGCAGACGCCTGTCCGGTGGTGATCAAGGATATATTATTTAGAGCGGCCGAGCGCAAACAGGTACAGACCGTCCTGGTGGCCAATCAATATATTCGCACACCGCCGAGCAAATATATTCACAGCATACAGGTCAGTACCGGTTTTGATGTGGCGGATGATGAAATTGTTAAATTACTTGAGGCCGGCGATTTGGTGATCACCAGTGATATCCCCTTAGCGGCAGAAGTCATCGAAAAGGGCGCTTATGTGCTCAGCTCACGGGGTGAGTTATTCGATACAGAAAACATTCGCCAGCGCTTAAATATTCGGGACTTTATGGATACCATGCGGGCCAGCGGCGAACAGACCGGCGGCCCGCCACCCTTAAATCAAAGTGACAGGCAAAACTTTGCGAATCATTTAGATAGATTATTAGCCAAGCATGGCTAAACCCTATCAAAAATACGGTGCTACTTTTTAAGCCATACACCCTTTACCTGGATAAAGTGTCCGGCCTCGGTTTTTTCATAGGCCTTATTGGCCGCCAAGGTTTCAACCTGCTGGAGGGTAATATTGTTTTTTGCCGCCAACTCTAGATATTTGGCCCGGCGTTTAGCATTAATTTCCCCCACGAGGGCCTGTACTTCATTTTGCATGACGCGCACCCCAAGGTAGCCGTTAGTTTGCTCGCCGATTAAACCACGCTGTTTTGCGTCATCAAGCTCTAAGGCAAACACCATGCTACAAAAAAACAGGCTGACTACTGCGATAATTGTACTTATGTGGTAAGACTTAATATTAATTTTCATCCTATGCCCCTTAAAATAATTCGCTGTCTTGGCTAAAAATAGTGTCTAACTCTTTGTCAACTTTGACGCGGATTTCATGATCGATCTTAACGTTGATATTGATGGTGATCGGCTCTTTTGTTTCCACCTGTATTTTATGGGTGCACGCAGCCATAAGTAATAAGGGGACCGCCACTAAAACTTTATTCATTTTCCACCTCCTTTGCCTGTTTTTTGTTTAATTGTGTTTTCTACTGAGTTTGACAGTCGCAGGGACTGTAACAAAGTAAAAATATTTTCCTGGTGACTGTAGTTGAAATTTACGCTCTGTTTTTTCTCGGGGTTAGTGCCTAACAAGGAAAAATCCAGTAATAACCAGCCATCGGGCGCAAGTTTGACCGAACTGCTAAGGCGTTCAAAGTCCATATTTTCCAGAAACACCAATTCTGCTTGCTGGGCTTTTATGGCGTCAAAGGCCGGGTTGTTGTTAATGCGTAATGTGCCTGGCCCCTGATTCAATACAAAACCCTCATTAATACTCAGCCCTCCAGACCCCAGTTTTATGGGTAAACTGCCCTTTACCTTACCGGTGATACTCATTCCAGCTTGGTGTTGCAGCTCGAGTAGTTTTGCTAATTCAATATCCCTTAAGCTTATCTCCAGGCTTTGTGTTCTGCCGTCAAGCCACAAATCAGCGAAGCCAAAACGCCCTCCGAGCATATCGCCCTCAGTACGACTTAATTTCCCTTTGCTATCGATAATCTCTAATGAACTTTGCAGGTTATTGATAGGTACTCCAACATCAAGTGATGCGATCGCCACCCTACTTGGGGCTAGCTGAAGCCCGGCTGAATTCTGGGTAAACGCCCCTTGAAAATTTACATCGTTTATCGAGTATTGCTGATAAAGGGCCTTAATATTGTTAAGACTTAAGTGGCCCGATATGAGCGGATCAACCAGTGGTAAGCTGGCATTGGCAGATATTGAGCCCTCGCTGATGGTGAGTTCGGGTAATAATGGCCCAAGTAAGTTTTGTAAATTTGCTGCCCCTTGCTGGGGAATGTGTAAGCGAATGCTGCCCTGAGTTTGCTCAATTTTGCCCCTGAGGTCATTATTTACCACAAAATTGTGTTCACTGGCCACGGTGTTTTTATCTAGGCTCAAGTTGGCGCTATGCTCAAGTGTCAGCCGTTTAAGGGATAATAACTCGCCTATGCTGGTGTCGCCCAGGGTAGAGGTACCCCTAAGGGCTATTTGCTGTGCATCCACCACCTGCAATATCAGCTCTGATGTAAGTTGTTTGGCATGGATCAGATTTGATGAGGCCTGTGGGCTCTTTTGCTGGATGGTTGTCGGTGTGTGTTTGTCTTGATAGCGGATATTTTCTAGCTGGTTATGGATCTGAAATGTGAGTAAATTGATGGTGGGACCGCTGACTGAAAATTGTGTTGCGAGTGAGGCAATGTTTGTATCCCTAAAGCCAATATTTTTACTCTGCAAGGCGCCTTGTCCGCTTAGCCCATCCTCGCTGGAATAACGTAGGCCAAAGTCGCCTATTATGTGATTAAGACTCAGGCCATCAAACATGAAATCACTTAAGGTTATGCTGTTTTGCGGCCCGTCAATGCGTATCCCTTGGGGGCCGTGACTAAGGTGGCCAGACGATGCAAAAATCAGCCTTTGCTGCTCTGTGTCACTTGACCGGGATAGGTTTACGCCATAATCAAGGGACGACTCACCGTCGAAGCGGTAAATTAACTCCGAAAGTGTGATATCAAACCGGGGTGTTTCCATAGTGCTAAAGCGCAAATGTTTGCTGGTAAGGTCATGCTCAGTGATGTTTATGGCTGAAGATTGGCTAAGCTTAATCTCACGGGGTCGCAGTTGCTTAGGCATACCTTGTAATAACACACAGTCCTGCAAGGAGGATTGTATCGACAGCTGCCCTAAATCAAGATTGATGCTCATAGCGCTGATATCGGCTGCCAACTTGATATTACCGCTGGCACTGAGATTGACCTGGCAGCTTTCAAATGCCAATAAGGTCGAAAGCGCTACCTGGTTAATACTGCTTAGTCGCTGCCCATCAAATTCAAAGGTGCTAATGATCCGCTCTGACGGCAGCTCCGGGCCGTTTAATATATTGGCATAAGTATGGGTAAATTGTTGTGCCGCGTGCAGATGTTTACTTAGATCAGCCAGTGACCATTCAATGGCCCCCGTTAGATTACCCTTAGCTATATGCAGGGTTGCCTGGATATCACCGCTAAGCGTAATGCTTTCGCTTGAGGCCTGAGATAGTTGCAGACTCAGGGCTTTGTGCAGCAGGGGAGAGCGAAGGGTGAGCTGTTTAATCTCCATCTGTGGCAGGCCTTTGGGCAGACCCAGATCAGGTGCTGTAAGTTTATCGCTGTTGTCCGTCGTATCCGTTGTTGCCGCTTCCACGGGAAGATGAGTGATTAACGCTGAGCGAATGGATATTGTGTTTGCCTGACGGTGCCACACGGCCTGTTTAATAAGGATCTGTGCCTGTGGATGGGAAATACATAAGCGAGAAAGAGTGATGTTCAAAGCCCCGTCGACTTTGAAATCCAGACAATCAATGCGGGCATTGTACTTATTCGCAAACTGTTGCAGTAATACTTTGGCTAGGGGCTGACGGAATAAAAATAAGCCGAGTAAGAGCAAGACTATCAGGCCAATGCCTAGCGCTATTTTACGTGAACTTCCCTGCCAGAAGGTAGGTGTAGGCATAGAAGCCTGTTTTCCTGTTTAATTTTTATCTAAAAGAGAGTGTGGAGGAATTCTTAGCTTTAGCAATTTATAAAGAAGTGAATAGGCTGAGGTAGTGGAAATATATGTTCAGGATGACCCTATCCAGACCCTGGGATCTGGATAGGGATGCTAATTAACGTCTGTTGCCGCTTCTGCTGCCAGTACTGCTGCCAGCTCGGTGACCTCTGGCGTTTTCTCCTGAGCGCTGTCCGTCTCGATGTCCGGCTCTGGGGCTTTTAGGCTTTTTAGCTTTGATTGGACGCATGTCCAAGCTGGACTCTGGCAGTGGAATGACAGGTTCGAAACCCTCAATGGTCTTACGCTTGATAAGTTGCTTGATTAATCTTTCTATATCTACCAAGAGTGGGAATTCGTCGTGGGTGACCAGGGAAATAGCTTCGCCTGAGGCGCCAGCACGTCCGGTACGGCCAATTCTATGTACATAGTCTTCTGGTACATTCGGCAGATCGTAGTTAACCACATGGGGTAGTTGATCGATATCTAGACCACGGGCGGCGATATCGGTTGCCACTAATGCACGGACTTTGCCTTGCTTAAATTCAGCCAATGCTTTGGTACGGGCTCCCTGGCTTTTATTGCCATGGATTGCCGATGCGGTAATCCCTCTTCCTTCCAATTGCTTGACGATGCGGTTGGCGCCATGTTTGGTGCGGCTAAACACCAATACTTGCTGCCAGTCATTGTCTTTAATCAGACGGGTTAAAATTGGTGTTTTCTGATTTTTATCTACCGGATAGACCCACTGTTCAATAGACTCTACCGTAGTATTTTCAGGTGATACGGATATTTCTACCGGATTATGTACCAGCCCTTTTGCCAGGGTGCGTATCTCTTGGGAGAAGGTTGCCGAAAACATTAGGGTCTGGCGCTTGGCAGGCAGTAGTTTAATAATTTTCTTAATATCGTGAATAAAGCCCATATCCAGCATGCGATCGGCTTCATCTAAGACTAATATTTCAAGCTGACTAAATTTAAAGGCGTTCTGGTTGTACAAGTCGAGTAAACGACCTGGAGTGGCTACGAGTATATCTACGCCTTTTCTTAGCTTGATCATCTGTGGATTGATCCCCACACCGCCAAACACTACGGTTGAACGCAGGCTCAGATCCTTACCATAATCCTGCACACTTTCTGCAACCTGAGCAGCGAGTTCTCGGGTTGGCGTCAGGATCAAGGCGCGTATATGATTGGGTTGAGCGTGCTGCCCATCCTGCAACAGTTGTAAAATGGGCAAGGTGAAACCAGCTGTTTTCCCTGTACCAGTTTGCGCTGCCGCCATGACATCTTTGCCTTCCAGCACTGCAGGAATAGCTTGAGCCTGGATAGGCGAGGGAATGTCATAGCCTTTGGCGCTGATGGCAGAAAGAATATTGGGGGACAGGCCTAAATCGGCAAAACTCATAA
Organism: Paraglaciecola sp.; assembly: GCA_047618055.1. Classification (GTDB taxonomy): domain Bacteria; phylum Pseudomonadota; class Gammaproteobacteria; order Enterobacterales; family Alteromonadaceae; genus Paraglaciecola. The sequence continues at coordinate 2,981 of JBLHIW010000019.1, read as the reverse complement.
ATATTTCTCGGATGATTTTAAGTTAAATTGAAGTGTCGCTGCTTATTTGTTAAGCAGACTTTCGACAGGTGCGCGAGGATACAGCAAATATGCCTAAATGGCGATACGTTATCAAAGAAAAGCCGCAAGATCCCTAGATCTTGCGGCTTCTATTCCAGTCTCCAATTTCTATACTAAGAAGTGGATCCTGGTCGGGTAGGTGCGGCAACGGCATTGTTAGATGCGCTTAATACGGTCGCAGTTTTACCCGACACTTTAATGGCAGGTCGCGAACTGTTGTCCACTGAGCCGATTTTTAACTCGGCAAAGTCTTCAACAATTGATGCTGGCTTGGCCATCGGCGCAGAAAAAGACTGTCGACTAGCAGGTTTAGTCACCACCTTGGGCTTACTTTCTTTCTTAGCCGGCTTTTGCTTAGGTTTTTCCAGCACAATCTCGGTGTCTGCAGCGGTTTTTACCATCGCTACTTCAGCCTGAGGTGCATGCTCTACCTTTTCCGTATTGGCAGTGGTAACTGCCTGGGAGGGTGCATCTACCTTGGCAGTGGTAACTGTCTGGGCGGGTGCATCTACTTTGGCAGTGGTAACTGTCTGGGCGGGTGCATCTACTTTGGCAGTAGTAACTGCCTGGGCGGGTGCATCAGCTTTAGCAGCGGTAACTGTCTGGGCGGGGGCGTCTACTTCACCAATTCGTACTTTAGGCGTTTGAGCAAAGTTAGTTTTCGCTTGCACAGGAGCCACAGCGCTTTGTTGGTCTGCTTGCACTGCGGCAACTTTTTGAGCCTCAACAGGTAGCTCACCTTGCTGGATTTCGGCTGCTGGTGTTGACGCTTGTTCATCCTGCTCTTTACGGCGTCTTTGACCGGCCGCCCGTGTATGCCTTGGTGTGCGTCGGCTTCTTGCCCGACTGGTATTGTCGTCTTTTGTCGTTTCGTCCGTCGCCCCATCAGTTGACGGTGGTGCTTGTGCTGCTTCACTGACAACCGGCGCTTCTTGTGGCGTATTCACCACTGCTAAGGGCTGATCCTCAAGCTTATGCGCGATATTTCCGTTAACTTCAAGGGCTTCTATCGGCGCGTCTGCCAGATTGACTTCTGGCGTGTCGTCTATTCTCACACTGCGTCTGGTATCACGACGTTTACGACGCTCTGCAACTTGCTCTTTTTTCTTGGCGGGAGCGGTAGCTTGTGCCACTGGCGGCATAGTCTGCTCAACAACAGATTCTACGCTTTTGACCTCCTCACGTTGGGGTCTGCGATTATCTTCACGACGAGGCTTGCGTTCATTGCGGCTGGTAGGGCGTTCGTTAGTACGCGTGTTTGACTGTTCATTTCTGTCATTACGCTCAGGCCTTTCCCCACGCTCGGGTCTGTCAGCACGTTCAGGTCTGTCTGTACGTTCAGGTCTGTCTGTACGCTCTGAACTTCTGCTCTTTCTATTGCTGTTGCGGTCAGGGCGGGCATTTTGGTTGCGGCGCTGTTGCTGACCACGACCTTTAGCATTGCTTTCTTTTTTGGGAACAGGAATCGGCTCAGCTTTGAACAACTTACTTAACCACGCCGTCGCTTTAGTGAGTAAAGTGACTTTTGTGGTCTTTGTTATTGGAGCTGACTTTTGTTCCGGCGCAATGAGGCTTTGTAGGGCCGGTTGTTCTCTGGGTGGCATGGGTGAGGTGGCTTTGTCCGCCTCCGTTTCGCTGGCTTCGATTAACGGCACGTTGTAGCTCAAATCTTGCAAGGCTTCATCAGGGCGACGTCTGGATATGTTGTAATGAGGCGTTTCCATATTTGGGTTAGGAATAATCACTAACTGCACACTATGACGTTTTTCGACACTACTTACCGATGCACGTTTCTCATTCAATAAATAGGTTGCCACATTAACGGGTAACTGGGCTTCAATTTGCCCGGTGTTATCTTTAATGCTTTCTTCTTCCATGATCCTCAGTACAGACAGGCCGATAGATTCTGTGCCGCGAACCGTGCCGTGGCCACTGCAACGAGGACACACGTTATGGGATGAGTCTCCCAGAGACGGTCGCAGACGTTGACGTGACATTTCCAGTAAACCAAAACGTGAAATACGCCCGAGTTGTATACGGGCTCTGTCATGCCTTACTGCGTCTTTTAAACGATTTTCCACTTCCCGCTGGTGACGGATCGGAGTCATATCGATAAAGTCGATAACGACCAGGCCACCCAGATCACGAAGACGTAATTGTCTGGCAACTTCATCAGCGGCTTCTAAATTAGTATTAAACGCCGTTTCCTCAATATCACTGCCCTTAGTTGCCCGGGCTGAGTTTACATCAATAGAGGTTAAGGCTTCAGTTGGATCGATAACAATTGAGCCGCCAGAGGGAAGTCTGACTTCCCGCTGAAATGCCGATTCAATTTGGCTTTCAATCTGATAATGACTAAAAAGCGGTACATCACCACTGTATAATTTTACGCGGTTGGCAAAGTCAGGACGCATTTGTTCAACATGTTTAAGTGCACGCTCGTGCACACTGGCTTTATCAATTAATATTTCACCAATATCTTTGCGTAAATAGTCACGTAAAGCACGGACCACTACGTCACTTTCCTGATGGATCAAGAACGGGGCAGGTTTTGTTTCTGAACTTTCTTTAATACGTGTCCAGCCTGATACCAGGTAATCTAAATCAAAGCCCAATTCCTCTGCTGACTTGCCAACGCCCGCGGTACGAACGATGAGTCCCATACCCTCGGGTAAGTCCAGTCCACTTAAAGCTTGTTTAAGTTCAGTACGCTCATCACCTTCGATGCGACGAGAAATTCCGCCAGCACGAGGGTTATTGGGCATCAATACCAAATAGCTACCAGCTAAACTAATAAAAGTGGTTAGGGCAGCGCCTTTCTGGCTGCGCTCTTCTTTATCTATTTGTACTATGACTTGCTGGCCTTCTCTGATCACTTCCTTGATATTAGGACGACCTTCAAACTTATAGCCTTGTGGGAA
>JBLHIW010000018.1:0-22872 GCA_047618055.1 Paraglaciecola sp. | reverse complement strand
TAGTTTTGTTTTTGGTGGGGACTATCCTAAGGTGGCAAAATCTACCGCGGGTTTATTAGGAGCCAATTTAATTCAAGGTAAAAAACATTGGCAAATAGAGCGTATTTTTACCGCAGAAAGCTGGAACCCAAAATTAAAAGGTCCTCTTGATCAACCGGGAATGAAGATTGAAAAAGGGCATTTCCTCGTGGGTATTAATGGCCAAGAAATTTCCAGCCAAGACAATCCTTATCAATATCTAGATGGGTCGGTAGGTCAACAAACGGTTTTACATATCAATAAAGAAGATAGTTTTACCGACGCGTGGCAAGTGATTGTAGAGCCCATTGCCAAAGAAAATTCATTACGTCAACGTGCTTGGGTAGAAGACAACCGTCGTCTGGTCGATAAACTCTCTGATGGTAAATTAGCCTATATCTGGATACCCAATACCTCTACGCCTGGATTTGTTTCATTCAACCGCTATTTTTTCGCCCAACAAGACAAACTGGGGGCAGTTATTGATGAACGTTTTAATGGTGGAGGTCTGCTTGATGATTATATGGTGGATTTAATGACCAGAAAACTACGTGCGAGTTTAACCAACGAAGTGCCTAATGGTCTGCCATTGCAATTACCCGCAGGTATCAAAGGCCCTAAAGTCTTACTCATTAATGAGTTGGCCGGTTCAGGGGGTGATTTCTTCCCCTGGGCATTCCGCCAACAAAAAGTGGGCAAATTGATTGGCGCCAGAACATGGGGAGGATTAGTCAAGTCTTCTGTCCATTATGGCTTAGTGGATGGTGGCGCATTAACCGCGCCTGATAATGCCGTATTTGACCCGATAAGCAATGAATGGCTTGCTGAAAATAAAGGTATCGCGCCTGATATAGCGGTGTATCAAGATGCTAAATCATTAGCTGGCGGTAAAGACCCACAATTAGAGCGAGCGGTTGTTGAGTTACTAGAACAATTAGACGGCAATCAAACTAAAACAATCAATCCCCCGAAGTTTCCAACGCCAGCGATTAAACCTTAAAACGTTAAAGGGACAAAACTCTTTTTGTCCCTTTAAATGCACTTGAATGGGTTCCATAGGCTTTAGCAGGAAGAGCGCAGAGAAGCTTACTCACCGAAAAATATCAGCCGCGATAGTATGCAAAGCATAGCTTTATTCCCTTCCCATCATCTAATAGCCCCTCGAACCGAGTCACGGCGGGAGCCTTCAGCATAACGTGCCGGATAGATTAACTAAAAATAATGGGAGTTGGCCGATAAGCCGGGTTCTGGTGCTTGAGGACAGTGCAATCATTCATCTTGCACTGTCCTACTCTAAAAAATTGGAGTTGGCCGATAAGCCGGGTTCTGTCTTGGGCAATCATTCATCTAGGCCAGCAATCGCTCACTGGCTCCAGCAACACACCCGATCTCAACGCGGGCCGCGCCGTACGAGATCCTACTTGGTCTTGCTCCGGGTGGAGTTTACCTTGCCACACACTGTTGCCAGCGGCGCGGTGCGCTCTTACCGCACCCTTTCACCCTTACCGGTGTCCCTGACGAGTCAAGGGCACTTAGGCGGTCTTCTCTCTGCTGCACTTGTCGTCGGCTTGCGCCGCCCAGGCGTTACCTGGCACCCTGCCCTATGGAGCCCGGACTTTCCTCCCCCTGCAAAAGTACTAAGTACTAAGCAGGCGGCGATTGCCTGGCCAACTCCGAAGCGGGATTCTACGCACTATTACCTGTGCTGACAATCCACAAATCAATAAACATTTATTTTCCTTTATTCAACCAAAAACACCGAGCTTGACTATACTCATTGCACCCTTTTTCGTTCATCTGAAGAGCGTTTATGAATACACTAAATCGTGTTACCCAATATTTAGATAAAGAACATATTCACTACGGGATTGTTCCCCATCCCCATAGTAAAAGTTCTATTGCTACGGCCATCAGCGCCGACATACCCATGCACCAGATTGCCAAGGCCGTCATTTTAGAAGATCATGAAGGCAGGCATATAATGGCGATAGTACCGGCTGATTATAAAGTCAGTTTAAGCATGCTTAGCGATGAGCTGAACCGTTCATTTAAACTCGCCAAGGAGGCTGAGGTTTATCAGATGTTCTGCGATTGTGACTCGGGTGCAGTGCCACCGGTGCCCAAGGCCTATCATTTTGATGCCGTGTATGACGAAGAGTTAACCAAGGAGCAGGATTTATTTTTGGAAAGCGGTGATCATGAAACGCTGATCCAGGTGAGTCGTGAGGACTTTATGCGCCTAATGGCGTCCTACAAGCATTCCCGGTTTAGCCGCAAGGCATTCCACTAAAGTAGCCCATCAACAGCCCTCCTCACCAAAAAAAATCAGGGAAGATGATAAAAGCCGGACCGATATTCGGCTTTTTTGTGTCACCAAAAATGCGCCCTATAGCGGCAAGAAATTACACGAATCAGCCAAAGTAATCTGGCTACGTTGCTTCACCCAGCCTAAATACCTCCTACTGATTAAGCCAGTGCTAACCAGAGGCCGACGCTTATCAATAGACTGCCCGCCACACGATTTAACCAGCGCACGTTGTCACCACGTTGCAGCAACACCCGCAGGGATTTACCGCCGCTGGCGTAAATTGACATACAAATAAATTCACTGCACATAATAATCACTACTAGCACAAGCAGCTGCGGCGCGAGGGCTTCAGAGAGACTCAAAAACGGCGGTAGCAGTGAGATCATAAAGGCCCAGCCTTTTGGATTGGCGATCGCCGTCACAAAGCCCTGGGACATCAGCGCCCAATTATTTGGCTGGATGAGGTCTTTATTGAGTGAGCCAAGTTGCCCCTTACTCTGCCACATACGCAGCCCAAGATAGCTCAGATAGGCGCCTCCAAACCATTTGAAAACAGTAAATACATCCGGGTAATTAAGCATCAGGGCAGCTACGCCCATTACCGCCGCAATAGCGACTAAGGCAACACCAAGGACCTCACCCAGCATCATCCATAAGGTCCGGCGCAGGCCAATACTCATGCCCAATGTCATGGCTAAGGTCATACATAATCCGGGCGTAAGAGAGACCAGGAAAAAGGTCGGAATAAATACTAGCAGTACAGCAATATCTGGCATAGGAGCGTTATCACCTGCATTAAATTTATACCCGTCGCACTTGAAGCTGCAGCGTTGTTGGTTGCACTCACTCACCCCTATCACTTATACGACTAAGCTCATGGGGCTGAGTTCCTTTGCCGCCTAACTGCAACTCCAATGACTTTGGGTATACGCTTATGAGAAAGCGCCACAGTGTAGCGAAATTCAGCGTGTTTATGAATTAATTTGTCATGCCTGTATCAGGGTGAAATGCACAACAGTTTTCACAAAATAAGGCCTTCCAGTTTGTGCAAACCAAGCCCTGAACTTCCCCTTTAATACCATTGCTCTTTGATCTGTGATCAGATATCTAGGGGGAATGGTATATACCCAAGTCACTTGCCATGACTATGACGGCGAAACTGATGACCTTATTTCTCACGCTTTTTGTCCGGACAGTGATATGCCTTGTGGCAGACTTTTTTGAGTATGGTGTTACGGTTCTGTGGTTTTCGACTGCTGCATAAATTCCTGATACTGCGCAATATAAGCTTCATCTTTGAGTATTTTGCTCATCGGATCGAGTGTCACTTTGTCAAATGGCCCCAACTCTATTTTTTGCGGTGTTTTCATATGCAGTTGGATAATTTTCCCGTTGATAGAGACGTCTAATGGCATGGGAAAAGGCTTGTCATTTTGTGTTACCCAGGAGAGTGTCAATGTTTGCCCGCTGCGCTCGTTGCTAAGGGTGGGTAACTCAGCCTGGTAAAAATAGATCTCAAAAAACCAGGAATAGTCCTCGCCGGTCAGCTTATTCACTATGGCCAGAAAATCCTGCGTGTCTGCTAAGACGGGGCTAATCTGTCCAATGACAGGCGTTGCCGTGCCATAGACTAACTCGGTAGTGGCCTTAAAAAAGGCGGCATCACCGATTAACTGGCGTAATGTATGCAGCACCCAGGAGGCTTTGGCGTAGATATCACCACTTGGGCCGCCCTGGTCTTCCTCATAGACTTCTTCAACACTTTTCACCTGCTGTGAAACAATCGGGAATTTATTCTTGATCGACAAACGTTGGTCATACATGTAAGCCATATATGCGACCTGACCATACAAGTATTCAGCATATAGTGGCTGCATATAGGCGGCAAAACCTTCATGTAACCACATATCATTGGCATTTTTATTGGTCAATTGATTGGCAAACCATTCATGGGCAAACTCATGATGCAACAGCCAATCAAAGCCATATTTACTCTTTTTAAATTGGTTACCATAGGCATTGATTGTTTGATGCTCCATGCCTAAATGGGGTGTTTCGACTACCCCAATTTTGTCTTGGGCAAAGGGATAGGGGCCAACAAAGGTTTCAAAAAACGCGGTAACTTCAAGCAGTTCTTTAGTCAGTTCTGTGGCTTGCTCAGCGCTTTGAGGCAGGTGATAAAAGAAAACAGGTATCTCATTGCCAAAGGGGCTTTTATAGGTCTGCTCTATCACTTCATAGGGCCCTATATTGAGTGCAACGCCATAGGTATTGATTTGCGAGAGGCTCTGCCAATGATAGGTTTTAGTGTCCTCTTGTTCACTAATATGGCTCAGGGTGCCATTCGCGGCAGCATACAGGTTCTTGGGTACCGTAATGTGCATACTCAGTGCGCGGGGCTCTCCGCCTGGATAATCAATGCAGGGCCAAAATAGGTCACAGCCCTCCCCCTGCACAGCAGTGGCAATCCAATCCTGCCCGTCGGGGGTTTTTGACCAAACAAAGCCCCCATCCCAAGGCGCTTTGATCGCGACGCGAGGTTGCCCTGAATAGCTGATTTCGACGGTGAAATTATCCCTTACCGCTTGTGATAGTTGCATGACAAGCAGTCCCTCGGGATTACGGTAATGTACAGCTGATATGTCGCGACCGTTAACCATCACCTGGTGAATGGTAAATAGATTATCAAGGTTAATCCCCACTTCAGTACGTGGCTGCTCGGTGCTTAAGGTCAACAGGGATCTAGCTGAAATAGATTGACGGTCTGGAAATACCTCAAAATGAAGCTCGGCATTAAGCAAGGCCAAACCGATTTGTGAGGGCGGCAGTACACCATCACTTTTCATCGTATAGGCTGTGCGTTTCCCCCCCTGAGTCATGGCGCAAGCAGATAATAAAATCAGCATAAAACCGAGCAAAATATATTTCATGTTTTGTCCTTATTTGTTGTTGTTTAAAGCTAGTCCCGCTGATTTAGATCTTATCTCTTCCGGTGTAGGTTTTAGCTGCTACCTAATATCATTGTCTCGCTATACGCCTTGGTCATTATCACTCGTATATCTTCAATGTTACGCTTTGCTTTTAAACTTGCCAGCGCCTTGTGAGTTGCTCACCTATCAAGAAAGAAAAAGGATATTAATCGTATTGCTGGTTTGTTGCTGTTAAAAATGGCAGCGTACACCCTGCTAAATTCGACGTTGGGAATACACTGAATGAATGACTACCAGGAAAACGGCTACCTTGTAGTTAGAAATTATTTTAATGAGGATGAGCTGCAAGCACTGCGTGCAGTAGTACAGGATTTTCATGGCTCATGGAAGCGAAAGAACGCTGACTTCTACGCCAAAAAGGCGGTAAATTCCGCTTATATCACAGGCAAAGAGCACCTGAATGATCCTCAGAGGGCAGTCCTGTTTAAATTTATTGGCTCATGCAAACTTATGAGCGTGGTGACGGAGGTAATAAAACGCCAGCCCACGTTTATGAATACGCAGTTATTTTTTAATCCCTTTGATAAATCACAAAAAAATTACTGGCATAGAGACCCCCAATACCATCTGTCGATTGCCGAGCAAAAAGCAGCTTTGCTTGGCCCCCAGGTGGTGCATTTTCGGATTCCTTTGTTAGATGAGCCAGGCCTAGAATTGGTCCCTGGTACCCATAAACGCTGGGATACAAATGAAGAGTTTGATGTGCGGTTGGAGCACAACAATCGAAAAAATCATGAAGATCTAACGACAGGGTTAAAAATTGAATTGGCGGCCGGTGATTTATTAGTCTTTTCAGCCAACATGATACATCGAGGCTTATATGGGATGCAGCGGCTGTCCTTAGACATCTTGTTTTGTGATCCTCAACCCAGCTTAGTAAAATTTGTTAAGGATGACTGCCTGCCCAGCCCCGCAATCATCCTTACACTGGAAAATGCCGATGCATTTAAGAGCACCATAGGGATAAAAAGACACAGCGGATGATATATCTATCAGCAGGCACGTTTTGTATTTAAGCCTGGTTTATATCAGACATATATCGACTGTAAAACGCTATGTAAATACAATTAGCTAGCTTGAAAAAGCGGGTGATGCGGCATAATAAATCAAGTCAAACATCACTTATTAACTGTCAAATTAAGCGCACGACTCACGTTGTATGGCAGTAGAATATAGAACCGAGGGCGTTTCATCGGGGATGATGAAACGCCCTCTGGGGGCTTGAATGCTAGGTTTAAATACTGACCCGTTTATAAGGGCGGTATTCCGGGGTCCAGAAATTATTCTCAATGCGTGCTCGCAGTACCTCATCCGGCACTTCTAATGCCAAACCTTGTTGCTGGGCGATTTTCCCAACATCAAAGGCGATCTTTTTACTCAGTTTAGCAATATCCCCTAAGGGCGGCAGTAAATTACCTTTCCCGGTCGTACCCAGTGGGGAAGCCTCGGCCAGAGCGGCGCTGGTCGCCATAAGCATTTCATCGCTGATCAACGAGGCTTTGGCGGCTATCACCCCTAAACCGATCCCCGGAAAAATATAACTGTTGTTACACTGTACGATGGGATAGGTTTTGCCCTTATATTCCACTGGTTTAAATGGACTGCCGGTGGCAATAATCACTTCCCCCTCGGTCCATTCAATCACCTGTTCTGGGGTCGCTTCTACCTGGCGGGAAGGATTACTCAGGGGAAAAATAATCGGCAAGGCACAGTGCTGTTTCATATTGCGGATCACCTGTTCGGTAAATAAGCCAGGCTGGCCCGAAACGCCAATTAAGATTGTGGGCTTAGCGCAATTGATGACGTCCAGCAAAGAGGCAAACTCTCCACTAAACGACCAGTCCCCCAGGGCTGTACTTTGTTGTACCAGACGCTGCTGGAAGTCCCGCAATTCGCCCATGCCCTGACTTAACAAGCCAAAACGATCGACCATATAGACCTGACTACGAGCTTGTTGATCCGATACACCTTCGCTGACCATTTGTTTGATGATTTGCTCTGCAATCCCACAGCCAGCCGACCCCGCCCCAACGAAGGCCACTATCTGCTCGGATAATTTACTGTTTTTGCTCTTACAGGCCGCCAAAACCGAACCCACTGTTACTGCGGCAGTGCCTTGAATATCGTCATTAAAGCAGCACACCTTGTCTCGATAGCGCTCCAGCAAGGGCATGGCATTAGGCTGGGCAAAGTCTTCGAACTGCAGCATGACTTCTGGCCAGCGACGCTGAACTGCCTGAACAAACATATCCACAAATTCATCGTATTCGGGCTGGCCGATACGCTTGTGCCGAGCGCCCATATACATGGGATCATTGAGTAATTTTTCGTTATTGGTGCCCACATCCAGCATCACCGGCAAGGTATAGGCCGGACTAATACCCCCACAGGCCGTATATAAGGATAACTTGCCGATGGGAATACCCATACCGCCAATCCCCTGATCCCCTAAACCAAGAATTCGCTCGCCGTCGGTGACCACAATCACTTTGACTTTGCGTTTCGTCGCATTACGCAGAATGTCATCCATTTGATGACGCTCTGAATAGGAAATAAATAAACCCCGAGAGCTTCGGTAAATATCCGAAAATTGCTCACAGGCATCGCCGACAGTTGGCGTGTAGATAATCGGCATCATCTCATCAATGTGGTCCTGAACCAGACGGTAAAATAAGGTTTCGTTATTGTCTTGGATCGCCCGCAAATAAATATGTTTATTGATAGGCGCAGTAAAGCTGGAATATTGCATATATGCCCGCTCAACCTGCTCTTCAATGGTTTCGTAACGTGGCGGGATCAAGCCCGTCAGATTAAAGGCATCACGCTCTTTGGCACTAAAGGCACTGCCTTTATTCAGTAGCGGCGTTTCTAAAAGTGAAGGGCCTGAATGGGGAATATATAGGGCACTTTTAGATTTAGAGTCAGTCATTACGTTTGTCCTGTTTGATCGAACATTATTATCCGCCGGATAGTTAAAAAAAGGGCAAGCAGCGAAAGATCGGGAGTCTAACGGAAGTCTTCAACCAGGCTGGTCTGATTTGCCCGCACTCTTTCGGTACTATGCCCCTAAGGGCAAACTTAAGCCCCTAAAATATGTCTTGTTCCTGTTTACTGGCGCTATCTTCACCTTCAGCGGGATCAACAAACTCACCATCGGTAACAAATAATATAGGCTCTGTGCCACGAGCAAAATATTCAAACAATGCAGTATGATCGGTTTTTTGGGTTAATTTGCCAGTTCCATGGTCGATGCGCACCGTAACGATACTGTCTGGCATAGGCATTTTTTTCTCTTCTGTGCCCTTCAGAGCTTGTTGCATAAAGCGTATCCATGCAGGCTGAGCGGCCATCGCCCCGCTCTCACTGTACACCATAGCGTTGCCAATATAGTTATATCTTCTCGGATTCTTATTAATCAAGTTTTGATTCGGACTAGCGTATCCCAGTTTTCGGCCGACATTGTCAAACCCGACCCAGGTAGTGGCAACTAAATCCGGGGTAAAACCACTGAACCAGGCATCACCCGAATCGTTAGTTGTCCCTGTTTTACCAGCAATATCGCTGCGGTTGCCGATCAGGTTACTTGCCCGCCAGCCAGTGCCCTGCCAGTAGGTTTTATTCCGGGAGCTGCCATTACCACGGACTGCGGTACGCATCATATCTGCGACCAAAAATGCGTTTTCTTCGCTAATCACTCTTGGGGCCTGAGGCACTGCCCTTTGTACCACAGTGGCAGCGTCACCCAAGCCAAATTCAGCCGCCAGCAATGCCTCTACATCGGCCTCAGTGTCCTTACTCTCAGTGGCGATGCCTGCCTCACAGGGGTCACAGGCATTAACCGGATTGGATTGCCACAGTACTTGCCCATAATCATCTTCGATACGCTGTATAAAATGGGGCCGGATCAAAAAACCACCATTAGCAATGGTGGACATAGCTGTCACCACCTCCAGGGGGGTATGGGAGCCGGAACCCAAAGATAATGTTTCGTCTCTGGGGATTTCAGATAGTGCAAAGCCAAATTGTGTCAAGTGCTCCACAACATTATCCAGACCAACGTCTCGGAGCAATCGTATGGACACCACATTCTTGGATTTACCTAATGCCACCCGCATGCGAATGGGTCCATCATATTCGGCAGGAGAGTTTTCCGGACGCCAGGCATTACCAGAGCCTTTCTGCCATTGGGTGATGGGGGCATCATTTATCACTGAAGCAGCCGTAAAACCGTTGGCCAGGGCCGCTGAATAAATAAAAGGCTTAATGTTTGAGCCAACCTGACGTTTCGCCTGGGTCGCTCGATTAAATTGACTTTGGTAAAAACTGTAGCCTCCAACCACTGCCTGAGCTGCTCCATTGTGAGGATTGAGCGCCACCAGGGCACCACTAGCCTGAGGGTATTGGGCCAACTGCCAATGCTTATCGTCTTCACGTTGACGGATCAAAATAAGCGCGCCCTCGGTTAATATATCACTCGCCACTTTGGGAGAGGGCCCTTGTCTGGAGTCGGTGATAAACGTTCTTGCCCAATCCAGACCATCCCAATCAAGCAGGTTATATCGGCCCTGCTTGTTAAAGATAATAATATCTCGCTCATTCACCTTGACTACAATCGCCGCATCCATAGGTGAGAAGGTAGGAAAGTCAGCAAGAAATTCAAGCATTTTATCCTCATCCCATGGGTTCTTTTGTGCATTGTAAAGAGCGGTTTCCTGCTCACTGGAACCTTCAGCACGGTCCTCATCTTGCACACTATCAGTCTGCCAAAGCTGACGAACAGGGCCCCGATAACCATGGCGTTCATCATAATCATGTAAGTTACGTTGAACGGCTGTTTGCGCCGCGTCCTGCAGGGTTGAAGATACCGTTGCCATGACCTGATAACCGCCGGTCTCTGCTTCTTCCTTACCGTAGAGATCAATCATTTCGCTATAAATGATATCGGCCAGGTAAGGCGCATCCAACTGCAATTCTGCCCCGTGTTTTGTCGCTGTAACCGGTGCCGCCGCAGCCTGTTCAAATTGCTGCTGATTAATGTAATTTTCGTCCAGCATGCGCAGCAAGACTATTCGCCGCCGGACAACAGAACGTTCCGGACGACTGATAGGATTTAATATGGATGGTGCCTGAGGCAAGCCGGCAATCGTAGCGATTTGTGCCAGACTAAGCTCGTTAACCGTTTTGCCATAATACACTTGCGCCGCCGCACCAAATCCAAATGAACGGTGACCTAATTCAACTTTATTTAAATACAGTTCAAGGATTTCATCTTTACTCAGCAACTGCTCCATATGCCAGGCAATGATGATTTCGCGGATTTTACGAATGTAGGTCTTATCACGACTAAGAAAAAAACCCCTGGCGAGCTGCATGGTCAGGGTACTCCCCCCCTGGCCCTTTTCACCGGTAACAATTAAATTTATTAAAGCGCGAGACATGCCGATAGGGTCTATACCGGGATGTTGATAAAAACGACTATCTTCAGTGGCAATAACCGCATGGATAAGGGTTTCAGGTACGTCCTTTAGGGTTAAAGGAATTCGCCGTTTGACACCAAACTGAGAAATCAATTTACCGTCTTGCGTGTAAATACGCATAGGCGTTTGCAAACGCACATCCTTTAGGATGTCCACACTCGGTAGATCGGCTTTGATATAAAAATAGGTACCTAATGTTAGAGTAACACCAAGCAATATAACAACAAATGATAGAATTAGAGCGGGCTTAAGAAACTTCACAGAGACAATGATACCAGTGCAATATTAAATAAATGATCTACATTTTATACCTATGTACAGTTATTAGAACCATAAAATACAAAAAAATAGGTAATAATGATTACGTTGAATAAATTTCTTACTTTTGGAAGCGCTTGTGTTTAAAAATTTTTTTGGCAAAAAGAAGATGCAGTTGATCGGTCTGGATATAGGCACACGCTATATTAAAGCCGTTCTGCTGGAGAAAGACAAGGATCAAATAAAGGTTCAAGCTGTTGCTTGTGAAGCAATAAATGGCAATGCCTTTGCTGAGCGTGATATTAAAGATTTTGAAGCAGTCAGCCAAGCTTTACGTAAGATAAAGCTTGTGATGAAAAGTAAACACAAGTTCGTAGCCATTGCCATAGCCGGACCCAGTGTATTGAGTAAAGTAGTCTATATGGAACCTGACCAGAGCGACTTTGAGTTGGAAAGCCAGATTGAACTAGAGGCTGAGAGCCTTATTCCCTATCCTTTGGATGAGGTCTATATTGACTTCGAAGAATTAAACACGAGCGAAACCCACAGCAATAAGGTGGAAGTGCTATTAAGTGCGGCCCACAAAGACATGATTGACGGGCGCAGAACCCTATTAGGTGAAGTCAGTTACGAGGCACATATTGTCGATATTGAAACATACTCACTCGAAGCCGCGATTAAACAGTTTTATCCTAAACGTTTAGAGCAAGCTGTATGCTGTATCAACATTGGTGCCACACTGCTGCAAATCTGTGTGGTATCTAACAAGCAACTTACTTACACCAAAGAACATAGCTTTGGTGTGGATTCACTGATCCAGGATCTGGGTATGATGTACACCTTAGAACGAGCGGAAGTCGAACAGCAATTGCAAGCCGATACCCTGCCAGAAAATTGGAAGCAAGATGCCTACCCCCTCTTTTTGTCAAATTTACAACAACACATTTCTAGAGCCTTGCAAACCTATATCAGTGCACGTCAGGCAACACGGCCCACAGAAATATTAATTAGTGGTGGTGGCAGCAACTTGCCCAACATCGCAAAAAATTTGGCCGCAGAATTGGCGATAGACGTACAGGTATTTAATCCTTTTGCTGAGATGAAAATTAGTGAGCAGGCAGCAAAACAAAACATCATGAACTATGCGCCGCAGCTTGCCATTGCTGCAGGTTTAGCTAGCAGGAGCTTTTAGTCATGGCAAACATTAATTTACTGCCCTGGCGCGAAAACCTCAGGGTGCAACAGAAGAAAAACTACCTCACTATGTTAGTTGCAATCGCATTGGGTGCCCTGTCCCTGATGTTCGGTGTGGGCGCAGTAGTAGACAATCTTATTAATAATCAAAACCAGCGAAATCAATACATCGAACAACAGATTATTGTCCTCGACGGCCAAATTAAAAAAATAAAAGATATTAAACAAAGCAAACAAGAAATTGAACAGCGTATGGCGCTAATAGAACAATTAGAGTCCAGCCGTAATGCCGTGCCAAAAGTACTCGACGAACTGGTAAAATTAGTCCCTCCGGGGTTGTCATTTCGCAGTTTTTCACGGAAAAACAATCAAATTGAGGTACTCGGCGTAAGCGAGTCTAACAACCGCCTGGCGGATTTTATGCGGCACCTTGAAGACTCAAAGGTATTCAGTAGTGGCGACCTCTCTTCTATCGTGGCCGACACCTCTGCATCCGACTCAGTTAGCGATTTTAAGCTTACTTTTAGTATACATCCTAGTGTTGCACCAGATTTTTCCCGCATAACTGAGGAAAAGAAATAATGAAATTCGACTTCAGTAAATTAAAAGAGATCAATGATCTAGATTTCGAGCAAGTGGCCATCTGGCCTTTTGAAATCAAAACAGTCGTCGCGTTATTTGTGGTAATTCTGGCCGGTGCCGGAGGATATTACACTTTGGTTAAGTCAAAACTGCCAACTTTGGAACGGGCACAAACCAGTGAAAATGAGCTAAAATTCAAGTATGAGGCCAAGTATCGCATTGCAGTCAATTTACAAACCTATGAAGAACAATTGACCCGAATTAAACAGGACTTTTCATTTATGTTGAAATCGCTGCCCACTAAAAATGAAACACCCGGTTTGTTAGATGACATCACTCTGGCAGGCACCTCCGCTGGCCTGACGTTTAGGTTGATAAATTGGCAGCCAGAAATCCCTAAGGAGTTTTATACGGAATTACCGATACAGATGGAAGTAAGCGGTGCCTATCATAATTTCGGTCAATTCACCTCTGGTATTGCCAGTTTACCGCGCATTGTCACCGTACATGATTTTAAGGTGACCCAGGAAGCCAACACCCTGAAACTTAACATTCAGGCAAAGACCTACCGCACAGGACTTACGATGCAAGAGAAGCCTGGACAAGGACAAGTAAAATGAAACGTTTAGCCATCCTATCCAGTGTGCTGTTTATGAATGCTTGTGAAGTAAAACTGGATGATTTACACATTTACATTGCTGAGGTAAGAGCCAGCACACCGGTCTCAATTGAACCTTACCCCGAGTTCAAATCGATGCCTGTCTTCGTCTATTCGGCCAGCGAACTGCGCAGTCCCTTTCAAGCACCTAGAACTACCGGGATAGAAACGCGGGTTGCAGCCAAAGCCAATTGCACTCAGCCTGACTTTAAGCGAAGCAAGCAAGCTCTGGAAAAATTTGGTGCTGACGCCCTCTCTGTAAAGGGCTTTTTCACTGCAGATGAAGAAGAATGGGCCATTATTCAATCAAACAAAGGTAATTTATTCAAGGTAGCTGTCGGAGATTATCTCGGGCTGTTTTTTGGACAAATAAATTCAATTAAAAATGGCGTCGTTTCTTACACCGAAATGCTGCCCGATGGTGCTGGCTGTTGGCAAAAAAAGCACGCCAAACTAATCATGGTTTCAAAGGCAGGAGAAAAAAATGTCTGAGTGTTACATTTTTAACAAAAAATCAAATCGTACTCATTCACGGTGGTATGGTTTGCTCGCGACGTTTGCTGCTTTAATAGCGTTTGAATCTTTAAGCCAGGAAACACCGTTGGTATTAGTCGATCCCACGCCGACCAAGATTAGCGTATTTAACAATCACTTGACTGACATTCAATTTAAGCGCCTGCAAACGGGTGCAGCACAAGCTACCTTAGTATTTGATAATACGGATTATCCGCTTCAGTTGAACGAAACAGAAAATACGCTGGTATTGCTGCTGCCCAATACCGCCCTAGGTAAGGAGCAGTTGTTTAAATTGGACGTTATAGATTTTGCGACACCGGTCAATATGATTGAAACTTTCCAGACAGAAAATGCCACGCGAGTTGAGTTTAATGTGCAACACGCCGTAAGCTTCAGTCATAAAAAGGAGAATAAACGCTTAATCATTGAAATAGAAAAAATTAGCGCAGAACAAAAGCAAGCCAACGTAGCAAATTATGCCGGAGAGCCCATCTCTCTTGATTTCCAGGATGTGCCTGTGCGCCAGGTACTACAGATTATTGCTCAGGTTAATGGCTTCAACCTGGTGACCACAGATACGGTCACCGGCAATGTCACGATTAGCCTGTCGGGTGTTCCATGGGATCAAGCCCTTGATATGATATTGAAAATCAGGGGATTAGATAAACGCTTGGAAGGCAATATATTGCTGATCGCTCCTACCGACGAGCTCACCGCACGGGAAACCCAGCAGTTGCAGTCGAAGCAGCAAGTTCAAGATTTGGCCCCTTTAGTTTCCGATAACATGCAAATCAACTACGCGAAAGCCCTTGAAATGGCGGCGATTTTGAAAAGCGGAGAAAATAGCATATTAAGTCCCCGCGGTACGGTAGCGGTGGACGAACGCACCAATACCTTACTGCTACGGGATACGCAAGTTTCCATAGACGAAGCCAAGACCTTGGTTAAAGCGCTGGATATTCCAATTAAGCAGGTTTTAATTGAATCACGTATGGTGACAGTCCGCGACGGCTCGGGGGAACAACTAGGCGTTCGCTGGGGATTCAGTGACCAACAAGATAATGATGGCATTTCAGGTACACTGGAAGGCGCCGAAAGCATCGCAGGCGGAAACATCCCCAGTCTGGCCGATCGCTTAAACGTTAATCTACCGGTGGCTAACCCTGCCGGACGTATTGGCTTACAAGTGGCCCGCCTGCTGGATGGGACCATTTTGGACCTGGAGCTGTCAGCTCTGGAGTCAGAAAATAAAGGGGAAATAATTGCCAGTCCCCGTATTACTGTGGCCAACCAACATGAGGCCTATATTGAACAAGGCACCGAGATCCCGTATGTGCAGGCAACGTCAAGTGGCGCCACATCCGTTGAATTCAAAAAGGCGGTGCTGAGTCTAAAAGTCACCCCACACATTACCCCAGATAACCGCATCATTTTAGATTTAGT
The DNA here is from genome assembly GCA_047618055.1 of Paraglaciecola sp. Classification (GTDB taxonomy): domain Bacteria; phylum Pseudomonadota; class Gammaproteobacteria; order Enterobacterales; family Alteromonadaceae; genus Paraglaciecola. The sequence goes on along the minus strand of JBLHIW010000018.1, from coordinate 7,428 downwards.
GGTGACCCAGGATACCCGAGGTGAAACCGTATCAACCCCAACGGGCCCGGCTGTAGCCATCGACACCCAGGAGATCAGTACGCAAGTATTGGTGGAAAATGGTGAAACGATTGTTCTGGGGGGTATATTTCAGCAAACAACCGCCGATGATGTGAGTAAAATTCCCCTACTAGGTGATCTACCCATATTAGGTCACTTGTTTAAGAACACTTCGGTGATAAAAGAAAAACGAGAATTGCTCATTTTTGTTACACCTAAAATACTCAACGAGTCTCTCAGACTACAATAAGAGCTAATACCAGACCTTTTGCGTTATCAGTAACGAGAAATTTAGCGGATTTTAGAGTGAAATATAGGGAAAACAGCTGATTTTCCCAACTAAAATGAACAAAGCTTGCAAATTTCACGTTAAAACTGAGATAATCCCGGCCTCGAAATGACAACGAGGTCTGGTTAATCCAAAAAGGGTAGCCGCGATAGTAATTTTCTACCCCTGAAATAAACATAATTGTGAAACAAGCAAAAAATGGCTGAAAAACGTAATATCTTTCTAATAGGCCCCATGGGTGCTGGTAAAAGCACTATTGGACGGCATCTCGCAGACGAACTCCACTTAGAATTTTTCGATTCCGATCAGGAAATAGAAAAGCGCAGCGGCGCTGATATCGCCTGGATCTTTGACCTTGAAGGTGAAGAAGGCTTTAGGGTTCGTGAAGAAAATATCATAAATGATTTAACTGACAAGCAGGGGATCGTACTTGCTACTGGTGGTGGTTCAGTCGTCAGTAAGGCGATACGTAATCGTTTATCCGCACGAGGTATCGTGGTGTACCTGCAAACGACCATTGATAAACAAGTGGCGCGTACCCAGAGGGATAAACGTCGACCCTTGTTGCAAAATGATGATCCTGAAGCAGTTTTGCGCAGGCTCGCAGAAGAACGTAATCCCATGTATGAAGATGCAGCGGACTATATCGTGGACACTGACGACCAAAGCGCTCGCGCTGTGGCCAATCAGATCATCAAACAAATCGGTTTATAATTATTTTATAGTCGAATTTTTAAGGGTCGCGCTTATGTCAACACTTACCGTTAAGTTGGGTGAGCGCAGCTACCCTATCTTCATTCAGGCCGATCTGCTAAAACAACAAAACCTCATCGGGCCCTACTTAAAAACCAACAAAGTTGTGCTAGTGACCAATGATGTGGTCGGGCCTTTGTATGCCCAGAGCATTATTGACAATTTGTCGGGTTTTGATGTTGAAACTATCACCCTGCCCGATGGTGAGCAGCACAAAAACCTGCACAATTTTGAGGCGGTGATAACCCGCTTACTTGAAATGTCGGCGGCCAGAGACACGACACTCATCGCATTGGGTGGCGGTGTTGTTGGCGACCTAAGCGGTTTTGTCGCGGCAAGCTTTCAGCGGGGCATGCCCTTTATCCAAATCCCCACCACTTTGCTATCTCAGGTAGATTCGTCCGTTGGTGGAAAAACCGCTGTCAACCACCCCCTTGGCAAGAACATGATTGGTGCCTTCTACCAACCCAAAGCGGTGTTTATCGACACCCGTAGCTTAATGACACTGCCGCAACGAGAATTTTCTGCTGGCATGGCAGAAGTGATTAAATACGGGATCATTTATGATGCCGCGTTTTTCATCTGGCTAGAAGACAATCAACAGGCGATCAAAACCCAAGAGCCGAAAGCGTTGCAAACCATGATCCAGCGCTGCTGTGAGATAAAAGCAGAAATTGTGGCGATCGATGAACGGGAATCAGGACTTCGGGCCTTACTCAATTTGGGCCATACTTTTGGCCACGCCATTGAAGCAGAGCAAGGCTATGGCAACTGGCTGCATGGGGAAGCCGTCGCAACAGGCATTATTCTTGCTTCACATGTTGCACAGGAGATGGGTTGGCTAGAACCGTCAGAATTCAGTCGCATCCTTACGTTTCTCCAGGCATTTGATTTACCCACTGCGGCGCCAGAGAAAATGGGCTTTGATGAGTTTGTCAAACATATGCGACATGATAAGAAGGTACAGGCAGGCAAACTTAACTTTGTCATTCCCCAGGGAATAGGACAGGCGGTGGTCACCAGCGAGGTGACAGATGAAGTTTTACGCGCCGTTTTGTCTACATAAACTCTGCCCCTCAGGCGAACGGGTAATACATTAGGGTCGATAAGCAAAGCATGGCAATATCAGAACTACATAGCCGCCTGGAACATTTAGTTAATTACTCCTCACAACTGATTTTTGTGAGTGGTGACAAAATTAACCAACAAACTCAGATTATCGAAGCGTTTCTGGGCCATCAAAGTGAAAATGCCGAGGTGGCGATCGTTCAGGCCACCGAAGACGTTTCGCTAAATGAATATCGTAGTCAAATATTTAAACAACTGATGGGTCGCCAAGCCCCGGGGGATTTTAGCCTACCCCTTGACCAGCTATTGGCGGACCTTAATGGCTATGATGGCCCGGTGCTTATCAGTATTTCTCATGCCGAAAATTTACCGCAAAAACTCCTGCAAGAATTATGGGAACTGGTCTTACAAAGTCGCTTTGCCAGCAACAAGCAACATCTCAATGTGCTGTTATTTGCCGATCCCCAATGGGCCGAACAAGCAAAAAGCTGGCTACCGGCCAACACGGGTAACAAACCTATATTGCTCAGTAGTCAATCTATCAGTAACGCCGAAACAGATGTCTCCCAGACGGAATTAGAAAAGTTGATCCATACTAAACGGGAGCAATTTGCTGAGCGTATAAAGGGAAGAGCACAACATTATGAACCGATCAACCCGGTGCTGGCAAAACGCTGGTTGCTGAGCTTGGTAGGCATTGTGTTTATCAGCGTATTTGGCGGAATGTTATGGTGGCAGTACCCACAAGCCCCTTCATCATTGTTGACTCAGATATCAATGATATTTTCAAAACCTGGTAAGGCCTCGACTGAAACGCCTTCAATGGCAGAACAGCTTCCACCACAGGGTATAAGGCAAGCCTTCCCTGTACCTGCCGTCAGTCAAGCTGATCGCGTTGCCAATGACCCATCTGACGCACTTACAAAACAAGCCATTACACCGGGTAGCATAGAGGAGAAAGCAGTTGATCCTAATGCCCTGGTCACTGATTGGCAAAGTGCTGTCAGACAGATAGATAAAGCCGCCCGTAATCAGGGTAAAACGGATGTTGCACTCCCCCTTGCCACCCCGCTCATTCAAAGTCGGGCAGCCCAAAACACCGGTAAAAAGCGCATTGTGGGCAGCAAACTGCAGAGCCAAGACGCAAACATCCCTTTAAACGGACAAGCAGTGAGGCCTGCAGATGAATTACGTCCACCAGCGCGGGATGGTGTCGTTGATGACTACCAGGTGCAAGACATCACCTCGGTCGCACAGCTCACTGTGCAAACCACTGCAGTAAAGGCTTTTGTCCCCCTAAGCGAGATAGCCGCAGTGCCCCGGCCAAATACAGGCAAACAAGGGAGAAAAATGCCTATTTATGAATATAATGAAGAGACATTATTGTCACTGCCTGAGGATAAATATTTACTGCAAATTGCAGCCATGAGCAAGGTGCAGACCATGCGGGAATATATTCAAGACAATCAGTTACAAGCGAAACTGTGGATTTATAAGACCCAACGTCAAGGTAATGACTGGTTTGTGTTATTACACAACACAGATTACTTGTCCCCATTAGCGGCCAGCCAAGCCAGTGCAAGCTTGCCTTTGGCCATGCGACAAGGTGTGCCTTTTGCTAAAACTAGCCGCCAGGTACAAACAGAGATTAATCAAACAAAAAATTAAGCACGATCATTGTTTGTTGTTTTAACCAAGCCCCGCTACAATCGCCGCAATCGTCATGGATGCCGAGAATGCCATTTTATGCAGGAGCAATAAATTGCCTTGCCTAAACTATCTTATCTTTCCCTAGGTATCAGTAGAATTGTTGCTAACAAATAAAAAAAATAGACCTTTTCTAAAATGGGCCGGTGGCAAATATCGCTTGGTAGAAAAGATCCAGGCACATTTGCCCGATGCCAAAAAATTGATCGAGCCATTCGTTGGAGCGGCATCGGTTTTTTTGAATACCGACTATCCTAGTTATCTGCTAAATGACATTAACCCGGATCTCATTAACCTATATAAAATCCTACAAACAGGGCCAGAAGCCTATATTAGCGACAGTGAAACGCTATTTTGTGCCAAAAACAACGACCCAGATCGTTATTACGCCTTTCGTCAGGAATTTAACCAAAGCACCGACATCTATCGCCGGGCAGTACTGTTTTTATACCTCAATCGCTTTGGCTTTAACGGCCTGTGTCGTTACAATCAAAGTGGCATATTTAATGTGCCTTTCGGGCGCTACCACGCGCCTTATTTTCCCAAGAAAGAGCTTTACAATTTTGCCGAAAAATCCAGGTATGCCACCTTTATTTGTGAACCCTATGAGAAGGTATTTTCCAGAGCCCGCAAAGGCTCAGTAATTTACTGTGATCCGCCCTATGCTCCTATCAGCGTTACCGCTAACTTTAGTACCTATTCCAAAGCAGGTTTTTCCCTGGACGATCAAGCCAACTTAGCCACTATCGCTCATCGAGCGGCAAGAGACCGCGGCATACCGGTGCTTGTCAGCAACCACAACACGGAATTTACCCGGGATATATATATAAAAGCCCAACTGAGTACCTTAGAGGTGAGCCGCACTATCAGCCAAAATGGCGAGGGGAGGAATAAAGTAAGTGAACTGCTGGCCTTATACAAATCACCCTAAAACGGGCTTATCGGCGATCAATTAGCGGCGGAATATTATCCTGGTAAAACGAGTGAGACGATAAAGACTAAAGTAAGGATCAAGCCCAAAACGAAAATCACCCCGACCACGATGTAAGGAACAACAGAGCCATGCTGAAAGTCCTTCTCACGATTTGCAGCACTTTGCACACCAAACACGCTGGCCGCGACACTTTTCACCACATCCAGGATGCTGGGTTTGTTCTGAACTTTTGCATTGAGCCTCATGATTGAGTAGGTGCTTGTTCTTTTGGTGCTTCCGAATGACGGGATAATAACTCCAACAAATCAATAAAATGGAACTGATAAGAGGTCGAGCGACCACTGATCCATGAAGACCAACTGACCCCACTGCTCTGCTCTGTAGCACAGCGATTGATGGGATGGCTCATCGGTAATTCATGGTCAAGACTGACGGATTGGGGGCAACTGCAAAATAATGATCCTTCACTGCCCGGAATTTGTGCAAAAGCCATCACGGCGACCACAGCACAAGCTCCAAGTGTGAACACACCTCTTAACTTCCTTTTCATAACCTTGCCACCCCTGAAATATTTTGTTGCATTATACCGATGTACAAAATATCAACAACACCAGTTTATCCCGATTGTTTGCACGTTCATCGAAATTATTAGTTTTTCTGGGATAAAAACCAAAAAAGAACACTGGAGTGTCCTTTTTAAAAAACTTACAATCTTTCAATAAGCAATTCCTGATCGTAATAGGTATTACATATCGAATGACTTGCTTAAAGAAAAGTACAATGATTCGTCATCATTAAGATCAGAACCACTGAAAAGGATACCAACACCCACATCAAATCCGCCAATTTCAGTGCCATAGGCTACGTCAAAATACTCCCCCTCAGCGTCTTTTCCATAGGTTCCAAACGTAGCACTAAAACCATTTTTTTCTATGGCCAAGGTTAAAATTGTATAATCTCCTTCAGTAGCCACTTCATCACCAACCACTCCATCCCACTTACCCACGCTGTAGCCAACACTGAACAAGCCAAACCCTGCGCTCAAATTGATTTCATTATAGGCTGAATCAAAGTCTCCGGTATATTGGTAAGTAGTCGCACCAAACCCTAAGGACAAGCCATTATCTAATTCAATTCCATAACCGCCATAAACGTCAATTTCAAGGCCATCATCCACATCTGCTGCCCAAGTGCCTACAAAAAAGCCCTTATTCTCATAATCCAGCCCAGCACTTGCAGATGCACCTGATGTTTGCTCGATTCCACGGAAGTGATATTGAGACACTACACCCACGTTGGCACTCACTTCAGCATTAGCCATTAGACTCACACCCGATGCGGACAATACCGCGACCACTATTGCTGTTTGTTTTAATATTCTCATGTGTACTCCGTTTTATTTACACTAGTTCCAATGTCTTAAGTTGTCGTTCTGGATGATTTTTATCATTTTTATACTTGAGTTAAAGCAAATCTGATGCCGCAATAGTTATTTCATTTCTCGGCTTGAATAATCAAAATATCTAAATGATTTATATACGTTTTATTTTGATTTCACCCTTAGGCCTATGCAATCATCTGAGCGATATCTCACCCTTGATGCACCAATTTTGATCGGGCGTTCTCATTTGGTGCATTGACAATGCTTTTGTCCCAGACGCTTTTTGGGTAAAGTGACACTTTTCTCAAAAGAGTATTCGTATGCATCCCTTTCTAATAGCGCCGTCAATATTATCAGCCAATTTCACCAAGCTGGGTGAGGAAGTCGATGCGGTGCTCGCTGCAGGTGCCGATGTTATTCATTTTGACGTGATGGATAATCACTACGTACCCAATCTTACGATTGGCCCGATGATTTGCCAGGCACTACGAGATCACGGCGTCACAGCTGATATTGATGTGCATTTAATGGTGCAACCGGTTGACCAGATGATTACTAGCTTCGCCGCAGCCGGTGCCAGCTATATTAGTTTTCATCCTGAAGCCTCAATGCATGTTGACCGCAGCATCCAGTTGATCATTGACGCAGGATGTAAACCAGGACTGGTGCTTAATCCTGCCACGCCCCTATGCCATCTTGAAAACGTTATTCATAAGCTGCATCACATCTTGCTAATGTCGGTTAATCCGGGTTTTGGAGGACAATCGTTTATTCCACAAACCTTAGAAAAATTACGCAAAGTAAAACGATTAGTGCAAGACAGTGGAAAAGACATCAGAATAGAAATTGACGGCGGCGTAAAAGTCGATAATATTCGTGCCATCGCAGAAGCAGGGGCAGATATGTTTGTCGCCGGTTCCGCCATCTTTAAGCAAGCAGATTACCAGCACGTTATCCGCCAAATGCGCGACGAATTAACATTGGCTCGCGTATAAATTCACTGAAGCAACACAAACAGACTAAATCAACATGACCAAATCAATTGTACTCAGCGGCTGCCAGCCTTCCGGACAACTCACTATCGGCAATTATATGGGTGCCCTGCGCCAGTGGGTTGACATGCAGGACCAGCATGATTGTCTTTACATGTTAGTTGATTTACATGCGATAACGGTGCGCCAGGATCCCAAAGCCTTATACGCTGCCTGTTTAGATGGCTTGGCCCTCTATCTTGCGTGTGGTATCGACCCGGCTAAA
>JBLHIW010000017.1:0-22936 GCA_047618055.1 Paraglaciecola sp. | reverse complement strand
AATTGTCTAGAGATTGCCCAATACCAAGCGGAATATCTGGTTTTTTCCCCCGGACCCTGTACGCCAAATGAAGCGGGGATCACCCTTGAGGCAATCAAACAGTTTGCCGGAAAAATTCCCATACTCGGCGTTTGTTTGGGCCACCAGGCCATAGGACAGGTATTTGGCGCGCGGCTTATTCAGGCCCGAAATATCAAGCATGGTAAAACCTCACAGCTACAACACACCGGCTCAGCGCTTTTTCGTGGTGTAGGACAGGGGTTTATGGCCACGCGATATCACTCTCTTTTACTTGATGAAGTCTCAATTCCAAATGAGTTTACCGTTTCTGCCTGGTGTCAGGAGCAGGGTTTTGCCAGAGAAGTGATGGCCATTGAACATAAATTTTTAAGCATCATGGGAGTTCAGTTTCACCCGGAATCACTGCTCACTACTGATGGGCAGCAAATATTGGACAATTTTTTAACACTGGGTCAAAATGATTCGCTGCAAGCAAAAGATCTAGCAGTGGCAGTCAATTAATATTACTGTAATATTAACGGTCAGTAACTTACTCACCCAAAAGCAGTGCTAAGTAAATAATGTCTCAAACACACACTATCCAGCAGCTTATTGATCTTCGATTTAATCAGTTATTCATAAGCGTTAAAGCAGCCCTACTGAGCGCCTCTTTTGATGGGGAAGCCACTTCATGCATCATTGAGCTTGAACAAAGTAAGACCATCAGAAGTCTGCTAAGAGTTGAAAAACAGGCAATACGAGAGAAAGATCTCAACAAGAGGCTTGAACAAAGTTACCTAAAGGAAACTCGCAGCCATGTTGATCTGGAGGTAAAAAGTCGTTTAATTGCAAGCCTTAAAGATGTGGATACCTTATATAATAAAGTCCTGCAAGTTGACGAAAAACTGCCTGAACTACTTGATGTGTTGTCTATGCGCGCGTCCACGATCTCAAAAATTGAGATCGCGGCAGAAAAAATTCCCTGGCTATACCAGGACTTAATCAAAATGGTCAACATGCCCAAATATCGGCGCACGGATAATAAGGGCAAAGTAGTGGTCGTCGAAAATTTACGGGTTGCTTTGAATTTTTTTGGTATTGATAACTTAAAACCGGTCATTTTATCCTTAGCCATGCGTCGTTGGTTACCACAAATTACCGATCCCTATCCTCAGCTTAAGGTTAGTATTCGGGAACAGTCCATGGCTACCGCAGTGGCATGCAAACAGATCGCCAGCCTCAGTAAAGTTAATGAAGCACAGGCTTTCAGCCTTGGCATGTTACATATTGTTGGCAAAATCATCATTGTGCGTTTGTATTTCAGGTTATTTGAAGTGGTGCGAAGAGAAGCACTGCTCGAAGCCCAGGCCAACCAAAAACAGCAGCAGCATCTTGCCCTGACAAGAATAGAACCGTCCGGTGAATTTCTAACTTACTTGCTTGAAGAACTGGCCATGTCAGTTAGCTCGGACATGATCAAAAAAATGGACTTACGCCGCCTGTTTATCACCAACGCCATGCAAGAGTTTGCTGATCATACGCCCCTACAGGACATGTCTCCGATGGCTCGCGTTTTATATCAGGGTCACGCATATGCCAAGTATCGAATGTTAAAAGCTCGCAAATTAATTGACCTGCAGCAATCAAAAGATTTTTTACGCACCTTACATTTACCCCCAGGTGCACTCGCGTTGCTAAAAACCACAGATATACGCTCACTCAATTTAGTTTTGGAAAATAAATAAATATTTACTCATAATCATGCATCTTTACTCAATATAGTAAGTGATACCGCCTGAGGCCTAATTCTCAGCGAACAGGGTCTGCTCTAAGAGATTTCAAAACAACTCATAGTTAGATAGTTATTCACTATTTCTGCAACATTACACGAAGGCCTTTAAAATCAAGGTGTCCAAGCGCTTAATCTACAGACAAATTGTTTTTTTTCTGAAATAATAGCGCCAATTTATTGGCCTTAGTGCCCCGAATACAGAGACAGCTTAATGAAAGTGACACGAGAATTATTTAACGACGTTATGGTGCCAAATTACAATCCGGCAGCGATCATCCCGGTTAGGGGATTGGGCTCACGGGTGTGGGATCAAGCTAGCACCGAATATATTGATTTTGCCGGTGGTATTGCGGTTAACGTACTCGGTCATTGCCACCCTAAACTGGTTGCCACCTTGAAAGAGCAAGGCGAAAAACTTTGGCACCTCAGTAATGTGATGACCAACGAGCCTGCTCTGCGCTTAGCTAAAAAACTAAGCGACGCGACTTTTGCTGATAAAGTCTATTTTGCCAACTCCGGTGCAGAAGCAAACGAGGCAGCATTAAAGCTTGCTCGCCGCTTTGCTCTGGACAAACATGGCGAAGACAAAAACCAAATCATCGCTTTCAAACAAGGCTTTCATGGCCGTACCTTCTTTACCGTTACAGTGGGTGGGCAAACAGCTTATTCTGATGGCTTTGGTCCAAAACCAGGTGCTATTAGCCATGTGGATTACAATGACTTAGCCAGTTTGGCCGCTGTTATGTCCGACAAAACCTGTGCAGTGATGATGGAGCCCCTGCAAGGTGAAGGCGGTATTATTAGCCCTACACAAGAATTTGTGCAGGGTGTGCGGGATCTGTGCGATCAGCATAATGCACTGCTAATTTTCGATGAAGTTCAATCCGGTGTAGGCCGTACCGGAGACCTGTTTGCCTATATGGGTCTGGGCGTAGTGCCTGATATACTCACCAGTGCCAAAGCGCTAGGTGGCGGCTTCCCAATTGGTGCCATGATAACCACTAGCGACATTGCGGCGCATCTCAAAGTGGGCACCCATGGCAGCACCTACGGCGGTAATCCTCTAGCTTGTGCGGTTGCTGAAGCGGTATTAGACGTTGTGAATACCCCAGAAGTATTAGACGGGGTTAAACACAAAGAACAATTATTCCGTGACGGCCTTACTGTGATCAATAACAAGTTTAACTGTTTCTCTGAAATCCGCGGGAAGGGCCTGTTGTTAGGCTGCGCGTTAAACGAAAAGTTTGCCGGTCGTTCACGGGAATTCCTGGTTGCCGCTGCCGATGAACAGCTCATGTGTTTAATTGCCGGGGCTAATGTGGTGCGTTTTGCTCCCTCCTTGGTGATCCCAGACGAAGATATTACAGACGGCTTAGCCCGATTTGAACGCGCCGTTGCTAAAGTAGTGCAGGCCTAATTCACCCTAAAAAGAGTAAGCGAACATGAAAATAATTCGCCCAATCAAGCAGAGTGATTACCCTTCACTGCATGATATTGCGCAAGAATCAGGCATTGGCTTCACGTCATTGCCGGTCAATGAAGCGCTGTTAAAAAGTAAAATTGTGCTGTCTGAACAGTCTTTCGCGGCGAATATCGATGCCCCATCCAATGCAAGTTATTTATTTGTGATGGAAGACACTCAGACGGGCGACGTAGTCGGCACCAGCGGCATTGCCTCTGGTGTAGGCTTGGATGATGCGTTCTATCATTATCATCTTAGCAAAGTCGTGCATGCCTCTCGCGAATTAAACGTATACAACACCGTCGACATATTGACCCTGTGTAACGACTACACGGGTGTATCAGAGATATGTACACTGTTTTTACGTCAAACGGCCCGTGAAGGGCTAAACGGGCGCTTACTTTCCAAGTTTCGCTTCCTGTTTATGATGGAGCACCGGCACCGTTTCGCAGAAATTATTATTGCCGAAATGCGCGGCATTAGCGATGAAGATGGCCAATCACCTTTTTGGCAATGGCTTGAAGAGCACTTTTTCTCAATGGACTTCCCTACGGCGGATTATCTAACCGGCATAGGGCAAAAGCAGTTCATTGCTGAGTTAATGCCCAAATATCCGATTTACGTCAATTTGCTCAGCAAAGAAGCACAGTCGGTCATCGGCCGGGTCCATGAAAAGACTAAACCTGCCTTAAAAATGCTTGAAAAAGAAGGCTTTAGTTGCCGGGGATACGTGGACATCTTCGATGCCGGCCCCACGGTAGAGGCTAATTTGAAGCACGTTCGTACTGCCCAAGCCAGCGCTAAATTACCGGTCAAAATAGACGAAAATAAGGCGGCGCTGGGCAAAGACGTTTTTGCGATCAACACCTTACTTGAGGATTTTCGTGGCGCGTCAATCAGCTTATTAATCGATGAAGATCAACAGCTTGCCTTTATTTCTCAACAAGCAGCTAAGGCCTTGGGTGTATCAGATGGCGATGCCATCCGTTTTGCGCCCAGCACGTTAAGCGCATAAAAAATTAGGATTTAAACATGAATACACATACACATTTTATCGCGGGCCAATGGCAAGCCGGCGAAGGCCATCCCATTCAGTCCATTGACCCCGCTAAGAAGCAGGTTATTTGGCAGGCAGTGTCCGCATCTGCCACTCAGGTTAACGAAGCGGTAAGTGCCGCGCGTAAGGCATTTGTGTCATGGAGTGAGTTTAGCTTTGATGAACGCCTGGTGTTTGTGCAACGTTTTGCCGAACTACTGGCTGAAAACAAAGACAGCTTGGCATTTGCCATTGCTCAGGAAACGGGCAAGCCCCTGTGGGAAACGGCCACAGAAGTCGGCGCGATGATTGGCAAAATTGCTCTGTCAAAAAAAGCCTATCAGGAACGCACAGGGACGGTAGAGAATCCTATCCCCCTGGGCAAAGCGTTTATTCGCCATAAACCCCATGGTGTCGTCGCGGTATTCGGTCCCTATAACTTTCCCGGCCACCTGCCCAATGGACACATTGTTCCGGCATTGTTGGCCGGTAATACCATCGTCTTTAAACCCAGCGATCTAACCCCGGTAGTGGCACAAAAGACCCTGGAGTTATGGCAACTGGCAGGCCTGCCTGATGGCGTGCTGAACATGCTGCAAGGCGAAGTTGAAACAGGTAAAGCTCTGGCCGCCCACCCGGGCCTGGACGGCTTGTTTTTCACCGGCAGCTCCCGCACGGGAAAAATTTTACACGAGCAATTTTCTGGACATCCTGGCAAGATCCTCGCCCTAGAAATGGGCGGTAATAACCCGCTTATTGTCAAAGATGTAAGCGATATCAAGGCCACAGTGCACGATATTATTCAGTCGGCATTTGTCACCAGCGGACAACGATGTACTTGTGCTCGCAGGCTGTTCATTGAACAAAGCGAACAAGGGGATGCGATACTTAGCAAATTAGTGGCTGCCACAAAACGCATTCGGGTCGGTGACTATGACGCAAAAGAGCAGCCCTTTATGGGTGCCATGATATCCAGCAATGCTGCCGCCGCAATGGCCAGTGCCCAGGCCCAGCTAATCGCCCTGGGTGCCAGTCCTTTGCTTGCCCTGGAGCACCTGGATACGGATTCAGGCTTTGTCAGCCCGGGGATCCTCGACGTGACGAATATCCTGGCCGACTTACCGGACGAAGAGCACTTTGGTCCTTTGTTAAAAGTGATACGTTACAGGGATTTCGATGAGGCGATTGATGAGGCAAATAACACCAGTTTTGGTTTATCTGCCGGCTTATTATCTGACAGCGAAGACTTGTATCAGCATTTCTATCAGCGCATCCGAGCGGGTATTGTCAACTGGAACCGACCGATTACCGGCGCCAGCGGCGCAGCACCCTTTGGTGGCATAGGCGAAAGCGGAAATCATCGGGCAAGTGCCTACTATGCTGCTGACTATTGCGCCTACCCGGTAGCGTCAGTTGAACTTGACAAAGTGAGCCTGCCCGGCACGCTGAATCCTGGCTTGTATATTGACTAAATGTATATTTAATGAAGACGCTCAGCTTCGGATAATGAGCGTCTTCGACCTTAAAACTATCAATAGTCTTTAATATTTTCTAAACACAACCAGCCCCTCAGCCTAAGGTTTGAGGGGCTTTATTCTGAGTGAAAAAACACCCACCATGCACAGCAAAATCGACACCTTATTTGCCAATTTATGGCAAGACTACTTAAGTATTACCCCTTCAGCCCACAAAATTCATCAATTATTAGGCGAGCATGAAGGCGCAGGAAATACCGCCTTGGTTAATGACCATATTGCCCTGCGCACCTTCAATTTTGCAAAAATAAACCTGGACAAGCTGGCGGCGCATTTTCTCGCTCTGGGCTATGAGGAAAAGGGCCAATATACCTTTGAACAGAAAAAACTAAGAGCCAGTCATTTTGAGCATCCTGACAATAATCAACCCAAAGTGTTTATCAGCGAGTTGTTGGTAGAAGAGCTATCCACCGAAGCGCAGGATATTATCCAACAGATGGTCGCGAACATTGCGGACGATGCCTGTGACCATGATGGTTTTTTGTACTCCGGCACACACTGGCAAATTAGCAGCGCCCAATATAAAACATTGTTAGCCGAGTCTGAATATGCGGCCTGGATGTCAGCCTGGGGCTTTCGGGCCAATCACTTTACGGTGAGCCTGAACCATATGTCCCACTTTAAACTACTCGCCGATGTCAACGCCAAGCTCAAAGAATCAGGCTTTGTACTCAATACTTCTGGTGGTGAGATTAAAGGCGGCTCGGATGTGCATTTAGCGCAATCATCAACCATGGCAGATAACATTGAAGTACAGTTTGCTGATAGTAAAAAAGTGATCCCAAGCTGTTTTTATGAATTCGCCCAGCGCTACCCAATGGCCTGCGGAACCCTATATCAGGGCTTCGTTGCTTCGTCGGCGGATAAGATATTCGAGAGCACGAATATCAATTAGTCCAGGGAACAGGTGCTGGTTTATATCCACCTCCCTTGAAAAGAGGCCCAAAGTGGGAGCTTCAGTGGCCTAAACCAGCCCCGCTGTGTTACAGGACCAGAGCGCCGTCCCAGTTTTTAGGTAAGGGTTGCTTCTGTAAAATCTCACATTGCTCCAGGTGATGGATAACCAAGGAGTCCACGGGGTTAATCCTCAAAGCTTGCTCAAAGTGGGCTATGGCTTGGGGCCATTGCTGCTTGATTCGATAGGTCAATCCTTGTTGAATTAAGAGGGCATTGGCAAGTTTTAATTGCTGTACACTTTTGGCTTGATGATCAATCAGCTCGTATATTTCAATAGGCGCCTTTCGTCCTTTAACCCGGACCCAATCCAGTATCCGGAAGCAAAAGTATTTTGCAGCGTCTGCCACATCAAGTATATGGGCGCTTACCACTATGTCAGTATTATACAGAGGTGCCAGGGCCTCTAGTCGACAAGCCATATTGACACTATCCCCTATCACTGTGGTATCCATACGGTCATCGGAGCCTACGGTGCCAATGACCACCGGACCAAAATGTATGCCGATGCCAATATTGATAGGGGGATACTTACTATTACTTCTATGTTGGTTATAAACATTGAGGGCGTAACGTAAATCAAGTGCTGATCTGATGGCGTCAACAGCTTTCTCCTTGCTGCTGCCATTTGGATGATCGAATAATGCCATGATGGCATCACCAATAAACTTATCAATGAAGCCGCCGTTTTGGTGGATTGGATCATTCATCCGCATAAAATAGGAGTTTAAAAAGTTCATTACCTCCTGTGGGGACATTCGTTCAGATAAGCCCGTAAATCCCCGTATATCACAGAATAAAATGGCTAAATCGGCTTCATCCGCATAGCCTAATTCTAGTGACTGAGGACCATACTTGGCAAAGTGATTGACAAATTGTTTGGGTACAAACTTACGGTAGGTATTGGTCAGATCCATCGCCTGATCTGCTTTATCTTTAAAGCGTTGAATTATCTCTGCATCGACGGGCTTAGAACCCGCACTTGCCCTACCTATAAAATCCGGTTTTGTGCCTTGCTCTTTTGACAACAGTTTTTTGAATAGCACCATGACTAGTGCCCCCATAATAACAATACCGGTCAATAATAAAACACTAATAGGATGGGACAGGTGTTGCAACAGGCTTATCAACTGTTAGCGGCCACATCCGCCAGTACCTGATCGGCGATATCCAAAGTTTGCTGGATAATATCCGGCGAATGAGCAGCGGAGACAAAGCCCGCTTCATAAGAGGCTGGTGCCAAATAAACGCCCCGATCCAGCATGCCATGGTAAAAAAGATTAAATTGCTGAGTATTACACGTGGTCGCCTGCTGATAGTTCGTCACCCGCTGCACATCGGTAAAGAATAAGCCAAACATGCTGCCTGCATAGTTAACCGACATGGGAATGCCATGACTTTTTGCCCGCGTTTTGATCCCCTCGGCCAGGGTTTGGGTCGCCTCACTTAAGCCCTCATACAAGCCCGGGCGCTGCACTTCCTGCAAAGAGGCTAAACCCGCTGCCATCGCCACAGGATTGCCCGAAAGCGTGCCTGCCTGGTATACCGGACCAGTCGGTGCAATATGCAGCATAATGTCCTGCCTACCACCAAATGCACCAACTGGCATGCCGCCGCCGATCACCTTACCTAAACAAGTGAGATCCGGCGTGATTGAATATTTTTCCTGAGCCCCTCCAAGGGCAACCCGAAAGCCCGTCATGACCTCATCAAAAATCAGCAAGGCGCCGTATTGATCGCAAATATCTCTCAAACCCTGCAAAAATCCCTCCACCGGTGGAATACAATTCATGTTACCGGCAACGGGCTCGACAATTATGCAGGCGATATCGTCTGGATGTTGCGCAAACGCCCTGGCCACCGAATCCAGATTATTATATTCCATGGTCAGAGTATGCTTAGCAAAATCAGCTGGAATACCCGGCGAGCTGGGCACACCAAAGGTCAGGGCACCAGAGCCAGCTTTAACCAGAAGCGCGTCTGCGTGGCCGTGATAACAGCCCTCAAACTTAAGAATTTTGTCTCGCTGGGTAAAACCTCGCGCCAGACGAATGGCGCTCATGGTCGCCTCGGTGCCAGAGTTCACCATGCGCAGCATTTCCATGGACGGGACGATGCTGTTCACCATCTCGGCCATCAGCACTTCCCCTTCGGTTGGTGCACCAAAGCTTAAGCCATTTTGTGCAGCATCGATCACCGCTTGACGGATTTTGGGATGATTATGCCCTAGCACCATTGGCCCCCAGGACTGTACATAGTCAATATAGCGCTTGCCATCGGCATCATAGAGATAGGGGCCGTCAGCCCTGGTGATGAAAGGGGGTGTTCCCCCAACGGCTTTAAACGCCCGGACGGGGGAATTGACGCCACCGGGAATATGTTTTTGTGCGCGGCTAAAAAGTTGCTCTGATTTTTGCATAGTGTGTCTGGAGTGCATAGGGACTTCTTCTATAAATGAGTGTTGTGATTAGCGTTTTATACGCCCGTGTACCAGTGTACGTCTTGATCAAACTTGCTGACCCTGCTTTCTACCCCAAGTGTCAGGGCGAATAGCGCCATTCTGACTAATACGCCGTTGTCAGCCTGGCGAAATATCGCCAGGTTAGGGTGAAGATTTAAGTCATTGTCCAACTCGTTGGCCTCCGCTCTCGAATCTCTGGGCAGAGGGTGCATGATCACTGTTTTCGATTGAAAATGTTTAGTATAAATCTGCTGATTTAAACGAAACTTGCCGCGATATTGATTGGCTTCTTCCTGGGAAGGAAAGCGCTCTTCCTGGATCCGCGTTTGGTAGCAAATATCCGCATCAACACTGCCTTCCAGTTGCTCGGTTATCTTATATTGATGCCCCGCATCTTCTATCGCAGAGATAATCGCATCGGGCATAGCCAACTCCCTGGGCGATATTAGGGTAAAGCGAATATTTTTGAATAAACACAGTAATTTAGATAGGGAGTGTACGGTCCGCCCATATTTAAGATCACCAATCATTGCGATATGCATTCCGTCGATAGCGCCTCCGTGATAATTCAGCTCTTTTTCAATGGTATATAAATCCAATAAGGCCTGGGTAGGGTGCTCATTCGCCCCATCGCCACCATTAATAACCGGCACCCGACTCCCTTCAGCAAATTCGGCCACCGAGCCTGAGTCTGGATGACGCATAGCAATAATATCCGAATAACCGCTTAATACCCGGGCTGTATCATACAAGGATTCCCCCTTAGCCAGGGCAGAGTTGCTCATGCCGGTGGTTTCACGCACATCGCCACCGAGTAAATTAAACGCAGTACCGAAGCTGACCCGGGTTCGTGTGCTGGGTTCAAAAAATAAGTTACCCAGAATAGCCCCATCTAACACCGTCGTGCGCTTCTGACGCTTGGCGTAGGGTAACATTTGATTGGCGATGGTAAATACCTGTTCAATCGCCGGGCGATCAAACTGGTTAACCGAGAGAATATGACTGCCTTCAAACTTCATAATGTAATAAATGACTATTAGGATACATGAGCGAATATTAACAAATTTTACTGCACCTGAATGTTATTAATTAGTCATCTACCTTTTGAAAGGGGAGTTTTGACGCAAATTGAGGAAAGCTTGGCCAAAGGGGTATATTCCATTTTGACCGAAGAGAGATAAATGACCTTTAAAATAGCGACAAAACTCATCTTTATACCAATCACCACAAGGAATTGGTATTAGTGGCGAGACTGCTTGTGTTCACTCCTTGAGGTATTTACCGGCCGCGACTTGTTATGGACCGATGAGGAGCGGCCTTGGCTTTTATCCCGGCTTTTACCCTGCCTCTCATTGCTGTTTGTACGGTAGGTACTCTTGTGACTTACCTGGTTTTGCACATAGGGCTGTGCTTCTTTAGCACTATGGGCTTGCGGTGCATTAGCGAGCGAGCGTTGATATTGCGTTTTTCTCCCGCCCCGGGCCTGTGTCACCCCCCTGCTGCGCTGCTGTCCCTTAGCCACGTTAATCAAACGCTGTTGGTGATTATTGCCATCAGGCTTATTTCTCTGGCCAGATGAATGGGCCATGCCTGGCTGGCGACTACGCCCCTGTTGGGCTTTAGCAAACGGTTCTTTATGGGCAGACTGTTTATGGCCTTTATTAGCCGCCGCCAGACCTTGTTTGACCTGCTGGCTCCGGTGTTTATTTTTTAAGTGCTCAACATTGAGCACACGTTGTTTATCAATCTGATGCCGCGTTTTACCGTGCCCCCCTTTATCTGCACTCACATAGCGGTTGGCATTTTGGCTATGTAGGTAGCGTACCCCTCGTCTATGGAGCGTATTGTGGCTCCAACGAGGATATTCGCGCACCCGTACAGTTAGACCAGGATTATGCGCGAAATGCTGGCTCCAGTTGCTATGGGAAGTGTTGCGATAGTGATAGTCCACCACCAGGTGGCGATCCCGCCAATTAAAACCGCCAAAATAAAAGCTGGGGCGAATATAAAACCCAGGACTCCAGTACAAACCCGCGCGCCAAACATAGTGGCTAGGTCTGTGCCAGTAATGAGGAGGATACGCTCCCCACCACCCACTTCCATAAACAAGCCGTGTATCGTAATAAGGCACATAAACGACTTCTTTTTCAATCGTCTCAATAACGATCGACCCTTCGTCCTGATCTACGTTCAGATAGTCATTATCTCGCAGATTTCCCTGAGCATAAGCCTTTTGACGCAAGCCTTGCACACTCGCAAGCACCTGATCTTCGTTGAACAAAAAGGCTTCACCCAAAGACTGTAGCCAATCTAAGTCTTCACTAAACGTTTGCAGTAAGTCATTAAACGGCACCAGGGCTTTAACACTGGGATCCCAGTCTTTATCTTCAACCGCCTCCTGTGCCTCCTGTTCATCCAATGTCTGGTTTTTTGCCCGCCAGCGTGCAGCCTGCACCACTTCTAATGGATAGGTTGAGGCCACCAGAATATGTGAAAGTAAAGTGTCAGGATACAAGGCGATGGGTGCCAGAATTTGCTCGAGTTCCGCTTGATTTAGAACTTCAGCTCCTTCCTGACTTTTGGTGTTTTTTTCAAGGGTATTAGCCTGCTGCGCCTGGGCAAATGGCACAGCGCCACCCATAAAAAAACACACTATAGATAAATATAATAAAAAATATTTGCCTTGATGACGCATAAGACTTTCCCATTGAGCAAGATAAGTTATGGGTAGTTATAGCTAAACCAGTATTAACCAAAGCTGAATAAAGGCTAAAAATTACCAGTGTGCCTGCTCTTTGGCCTTTATTTTAATAAATGGGGATCAAACTCGTGGCCGAGCTTTTCAGTCTTAGTACGAATATATTTTCTGTTGTCGTCCGTGACGCCATGATCAATTGGCGTACGGGAAACGACTTCTATGCCCATGTCCTTTAAGGCGGCAAGTTTTTTTGGATTATTAGTCATAAGGCTAACCCGGCTTACATTGAGCTGATCTAACATCAGTTTGCATATGCCATAATCCCGCAAATCCGCATCAAATCCCAAATGCTCGTTGGCCTCTACCGTATCCATCCCTTCATCTTGCAAGTGATAGGCCCTGATTTTATTTAACAGGCCTATGCCCCTGCCCTCCTGACGCAAGTACAGCAAAACACCTTTGCCATTTTCTACTATATTTTGCAGGGCTTTCTCTAATTGGGCACCGCAATCACAACGGGTACTGAAGAGGGCATCGCCGGTCAAACATTCTGAATGAATACGCATGGGCACCACATCATCAATCTGCCATTGCCCATAAGACAGGGCCACATGCTCTTGTTGGCTATCCACTTCAACAAAACCATGAATACTAAATTGTCCCCATCGCGTCGGTAACTTGGCAGAACTGATATATTCATATTTTTGCTTAACTTGTTTCATACTTGGATACTGCGCTCAAATAGTTAATAGGTATAGCTCTCTTCCTTACAACTGCATGTTTGTGGCTGCATTCATTCCCCCCAATCACTTAGTAAACTAAGCTAATGGGGCCTCATTTTATTTGCTGCCACCAAGCAATTCCAAGGATTTTCGGCATATATATGGGCACGTTTTGCCTTATTACAAGGGAAGACACCTCGTCAATCTAGCCGGTATAAGGGCTAAATTCGTTAAGGGGGGCGGGCCGGCAAACGCCAAAGCCCTGAGCATAATCCACACCCATTTTACCTAATTCCACCATAATTTCTTTCGACTCAACGTATTCCGCAACCGTTTCTATGCCCATGGCTTTAGCGACATCGTTAATGGAGCTAACCATCGCCATATCTATTGGGTCGATCAGAATGTCTTTGACAAAACGTCCATTAATTTTTACCTGGTCAACAGGGAAATTTTTTAAGTAGCTATAGGATGAAAAACCGCTACCAAAGTCATCCAGCGCAAACAAACAGCCTAACTTATGAAAGGTTTGAATAAATTCTACTGTATCGTCCATTTTTACAATAGCCATACTTTCCGTTATTTCGAAACAAATGATGTTGTAGGGTATGGCGTATTTCTCAAAGGCGTTGAGTATAAATAGTTTTAACTCCTTATCTGCCAAAGAGTGGCCACTTAAATTGATGTTACAACGACCGACCTCAGCCTTATGTTGTGGATGCGCCCCCAGCCATTTGAAATAGTCATTGATGACCCAACGATCAATTTGTGCTGTTAAGTTGTAACGTTCGGCTGCCGGAAAAAATGCCGAGGGAGGGATGATTTTTCCGCCCTGATCACGCATTCTCAGCAATAATTCATAGTGGTAGCCTAAGGATGCTTTGCTCAGAGAATGATAATGCTGATAATACAATTCAAAGCCGTCATGTTCCAAAGCCTGATTAATATGGGACAACCAGGATGACTCAGATGCGTAACGCTGCATGTGCTTATCTGCTTGGGAATACGTATGGACTTGATTACGCCCATGCTCCTTAGCCATGTAACAGGCCGAGTAGCCCATGCTGAGTAACTGTTCCGGCGTGTTAATATCTGCCTGCCAGGGAACCTGACCGATACTGATCCCAAGGGTAAAAATGCGATTTTCCCAAATAAAGCGAAACGCCTCTACGGCAGTGATTAATTTGTTCGCCACCAAATAAGACATTTGTGCGTTATCACCTTCCAACAAGACGCCAAATTCGTCGCCACCGAGTCGGGCCAACATGCCTATTGGCATGACCGCAGTGTTGAGTTTTTGCGAAAGCTGTTTGAGCAAAATATCTCCAGCCTTGTGTCCGCAGGTGTCGTTAATCACCTTGAATTGATCAAGATCCAGATACAACAGGGTCAGGTCACTGTTTAAATGCTGTGCATTGGATAAACCCTCAGCCAGTCTGCGCTCAAATTCCCGGCGATTATAGACGCCCGTTAACGAATCATGGGTAGCAAGATACGCAAGGCTAATATTCGATTGTTTGCGTTGGGTGATATCAAAAATGGAGCCAAACATAAATTTTTGTTCTTGCTCTTGCTTAATCTGCGCAGAGATGGAGAACCAGAACTCGGAACCGTCGTTACGCAAGCCCTTGATTTCTTTGCCTAAGACCACGCCATATTGATGAATTTCACCTAGCAGGTGTTCCCGATCCTGAGGATTAACATAAAACTCTGTGGTACTGGTGACATTAGACAGCATTTGCTCTTCATCTGCATAACCAAATAAACTGCACATAGCAGGATTAATGGTCAGCAATTTACCATCCAATGAAGAGGTGTATAAACCTTCGGCGGAATTTCGAAATAAGTCGTAAAAGTGTTGTAGATCGCTAATCGTATTTTGCTGTTGGCTGTTATGTCGATAAGTCAGTACGCGCTCATGGGCCTCTATTGCCAGCGCGATCACTACTATCCCAACCATCGTCACAAAAGCAAACAGTAAGGATAAATAGCCATTTGCTGCTATGCCACTTACATACAGTGATACCTGCACCAGGCCGGTAATGGCGACAATAAGGATACCAATGGCATAAACTGTATTGGGTGTTTTTTTATCACGTCTACGGCACAACACGGACAACACAGTGATCAGAATAATTGAAACCAGCGACAAGGCAGTGGCTGCCAGAGTCTGTTGATAACTGTTAAAATAAAATGCGCATCCGAGCATCAGCAAAGCGATACTGTACACAGCATAGCGCCAATATACGGGCACTTTTTCCAAGATGGCAAAGGATACTTTTGCCAAACTAAGTAACAAAAATGCAAGTAACACACTCGTCACATTGGATATATAGGCGCTGATGCCCGTGAGTTGACTAATGACCCCTTGAACATTAAGAAATAAAATAAGAAATGTGCCACTGGAAACGGCAAACCAAAAACGTATAGGACTGCGCAATAATACGTAGGTGATCAGAAAGTAACAAGCGAGAATGGCCAACGCCCCGCTAATAAACCCTATCACCGCCAGTAAGATTTGCTCCTGGATAACGATGTCATCCTGATTTGACAAACTGACTGGAAACACCAGCGGCCCATCATCGCTAATTTTTAGATAGAGACTGATTTGTTGTTCTTGATTCTGGTTGATAGGTACCACAAATAGACGATGGTGATAAGGTCTTTTGGAGAAGTCCCGATTAGCTCCCATAAGGTAGGAGTTTAGGATACGGTTTTTTTCATCGACCACATACACATCTACCAGATTAAGGTGGGGATTGCCAATGCTCAAAAAGTATATTTCAGCGGCATTATTACTGAAGTTTAGTTGGATTTTACCCCACAAACTCTTACTTTCAGGTAACGGTGCAAAGGCGTGTGTGGCTCGCCAGTCCTGTAAATATTTTACATCCGAGAGCTGAGAGTTCTTGTCTGCAATTAACCAACTTATATTTTTCAGTAAGTCAGTCCGGCTCAACTGTTTATCAATCACCAGTGGATCCTGTGCAGCAAACACACTCAAGCAACATACATTGAGGGCCAAAACCCACATAAGAGAATAGTTTCGGATCTTATCCATATTTTCGGTTTTTATACTCCTGCTCTCGACTCATCTCTAGCAAAACGTTTTAAAAACGCTGGCGCTTAAGCAATAATAACACGCTGGCAGCCTAACATTTTCACCTCAACACATTTAATTTTAAATTATAAAAATCAGTAAGTTGCTTTTTATTTTCGCGGACAAACACCTCAACCCACAACGAATCACACAGGCTTTCATAGTACAATAAAAAATCACCTAAGCCGGTATTGAAATGTAATTGAGCACGATCGGCTCCCAGGCTCAAGCTAATTTTTTGCAGCTTAAATTGGAAACAGAAGCTCTCAGCCAGCTCGGTAAAAGATTCCCAGTTAAGCTTGGGTTCCAGCTCAAGCTGAATGATGTTCTGCTCCTCCAGTAATAAGAATTTCCACACTAACTGCTGCATGAAATTTCCAGATGTTTACCCCAGCGAGGAGGAGGTTTAGCGTATTGAGCATAGGCCGGTTCGTCCCCAAAGGGATCTCTGAGCACCTCTAACAAGGTGTCGAATTTAGTGAAGTCCCCCTGCTCAGCATCGTCAATGGCCAATTGTGCGAGGTAGTTTCGCAAGAGGTAATTCGGGTTATATTGTTTCATACTGCGCTGGCGCTGTGCCTGTTGAATATTTTGGCTTAACAGCAAGGCTGTATAGTTCTCAGCCCAATGGCTAAAGGTCTTGGTGTCGACAAAATGATCCCGCAGCGCACGATTTCCCCCATGCACATCAAAGTCACATAAGAGCCTAAAACTCAGGCTATAGTCTCGCTTGTCTTGTGCCATCAAATCCAACCATTGATTGACCACAGGCTGATTATTTTTATCACCCGTTTTTAGCCCTAATTTACTGCACATCAGTTCGGCATAGTCGTTCTGTAGAATTAACTCATAGTGACCCAGTGCTGATTGGATCTGCTCAACGGACAAGTAAGGGGTAAAGGCATGTGCCAGGGCGTTAAGATTCCACAGGCCAACGCCAGGTTGTTGATCAAAGGCATAACGCCCGGCGTGATCCGAATGATTAGATACAAAACCGGGATTAAAATCATCCAAAAATGCGTAGGGCCCAAAATCAAACGTTATCCCATGGATCGACATATTATCGGTATTCATCACCCCATGATTGAAACCGTAGGCTTGCCATTTGGCAATCAAACTTGCGGTGTCAGCCACTATGTTTTGCAACATGCCTAAGTGAGGATATGCGGTTTTTTGACAGTGTGAAAAATGATGTTTAAGACAGTATTGGAACAGCTTATCCAATTTATCTTTTTGTTGGCTATGGTAAAAATACTCGAAATGGCCAAAGCGGATATGACTTTGGCAAACCCGAATTAACATTGCCCCCCACTCTTGCTTTTCCCGGTATACTGGCTCTTCACTGGTGATCAGGCACAGCGCACGAGAAGAGGGAATGCCCAAATGAAACAAGGCCTCGCTGGCAAGATACTCTCTTATCGTTGAGCGCAGCACCGCCCGGCCGTCAGCAAAACGGGAATAGGGCGTCGGCCCGGCACCTTTTAGGTGTAAGTCCCAGCGCTGTCCGGAGCCAGTCACCCATTCGCCCAGCAGCAGCCCTCTGCCGTCTCCCAAATCAGGATTCCAGCCACCAAATTGGTGCCCGCCGTACTTCTGTGCCATGGAAAAACGTGTTAACTCACTATCATTGGAAAATAATACCGGCAGTAATGCATCATCTTTAAACCATTGGGCAGGCAATTTCAGTTCTTCAACAAGTCTTTGATTTACTGAAGCTATACGAGCATTCTTAAGCTCAAGCGGCCTGATTGGACTACCCAAGTGTGATAATTCTCTGGCATAAGAATGATCAAATTTCACAGTATTACCCTATCTATACTAGGTATATTTAGCCTATTGTATCGTTAATTAAACAAAACTTAGGAAGCAAAATGAAAGTAATGCAAAAAATCACCCTTGTCACCAGCTTGTTGAGTGCATGTCTACTGTCAAACCAAGCATGGGCTGGAGATGCCGAAGCCGGTAAAGCAAAATCTATGACCTGTAGTGCTTGCCATGGCGGTAACGGAATTTCACAAATTCCCATGTACCCCAATCTTGCTGGCCAAAAAGAACAGTATTTAGTCCTACAACTTAAAGCCTTTCGAGATGGACAGCGCAAAAATATGGTGATGGCACCCATGGCTGCAGCCCTTAGTGACGCAGACATTGACAACCTGTCCGCCTATTACGCAGGCTTAAACCCCGCGGGTTAATAGCTGTTCTATGCATGTTATGGCTAATTAGTGCCCATTCTGGAATGGGGTCGTAGCGAGGGCGTTCCAGGGGAACAAGATGGATACTACAAAATGTAGGCGTTTAGTCATTCTAAATAACTATATCTTGTGGTGTTCAGATTGTGCTTCTGGGGCGTTCGCAGTAGACATCCATTTCAGTACGGACACTAATTAGTGCAGTCCTTAATTGAGAAGGCTGCGCTAACGCTCCCCCACTACGGTGTTATTACATCATCCCGTTGAGTAAAAACTACGTTTAAGTAGCGCCGGCAGGTGGTTGTGGGGAATAGGCAGAAGCCCTGTAAATACTGATTTTTAGCCCATTTGGTCTGATATGCATTGATGTTCGTACATACCGAATACACAACACTAGGAATGATCAATGATAGTCGTACATCACCTCAACAACTCCCGCTCTCAGCGCATCCTGTGGATGCTGGAAGAGCTAGCGCTGGAATATGAAATAAAACAATATCAGCGTGACCCACTGACAAATTTAGCCCCAACAACCTTAAAACTGATCCACCCCCTTGGTAAGTCACCGGTGATCACCGATGGAGAGATAACCATCGCGGAGTCGGGTGCGATAATTGAATATTTAGGCCGTACTTACGGTGATAGTAAGATGATCCCCGAATTAGGCACAGAAGCCTATCGCCAATATATTTACTGGCTACATTTCGCTGAGGGCTCACTCATGCCGCCCATAGTAGCCAAGTTAGTGTTCGATAAAGTGCGTGCCAATGCCAAACCATTTTTTGTCAAAATAATCGCCAATAAAATTGCCGACAAAGTGATGGGGGCGTATTTTGGACCCAACATTCAGGCCAATATGGAATTTATTGAGCATCATCTGGCCTATAACGAGTGGTTCGCCGCAGAGCAACTATCCGGGGCTGATATACAAATGAGCTTCCCCCTGGAAGCCAGCGCCTCTCGAGGGATCAAACACTATCCGAATATTGCAGCCTACGTGCAGCGTATTCACGCCAGACCAGCTTATCAGCGCGCGCTGAAAAAAGGCGGACAATACGATTACGCTTAGCCTGTTATGGGCTACATTTGGCTTCGCTCTATTAGAACTTATTCCGACTCTTCAACTTCCAGGCCCATTGCCCGCATAATTTTTCGGGCCTCTGAAGGAATACGTTGGGTATTGTCTTTTTCCAGATCAATATCATTTGGCAGAGGTTGGCCGGTAAAGGCATGTAAAAAAGCTTCACAGAGTAATTCCGAATTAGTGGCGTGACGCAAATTATTCACTTGCCTGCGAGTCCGTTCGTCGGTTAATACCTTGAGTACTTTGAGTGGTATCGACACCGTAACCTTCTTAACCTGTTCACTCTTTTTACCGTGCTCGGCATAAGGGTGAATGTACTCGCCATTCCATTTAGTTGTCTTTTGCATTAGGTCGCTCATTGTTTTCTTTCTTATAATCGGAAATTCTAAACATAACGGGGCAAAAATCAACGACAGACTGCTAAACATCTTGACGTCTACCGGCGCAAGGCTTAGTTTGGACGTCTAAACGGCTATAATGTATTTTTTGGAGTGTGTATGGTGTCTTATGCGCGTGGTATCGATGCGCTCAACCAATCTTTGTCTGAAATAAGCGGGATAAATGTTTCTTTTGAATTTTTCCCCCCAAAAACCCCTGAAATGGAGCAGACACTATGGAAATCGGTAAAACGCCTGGCGCCCTTAAAACCATCCTATATGTCCGTTACCTACGGGGCCAATAGCGGTGAGCGGGATCGTACCCACGAAGTGGTCAAGCGTATTCAAGCAGAGACGGGGATTTCTGCTGTTCCCCATTTAACCTGTGTGGATGCCACTCGGGAAGAGCTGGTTCAGATCGCCAAAGACTATTGGGATAGCGGTATTCGTAAAATTGTTGCCCTGCGTGGCGATTTACCGGATGGCGTAGACACACCCCAGTCCTATGCCTCTGATTTAGTGGCGCTGTTAAAAGAGGTAGCGGATTTTGATATTGCAGTAGCCGCCTACCCCGAGAAACACCCGGAAGCACCCAGCAGCCAATTTGACCTGTTAAATTTAAAACGTAAAGCAGAGGCTGGAGCCAATCAGGCGATTAGCCAGTTTTTCTTTGACCCTGAGGTTTTTCTGCGATTTCGTGACAGAGCCGCCGCAGCAGGCATTGATATAGACATCGTACCAGGGATTTTGCCGGTCACCAATTACCAGACTCTGGTGCGCTTCGCAGGATTCACCAACGTCCATGTGCCAAATTGGTTGCACAAAATGTATGAGGGCTTAGCTAAAGACGATCAAACCACCCGTAATTTGATGGGCGCCAATATTGCCATGGATATGGTCAAGGTACTGGCAAAAGAAGGCATACGTGACTTCCATTTTTATACGCTCAACCGCAGTGAATTGAGCTATGCAATTTGCCATATGCTTGGTGTTAGAGCAGACTAATAGGCATGCTCCACAACCAATGTTAATGTAATGGAAAAATCCAAAGGATCCCGTGAAATACTTGATGCCCTGCTATCCAGAGTAAAACTATTTTCAGGCCTGTTTCTGCGACATTGCCAAGAGGATCGCATCTCGGTTTCGGCCGGACATTTGGCTTATGTATCCCTATTATCATTAGTGCCTTTTGTCATGGTGTTTTTTACCATACTCTCGGCATTTCCGGCTTTTGCAGAGGTACGTGGGGAGCTTGAATCCCTAATATTCAACAGTTTTGTCCCCCATGCAGGGGGGCAAGTCCAGCAGTACATCACACAGTTTGTTGCCAATGCCTCAAAAATGGGCGCAATCGGTATTTTATCCCTGGTGGTCGTCGCCTTACTACTGATTGGCAATATTGATAAAACCCTGAATCGCATATGGAATGTCAAAAGTCAGCGCCCGGCTATTTTTACCTTTGCTATTTATTGGATGGTGTTAACACTTGGCCCCTTACTAATAGGCTCCAGTGTGATTGTCAGCTCATATCTGGCCGGTTTTGCCAGTTCTGCTGAGGAGTTTACCTTTGGTGTTACCACCGCATTATTAAAGTTCGTGCCTTTCATCGCTTCGGTAAGCGCATTTTTCATCATTTACATGCTAGTGCCGAATAAACGGATCAATCCTCGCCATGGGGTTTTCGGTGCGTTATTAGCGGCCACCTTATTTGAACTGTCAAAAAAAGGTTTTGCCTTATATATAGTGAGTTTTCCCTCCTACCAACTCATTTATGGCGCAATGGCGGTTATTCCAATTTTATTTTTGTGGGTGTATTTGTCGTGGATTGTGGTGTTATTGGGGGCCGAATTCACCTATGTGTTGGAACTATTTTCACAGGAAAAATCACTCGACGAGTTTACTGAGGACGAGCCAACGCCGTCCTAAGCTCCCCCCCCTCCCCAAAAAAACTATGATTTCATGCTCGATATAAAGTCATTGGACTGACTGATCGCCGTTTTCATTTCTTTGATTAATCGCTCAATTTCTTGCTCGATCCCCTTAAACTCGCCCTGCAATGCGCCTACTGCACTGGCATTAAGATTGTGTTTTAAGTACAGCACGTTGTCTTGCAGTGCCGACAACACCGGTGCCATTGTTGACTCTGCTTTACGCATTGCCTTGAGTAAGCTCTTATAACGCCGCTGTGTATCTTTAAGCTTATTGTGACTATCACGGCGCAAGGTGTTACTGGAATACTTTTCCAACTCCTCCTGCCATTCGTCAAATAATGCTTCTGCCACCGCCTCGACCTTGTCAATACGGCGAGAAACCCGAGATGCGGATCCATCGCTGGCTTCATACTCGCCTTTAAGTTGCTGGTAGACATCTTGTAAATCCCCCCCCTTAAAATTGATCAGTTGACTAAATTGATCCAAGGCCGAACTAAACTGTTGCTGCGCCTCCTCCTGAGACTCTTTGGCATCTTCAACCCGATCCACTAAAATGTCCCGCTTTTCAACCCCGACCTTTTCCCAGGCCGAATAATAGACACTTTGACAGGCCGTTAAACTCACCATCAAGGCAATGATGAGGGTGAGTTTCATTAGCTTGCCCCTTTAAACTTAGCGGCATCGATAATGGCCCACACATGAAAAACGAAACCAAAGAAGCCCATAAAAAATAAAATTCCGGTTGCGGCTAATGTATAATTAATACTCACTAGTACAAAGAAAAGCAACGCAGCGAGTATCCTACCTTGCACCAGTTGGCCTAAGCCTGGAATAAAAAAATTGCAAATTGCTGCGATGACGTTGCCGCCTGAACCTTGACCTGACATAGTTAACTCCTAAACATTTTATTTATAGAAGGAGTAAATTAAAACAATATGAAGAATTTAACAAATATGATGTGTAAGCCATTATGAGTGAAATTTACCCTGCAATTAAACCTTTCCACACACAAATGCTGCCTGTCAGTGATCTGCATACGGTGTATCTGGAGCAAACAGGCAACCCCAAAGGCATGCCGGTACTCTATTTGCACGGTGGCCCTGGTGCCGGAACGTCAGCTGACTATCGACGATTTTTTGATCCGGACAAGTATTGGATCATTGGCTTTGACCAACGAGGCTGTGGTAAATCACTGCCCTTTGGTGAGTTAAAACACAATACCAGTGACGAGCTACTGAGCGATATACGCAAAATTCGTCGGCATCTGAAGATCGAGAAATGGCTGTTGTTTGGTGGCTCCTGGGGCACAACTCTTGCGCTCTTATCCGCTATTGACCAGCCAGAATATGTTAGTGGATTAATTTTGCGGGGTATTTTTCTCGGCCGTGAGGAAGACTTTGATTGGTATCTAGACCCTTCAGGAGGTGCTGCTCAGTTTTTCAACGACTACTATCAGGATTTTGTCCAGCCGGTTTCCCATTCCATCGGTAGTAAAGAGATTGTTGAAGACTATTACCGTTTATTAACTTCCAATGACGAAGTCAGCAAAATGGCTGCGGTTAAGGCATGGTGTTTGTGGGAAGCCAGGATCA
>JBLHIW010000016.1:0-23375 GCA_047618055.1 Paraglaciecola sp. | reverse complement strand
CCTCAGCAAATATCATTTCTAGGGCGTTTTCTTCTGGCTTGATTTGAAAATGGGTCATATTCCCGATAAAGATGTGCAGCAATATTATACTGACTACTAAGCCTGATTTTAACACCGCAGCGCTGAGTACCAAGGCCATGCAAAGGTACATGGGATGGTGGGTATATTGATAAATGCCTGGTGTGAAAAGTACAGAGGCCTTATCAGAGTGGGGGGCAATGGTGGTTTGTGCTCGCCTAAACGTTCCAGAATAGGGCCGTGCTTGCTGTCAATATACCCTGCTTGTCTTCTCAAATACACCTGCCGGTGATGTCCACCTGTTCCCAGTAGTCTTTAAATTGGTAGGCGATTGACTTGGGCATATCTTGTCTGGGTTTGCCGACAAAGGGCATGAGGTTTTTGGGCTGGTGCTGTTGCTTGTGCAACGCTCCTATCCGCTTTTTGATAAGGGTGTGGGCGGAGGCTTGTGGTGTTTTATCCATTTTTGCGCGGATGGGGTTTAAATCCACATAAGCCATACAGGCCAGTACGGCACGTTCATCCACCAGGCCTGGGATTTAAAGCGCCCTTCCCACAAACTTATAGGGAATAAATTAGAACAGCGTTAGCTGGCCCGCAGGTTTATTTGAGTCAACAGGGTGCCCTTGTACAGCTTGTGGGAACGGTTTAACACCTCGTCAACTGACTAGGATAAGACAGAGTCTTTGTTGACATGCACTACCCCATGCCTATGGTTACTCATTACCCCATAAGCACACACATCGATAGCAAACACGTAAAAAAACAACAAGCTGTCCTCAACCCAGGCCCGGCGATGCTCATAACTTTGCCCGGAATAGCCATCTACCCCACACAAGAACAAACACCGTACACAGCAGCAGTAGGGCGTGTCGATCAAACTGATGTGGCTAAGACGAGAACGGAGCATAACAGTTCATCCGTGGTGCTCGAAACCCTTTAAGCTCAGAACAAGTAACGCACTTTGCTAAACCATACCTTAGCTGTCCTGATGATGGGTCTCTGGGCGAAAGTTGGAATTTTTACACTATCGATGCGAGCAATTAGCAGGTTTATGGTAATTGACAGCCGCCTCAACCACTATAATAGATTGCCGTACCTTGATTGCTTAGGTTAGAGTGATCAGGAAAAGGGCGTTTGCTCTTCTTATACTAAAAATCGCAGATTTCAATTTTCACCGGTTCTAATTTCTGCTCCAGGCAGATAGCGGAATGGAAGTTTAACAAGGAGCAGGCATGAAAAATTTATTTGACGTAGCAGGGAAGGTTGCAGTGGTCACCGGTGGTTCGAGCGGTATCGGGGAGATGATGGCACAGGGGCTGCTTGAGAACGGCGCCAAAGTTTATATTACTGCCCGCAAGGTGCCCCAGTTGGAAGCGGCGGCAAAGAAACTCTCAGCGTTCGGTGAGTGCATTGCCATCCCGTCCGATTTGTCCTTTGTTGCAGGGATTGAAGGATTTGTTGCCGAGCTCAGCAAGCATGAGAACCATATTGATATTCTAATCAACAATGCTGGCGCCGTCTGGGCGGCCCCGTTTGACACTTTCCCGGAAGACGGTTGGGATAAGGTCATGGATATCAACATCAAATCGATGTTTTTCATGACACAGAAATGCCTACCGCTGTTGAAAGTGGGAGGAACAAGCGATGATCCATCACGTGTGGTCAATATCTGCTCGATAAATGGCATCCGTAACTCCGGTATGCCAACGTACTCTTATACGGCCAGTAAGGCCGCTGCCGTCCATCTCACAACCCATCTAGGGACAGATTTGGCCACCCACAATATTAATGTGAACGGGATTGCGCCTGGATTCTTTCCCAGCAAAATGACCAAGGATGCCGTCAACAATAAGGACATTTCAGAGATGATGATATCCAAAATTCCAAGAGGAAGAATGGGCACGCCTGAAGATATTGCCGGCACAGCGATTTATCTTTGTTCAAGGGCTTCAGCCTGGGTCTGTGGGGAAACCATTGTCCTTGACGGCGGGATGATTTCCGCGGCCTAAGTGTATAAGTGCGTCCACCACTATTTATAGGCCTGCTTGCTATTTTTATCTTCTATGGAAATGACACAATTATTTGAATGTAAATCAATTCCGCATACAGTGATGTAGTCATTAGCCTGCTCCGATTTTAGGTGGTTATTACAGTTTGGCAACTCTAGTTCTACCAACGATATGAGGAGTTTGGCTAATGATTATCAGATCATACTTAAGCCGGTATATCGGGCTTAGCTCACCGTCCGCTTATGGCTGTGAGTTCAATAGGTGATGCAAAGCTAATGGCAGTAAAGCATGTGTATTCATAAAAATCGCGGATAAAAATTGTGTACATAGTATTTATTTACTTATATTTTTATTTCTCAGCTAGCATTTTTTCTCTGTGCCCTGTGTAGTAAAAAAACTTTAGTCAGCGCATCTTCATAGATAGCCGATCCAATGTATAAATGACGGCGATGGGCACTTTTGAGTCGGTGTACAGGATCCTATGTTACTCTCTTAAACCCCGGGAAGCGCTCAATACAATGCCGATTGCGAGCCTGCCAGACATTAGAAAAGGGCGATACCAAGGTCGCTTTGGCATTATCTCTTAGACGGGTAAAATACGCCGCGATTACGCTACTTTCATCCATCGCAGTGATCAGATATCTAGGTGCAATGGTCTTATTCCCAAGTCATCTTAAAACTCGCCGTCCTGCAACGGGGCAGAGTCTGCACCTATTCGTATCATCAATATGGGCCATTGCTAAATTGGTCTATATCAAATCGGAAGGCCTGTGAACGTTCCGAAATATGCATTTTGAGCTTACCTGGGTATCTGTTATGCTCCGCCAGAATTTACCCGCCGAAATGGTCAGCTTAATATGTCCACCAATGCCTTATACACCGACTTGTCTGACTATTACGATGTAATGTGTGCGGACATTAATTACCAGCAACAAAGTAGTTTGGTGCGCAGGTTGGATCAAATCTTTGGTAACAAAGGGGAAATGCACCTCGATTTGGCTTGTGGAACCGGGCCCCATGTACGACATTTTATTGATTTTGGTTACACATGCAGTGGCCTGGATATTAATCAGCCCATGTTGGCACTCGCAAAGCAACGCTGCCCACAAGCACATTTTTCACTACAAAATATGTGCGAGTTTAAGGTCGAAAAACCACTCGATTTGATCACCTGTTTTTTATATTCGATCCATTACAGCGAAGATATGAATAAGCTCACTCAGTGCATTGTCAGTGTACATAAGGCCTTACAACCAGGGGGTGTTTTTTGCTTTAACGCGGTGGATAAAAACAAAATTGATAACAGCATCGTGGTGAGACATACCGCCGGGCATGATAATAGTGACTTCGTTTTTAATTCGGCCTGGCACTACTGTGGTCATGGGGAAAAACAGTCACTGAGACTGAGTATTGAAAAAACCACTCTTGAGGCAGTCCAGTCATGGCAAGATGAACATCCTATGGTTGCGTTTGATTTTGATGAGTTAATGGGACGGCTGACGCCGTATTTTGATGTCCATGTATTTGAACATGACTTTAACAAAATCGTCCCCTGGGATAAGCGATCTGGCAATGGAATTTTTGTTTGTGTAAAAATTTAAGACAGATTAAACGGTGGCTTTATTAAATGTGTAAGGGCTCAGTGCCCGGCAATCTCGATCACTGCATTAGTGCTGAGAATAGGACTGTTCTGGGTCGTTGTTATCACAGCGCTTTTTTCATGGTGATCACCACATTGTTGGCACCATTGGCCGCAACATTCGTCTCTCGAGCCACTTCTTTGTACCCTCGGGCCAGGTAGAAAGGCTCTCCCGGGAGGGTGGCTCCCAGCTCGATCTTTTTGAATCCAGCGTCGCGGGCCAACGCTTCACTCACGTCAAGCAAATAGCTTCCCACCCCACAGCGGATCCAGGATGGGTGGGTGTACATTGCGCGAATGCGGGCCGCCTCTACAGCGGGGTCGCTGTAGCTGTCATCACGTCCCGGGGTGTGATCACCGCCATATAGTGTTCTGCGTTTACCCCAACCACCACAACCGACCATGATTGTATTGCCATGTTCGACAGTTTCAATAATAAAATAGCTCTGATCCTCGATCAATGTCTGGTCAAGGCCCATTGTTTCCTGGGCGGCTTCAACTTCTGCCGGACAAAGAAATGGCTTCATATTCTCAATGATCGAGAGCCGCATCAGTTCGATGAGTTCGCTGACATCCCCGGGACTGGCTAATCGGTGAGTTAACTTAAGCAATTTAGCACCTCTTTAAGCTATGTTCGGACAATTATTTTACTACATATTAAGCTGCTTACATCCAGGATCGTTGACTGGATTCAAGCTTATACAAGGTGTCGTTGATCAATGAGTAAGCTTTTTGCTCGGGGATCAAGGGCACGCTGAGGCTGCCGGAGGCCAGAACAAGTTTGACGCTGGCAAGTTGTCGCCTTTTCATCATTAGGCTTTGTTGAAATTCAGTTTGCTGGACTTTGTAAGTGGGGAAACAATAATAATCTACGCCAAATAAACCTTTTCGCAGATAAATATACTCACTATCCCGGGCAAAACCCCAGCGATGCCAACGTAAAATCACCAGTAATGACAATAGCAGGAACATAAGCAGGATCAATAAGGCTAAGCTAATATTGTGCTTGGATAAGGCGAGCCCGCTGCTGATCAACCACATGGGTAATAAATACCAAGCAATATAGCGCAGGATAAAACGTGGGCTAATAGGGGTGAAATCTATCTTATGCAGAGCATTGTCTGGATAGGCATCAGCGATCAATTGCTCAGCCTCCTGGGGTTTAACGGAGGGCACAATAATTTTATTGCTTTGGGCCGAGGCAGACTGATTATTGGCTTTATCGCTACTTTGCTCAAACTTCAGATTGACCCGACCGAGAAGTGCATCCAGCCAGTCTTGTTTGCGCACAATCATTTGCAAACGACTCAAACGCATACTCACTTCATGTTTTGTCAGCAGGCCGCTGCGGCGAATGTATCTGTCATCTACTTTACTGAGTGTGTAGCCGTAAAAGCTGATGATTGAGCCAATGACTGAAAAGCTGACCAGGAGCAACATAATTAGCACGGCCAATGAAATTGTATACAAGCCAACTTGCCAAAGAGAATGGGTTTGAAGACTAAATAAGTCTTTAAAATCAATACCAATAAGGGTCAACCACTCTTCAGCCTTTTCCGCGATGTTATCGAAAAAGGGGGCTAAACCCCCGAGAAAGATCCAAATGCGATTACTGGTAATACCGTGAATAATTAAGTCAGTTAAGCTACGTCGATTCAATACAGTTTCAGGTGAGTCGGGGGCGGCTATGCCTTGTTCACTTGGGCCCTGCTCCTGTGTTGCAGCAAGGGCCTGTCCCAGTATTCGCTGTTTTAGTTGCTCAGCAAAATTAAGGGGCAGAGCAACAACCTTGGCTTCCTGGGTTGACGAGCCTGCGGTATCAAGCTGCAAACACGCAAAACCTGTTAGTCGATAGTAAAGCGGTTGTTCAATTTTAACATTTTGAATACGTTCAAAAGGCAGATTTAGGTGCATTTTTTTGAAAATGCCTGAGCGAATTTCAATATTGGTAGCCGTCAATCGATATCGGTAAACACGAAAACTGGCGACAGCGAACAGCAAAAGTAAGGCAAGCAGACCGGCTATAACGGGCAGCCAGATCTCCGGGTGTGCAACGAACTTGGCATAGCCTATATATATTGCCGGCAGCAAGTAAACGAGGTTACCAAAGATAGTCCTAATACTGCTACTGGCAAAATAGATGATCGCGATAGGTGACAGGCTACGCCATTGATGTGCAGAGGCTGCCGGTGCTGGCGTTTGGGTGGAGGCCTTATCCATGCCTAGCGATATCTTTATGCTGCAAAATAAAGTGCCGTAATTTTTGTGCGACGTCCACCGGCAAGCCGGGTATTTCAAATGTGTGAGTAGAGCCCCCCGCACTGAAAACCTGCAGGGTCGCCAAGCCAACCTGTCGTTCAATGGGCCCCCGTTTTAGTTCAATATGCTGAATACGCGCAATGGGCTGACTGAGTGTTTTGTGAAAAAACAAGCCTGAAGAGTAATGTAAGTCCAACTCCCGCAAGGTATAGGTTTTTTTTAGGTCCCCATAGCTCGAATAAAGTACCTGGAGTAAACCCAGTATACCCACTCCCCCTATAATATAGGGAAGCATAAACCGTACTTTTTCCGAAAGTGGCACCAGCGATTGCCAATATAGCGTTGAGATGATTAACAGGACCAGTAAGGTAACGATCAGCGTGCTTAAACGATTTATCGGTGCATATTTTTCTGACAAGGGTTCAGATCCCATATCCTCAATGGCGGGGATGTTCTCACTGACGAGTACTTTGTTACTGAAGTCTATGGCTGACATAACAGTCCTTGCTGGCCTTTTTGAGGTAAGCAGAAAATATACCAGATTTTACCGAGCACTGCCTTACGGGCATCCCCTCCCATGCTGATAATAGGTAGGTTTTTTGTGGACTTTGGCATTATAGAATGGTTGGCCTATTGGCCGCCAGATCGCATATTAAGGTAAAGTGCGTTAAAAATTCTCATTATACAATATAATATATCGTATACTTGGGTTTTATCGGGGGTAAAACCCAAATTCAATGGCTAAAATGCAGACCACATATGTAGCAATTGTTGCAAGTGGTGGCATTGTTATGCTGCTAATGTACTAAAAAATTAGTTTTTCAGGAAAAGGTGCGCTGATATGAAAAAAGGCTTGGATTTACTGGATCGCATAGATATTAAAATACTTAATGTTTTGCAAAAAGAATGTCGTATTTCAAATGTGGATCTAGCTGCGAAAATTAATTTAAGCCCTACCCCTTGTTTGGAACGTGTCAGGCGTTTAGAAAATAATGGCTATATAGAAAAGTACGTAGCACACCTTAATCCCAAAAAACTAAATGTAAATTTAACCGTCTATATTCAGGTTTCTCTGGAAAACTCCCGTACCTCGGATTTGGAAGAATTTAATCAGCAGATTAAGCAGTTAGAAGAAGTCATAGAATGCAGCATGGTGGCAGGGGGCTATGACTATCTAATAAAAATACGGGTCAAGGACATGGAAAGTTATCGCAAATTTTTAGGCGATAAACTCGCGGCGATTAAAGGAATTAGTCAAAATCAGACTTATGTGGTGATGGAAGAAGTCAAATCAACTCACCTTATTCCCCTGAACATGGGTGAGTAAAACCAAGATAGGCATCGGTCATAGTCACTAATTGGCGGGCCGTTTCGCCATACTATGTTTTCACTATTTAGACACTCTAAACTCGTGGATAGGAGAGCGTTTTCCCTTGAATAGTTGCGTTAACGCAGCAGATATAATCACGCTTGGTTTACGGCAGTTGGATAGGTTGCCAGGCAAGGGACAGGAGGTCTGTGCGCCTTGTCCTGTATTCCTTAAAATGTGAACCGGCATTCTGAAGGGACTTGGGTATAGGATTTATCGGCTAAACGTGCTCGCCACTCACATCGTCTATGCCCTGCAAATACACATTCCATAGAGTAGAAAAAAACCACAAAACTAAGGGCAGTATTGGAGCTTATGTTGCTGCAAAGGCACCTTAGGTCTGATGATTATAGAGTAGGTAGTATTGAATACGCCTATAATGCTCCTGGAAGTTTTCGTTGGCACTAAAGGATAGCCAGGCAAGCCTTCAGTCATGGCGTATGTTCAATATCAATCACTTAAAACACATGATCTGGTCGGTGAGTTGGCGGGCTAAAATTCAGGCCATAGGCCATTCTTCTAATGGATCTGAGTAAGGTGTATTGTGTCAATGATCCTTTGATTAATGATATTCAAATTGTCGTAACCACGGCTGGTTAGCAGGCGCTTGTCGATTACAATGTCTTCGTCTAACAATTTTGCGTTTGAGTACTGTAATTGATTCTTGGTGCTGGTAT
The DNA here is from genome assembly GCA_047618055.1 of Paraglaciecola sp. Taxonomy (GTDB): domain Bacteria; phylum Pseudomonadota; class Gammaproteobacteria; order Enterobacterales; family Alteromonadaceae; genus Paraglaciecola. Next base: position 15,401 of record JBLHIW010000016.1, on the reverse strand, counting down.
AGGAGGCAACAATACGTCCACTGACGACTCCCGCCTCGATTAACATTAAGGTACCTTCACGGATGGCTGCCACCAGCTTTGACTGTTCGGGGTCAAAAAAGCTCTTGACGAAGTTTAACGCCTGCGCGTTATGTACCATTACGCCGGGATTAAAATGACCGCCAGGAATGATTAAAGCGTCATAATCACCAGCACAGGCGTCTTCAAGTGTTTTATCTACCGCTACCTCAATACCCCATTGCCTATGATCCCAGCTTACGATGCTGCCCGGTTCGATGGAGATAACATGCACCTCAGCACCCATCTCCAGCAGGGCCTGTCTACACTCCATCAGTTCGCACTGTTCGACGCCATCTTTGGCAAGAATGCCAACTTGCTTACCTAGCAATTTTTTTTCTAACATGAATCCGTTCCCCTTAAAGACATATGCCATAGATGCTTAATATTTTCGACCCGCTAAGACTAGCTTCAGTACGTTTTTTATACTTTACAGATTAACCTTTAGCTGGTTTCCCGTCTACTTTAACGTGCCGCTTAATTTATGCCTTAAATGGAATTTCATGCTGGCTTTGGATAAAACATCGATGCAGCCCAATTCTAAACAGGATAGAATGCTTAAGCACGGCAGGGTATGTTTCCCGTGTTTAAATAAAACCTTTGAAAATTTTGACTGGTTTTTGTGATAAGGGGGCTCAACTGCATAGCAAAGTCCCGTTAGTACATAGTCAATATGCGTATTATGGGCCCAAGGTTATTCATCGTTCCATAGTGAAGTATTATGCTATCCCCCGCAATTTACACTCTCTGCCCATGTCTGTGTTTAGATCGTTGTTAGTTTCGCCTTTAGGGGAGGGTGCCTTTGGCCGCCTATAAATTCAGCCTTGATCTTCCAATTCCAGATAAGCGTATTTGACTGTCAGTGCGCCTTTGTTGTGTATTTGCCAGCTACCCATAAAGAGAGCTATCTGCTTGCTTGATTATCAGGGAGAGCGTTTTTATCTGTACAGGTATAATTTTCATTTAACTGAAGCTATTAACGTTACACAATACCCGTTAATTTATGTTTTGAATTAAGTCAGTCTGAACATTTAAGCTGATAACCAAAGTCATTGGCGTTGCCGCTAGGCGGTCAATGAACACCGGCCCGAAAGCTTAGCCATACTAGGTGATTGGGGTGAGAGCAGCCAACAACGCTGCATCTTGAGTTCACTTGTGCATAGACCTAAAAATAGCTAACAACAGGAGAAGGGCGAAGAGATGAGAGGTGTTTTGCTGTATGTGGCAACAGTATTGATCTGGGGATCTACCTGGTTGGCGATTGAGTTTCAGTTGGGTGTGGTCGAGCCCCAAGTGTCGTTGGTGTACCGCTTCGCCTTAGCGGCGGTGTTGATGTGGATCTATATTGGCATTAAAAAACTACCCATGAGTTATACCGCTAAAGACCATTTTTTCTTTATGACCCTAGCGATCTGTAATTTTGCGTTTAATTATCTTATTTTATACTGGGCCCAGGCGTATCTGAGTTCAGCAATGACCTCTATCGCCTTTTCTACTTTGCTGGTGATGAATATGCTCAATACCCGTCTATGGTTTGGTAAGCCGATTGCCGGACGGATTTATCTTGGTGCCGCATTGGGTTTGGCGGGTATTGTTGCCCTATTCTGGCAGGATATTAAAAGCCTCGATTGGTCGAGCGAGGCGATGCTGGGCTTAGGCCTGGCCCTTGGCGGAACCTTAGTATCATCGTTTGGCAATATGGTGAGTTTACGTAATTCAAAAAGACAGATAGGAGTGATGCAGGGAAATGCCTGGGGCATGTTGTATGGGGCCATTACTCTTACTGTGGTGGTGTTGCTGTGTGGCAACGAATTCACCTTCGATTATACCCTTCCCTATGTTGCTTCACTGCTCTATTTAAGCGTATTTGGCACTGTTATCGCCTTTGCCTGCTATTTTGTTTTATTAAAAGAAATCGGTCCAGAAAAAGCCAGTTATTCTACGGTGATGTTTCCGGTGGTAGCGGTTGCATTGAGTATGATGTTTGAAGGATTTGTCTGGCAGTACAATACCGTCGTCGGTTTTATGTTGGTGCTGATGGGTAATGTGATTGTGCTGACCCCGGTACATAAGTTAAAAGGCTTACTGATCCGTTTTGGTGTATTGCCCATTGCGGTCAATTAGGGTTAGCGGGTATTTGCAACACCGTGGCCACCACAATTTTTTACTGTCGAACAAGCACATCGACATTCTCTAATATAGAGATATCTTCAAGAGGCTTATCCTTTATTGCAATGATGTCGGTATATTTGCCTTTGGCGATACTGCCGGATCGCTTCTTTTTACCGGGGCCGGTTGCAGAATTAATCGTTGGGCTTACCGGGGGATGCAAAGTTTCACAATTTCAGAGGTTTAGCTGTTTGATTTTGAGCGCAGCCATAAGGCCATCACCAATCCCCCAGCGGTAAATAGCCAGGCGATCAAGTTGCCAAAATAGCGATAAGGAGTGGTACCCGTCACGGGCTGAATTTCGTCACTTAACACCGCGGCTTCGAATTGTGGTAAGCGGCTTTGAATATTGCCCCTATGATCGATAAACGCCGTGATGCCGTTGTTGGTTGCGCGCAGCACCGGTAAGCCGAACTCTTTGGCTCTGGTCTGAGCAATTTCCAGATGTTGGGCCGGACCATGTGAGCGTCCAAACCAGGCGTCATTACTCACCGTGATAATGAAATCAGTATCGGCGTAAAGGTTGGCAGAAATTTGCGAGGGAAAGGCGATTTCAAAGCAAATAGCCGGAGAAAAATGATAGCCATTAGCGAGCAAGTTGGCTTGTTGAAAGTCTCCTCGGCTGAAAGATGACATGGGTAAATCAAAGATCGGGGCCAGACCTCGCAACCAGTCTTCCATAGGAATAAACTCGCCTATCGGCAGTAAGTGGTGCTTGGCAAACCGGTTAGCATGTTGATAGCGATAGTGCCCGTGTTTATCACCGCTTTTTTTAGCGCCAAAAACAATCAGATTGTTATAGGCTTCGCGGGTTTCAAAGTTATAGTTCACAACGCCGCTGATCATGCCTACGTGATTGTCGACTGCCAGTTTGTCCATCTCTGTGATGTAATCCCCGGCCATGGCTTCAAGTTGCGGGATCGCCGCTTCGGGCCAAATAATGACTTGGTTATCCCAATGATCCTCGGTCATCGTCTTATATTTTTGCATGGTGGGCTGATCTTGTTCTGGCGCCCAGCGCAATACCTGCTGAATATTGCCTTGTACCATGGCGATGGCAACGGGATCGCCCTTAGGTACAGACCATTGATGTTGATTGAGTACCCAGCCGCTAAGCAGGGTAACACCGGCCATCACACCGCTGGCCAGGTATTTTTTCTGGGGCAGCCAGACCGCAAACACCGCAGCCAACAATACCACCAGCGCGCTTACACCGAACTCACCAATGACCGGCAGCCAACCCGAGAGTGGACTGTGTAATTGACTGTAGCCCAGAGACAACCAGGGAAAACCGGTGAGCAAGTACCCTCGCAGCCCTTCGCTTATCAGCCACATAAAAGGCAGTGCTAAAGGCCAATATTGGCAGGAGAAGTACTTTTTAATCATTTTACTGGCAAATGCCGGGAATAAGGCCAGGTAACTACACAGTAATAGCATTAAGCTGACAGAGGCGAACAAGGGTATACCACCAAAATCAGCAATACTGACATGCACCCAACTGATCCCCGCACCAAACCAGCCTAAGCCAAAGCAAAAACCCAGCTTGAAAGCCTGCTCGGATCCAGACTGAGATAGGAGGTAAAAGTAGCCCGCCAATGCCAGTGGCACCAGTGGCCAAAAAGAGAACGGGGCATAAGCCAGCGTCATGCTGGCACCTAATAGTAAGGCTAAGATGAAAGGAATACGGTTTGACATAGAATTATGTCTACGCTTATTCGTCGTTATTGGGCAGGGTGACTTTCAATTGTATCAAGCGACGTTTGTCCGAGTTACTGACCGTAAACACGATCCCCTTTAGGGTGACCTTTTCCCCACGAACGGGCATATGACCGAACGCTTTAAGCACGATGCCACCGATGGTATCTGCTGCGTCCTGATCAAAGGTGGTTTCAAAGAATTGGTTGAAATCCTCTAAGGTGGTAAGTGCTTTGACTGAGTAGTTATATTTATTCAGCGGACGAATACCATCAAAGGCATTTTCCTCCACGTCAGTTTCGTCTTCAATTTCACCGACAATTAATTCCAGAATATCTTCTATGGTGACCAAACCAGAGACGCCACCGTATTCGTCTACGACAATCGCCATATGATAACGTTTCTGCCTAAACTCCCTGAGCAAGGCATCAACCCGTTTACTTTCCGGTACGATCACCGCCGGGCGTAAGATGTTTTTTAGCGTAAATACTTTGCCAGGAATAAAGGCATATTCGAGTAAATCTTTCGCCAGCAGTATGCCTTCAATGTGGTCTTTGTCTTCGTTGATAACCGGGAAACGGGAGTGAGCGGATTCGAGCATTATGGGCAAGAACTGCTCGACGGTTTCGTTCACACCTATCGTCACAATCTGTGCCCGGGGGATCATAATATCCCGTACGCGCATTTCACTGACGCCCATCACACCTTCGATCATTTCTCTGGTTTCGGGGTCGATGACCTCACGCTGTTGGGCGTCGTTGATCATTTCAAACAATTCTTCTTTGTTTCTCGGCTCTCCGGTAAAGGACTGGACAATTTTATCTAGCCAGCCTCTATTAGAAGAGCCGCTAGTAGATGGGGGGGTGTCTTCGCTCATGATCTCATTATTTTGTTGGTTTGCATATTGGTGTGCAACACGGGTTCAAAGGTATCATTAATGATTTTGGTAGGGATCGTCAATTGCTAATTTACCCAGGATGACAATTTCCAGGGCTTCCATTTTTTCTGCCTCAGTATCTTCAATGTGGTCGAAGCCCAGTAAATGCAAGGTTCCGTGCACAATCATATGTGCCCAATGATCGGATAAAGGTTTGTTTTGCTCTTTCGCCTCTTGTGCCACGATATCGGCACAAATAACTAAATCCCCGAGTAAATTAAGAGTCATACCCGGTGGCGCTTCAAAGGGAAAAGACAAGACATTGGTAGGTTTGTCCATACCGCGGTATTGATGATTAAGGCCTTGGCTCTCGGCAGGGTTCACCATGCGCACGGTGATTTCCTGTTCCTGTAAAGCACAGCCTTCAAGCACCGCGTCTAGCCAGGTTTGCAGCTGCTTTTCATCAGGAATATTTTCCGCCTCACAGGCCATTTGTAAATCGACTATGGCGCTCACTGTTTTTTGCTTGGTGATGAGTCTGAATTGTTTTGTTGGCTTTTCTCGTATTCGGCTTTCTTTTGACGACGGAGCTCTTCTTCCTGAGACTCAAATTCTTCGTAAGCCATGACTATACGCCCGACAACCGGATGACGTACTACATCATTGGCATTGAAAAAATCAAAGGAAATATCATTAACTTCTTTAAGTACCTCGACGGCATGGCGCAATCCTGAGCGCACCCCCCGGGGTAAATCTACCTGGGTCACATCACCGGTGATCACCGCACGAGAATTAAAGCCAATGCGAGTCAAGAACATTTTCATCTGTTCTACTGTGGTATTTTGCCCTTCATCCAAAATAATAAAGGCATCGTTTAAGGTACGACCGCGCATGTAGGCAAGGGGAGCTACCTCTATTATATTTCGCTCAATGAGCTTTTCAACTTTTTCAAAACCAAGCATTTCGAACAGGGCATCATATAAAGGGCGAAGGTAGGGATCAACTTTTTGGGCTAGATCACCGGGTAGGAAACCCAACTTTTCCCCCGCTTCAACCGCCGGACGGGTAAGCAGTATTCGCCTGATTTCTTGTTTTTCCAGGGCATCCACCGCACAGGCCACGGCCAAATACGTTTTACCGGTACCGGCCGGCCCCACACCAAAGCTAATATCGTGGGTGACAATATTACTTACATACTGAGATTGATTGGCATTACGGGGCTTTATCACCCCGCGTTTGGTCTTTATCTGGATGTCTTTGCCGTGGTGATCCGCTCCACCACGCTCCAGGCAATTGGCTTCCTGAATGGCTAAGTGCACCTGCTGAGCTTCGATGTTAGGGATCAGGCCTCTCACCGCTTGCGTTTCCATATATAACAGTTTTAATAACTCAGCTGCCCCACGGGATTGCTGCTCCTGGCCCAAGACCTTAAAGTCGTTGTTGTGGTAAGTGATCTCTACTCCGAGGCGCCGTTCAATTTGTTTGATATTGTCATCAAAGGGGCCGCACAGGCTGGATAGGCGCTTGTGATCGGAGGGCTCAAGGGATATCTCATTGCTGCTTAGTTTACTCAATCTTTTTTCTCACTCCGTAATATCTGTGTTTCGCTCGGCTATGGCTTATGGAGTCACAGGTAGAAACTGAGTGACGCCAATTTCATTGGTTTGGCCGCTTTGTTTAGTCAATATGCTGTGCGGTGTCACGGCGTTACGCAGTTCCATTTCATCCTCGGTGCGCAATACAAGACCCCGCAAGGAATTAGCGAACACATCGGTGATCTTTACATCCACAAAGCCACCTATCATATCTGGTGTGCCTTCAAAATTGACGACCCGGTTGTTTTCAGTGCGACCGGACAATTCCATCGGATTTTTCTTGGAGGGACCTTCAACCAATATCCGCTGCTCAGTACCTACCATATTACGGGCAATACGCAGGGCTTGCTGGGTGATCCGATCCTGTAACAACTGCAAGCGCTGCTTCTTGTGGTCTTCACTGACATCATCGGGTAAATCTGCCGCCGGCGTGCCAGGGCGGGCGCTGTATATAAAACTAAAACTCAGATCAAAATCCATGGCCTGGATCAAGTCCATAGTGGCTTCAAAGTCAGCATCACTCTCACCGGGGAAACCAATGATAAAATCTGAGGACATGCTTAAATTAGGGCGGACTTTTTTCAATTTACGAATTTTTGACTTGTACTCAATGGCTGTATGGCCGCGCTTCATCATGTTTAAGATGCGATCTGAGCCGGATTGAACGGGCAAATGTAAATGATCTACCAATTCAGGGATCGTGGCGTAGGCATCTATGATGTCGTCGGTAAACTCAACCGGATGAGAGGTGGTATAACGAATGCGATCGATGCCGTCAATTGAGGCGACCAGTTCTAGCAACTCAGCAAAGGTACACATGCTGCCATCAAAATGTGGCCCGCGGAAGGCGTTGACGTTTTGTCCCAGCAAATTCACTTCGCGCACCCCTTGGCTGGCCAATTGGGCGATTTCAAATAACACGTCATCAACCGGACGACTGACTTCTTCACCGCGGGTATACGGTACTACGCAAAACGTACAGTATTTTGAGCAGCCTTCCATAATCGATACAAAGGCACTGGGACCGTCGGCGCGAGGTTCTGGCAAACGGTCAAATTTCTCAATTTCTGGAAAACTGACATCGACAACCGAAGAACTGCCTCCCTTGATTTGATTGATCATTTCCGGCAAACGATGCAGGGTTTGTGGGCCAAAGACCATATCTACAAATGGCGCACGCTTACGGATCGCGTCACCTTCTTGCGAGGCGACACATCCCCCGACACCAATGATCAATTCAGGTTTGTCTTTCTTCAGGTTTTTCCAGCGACCCAACTGATGAAAAACCTTTTCCTGGGCTTTTTCACGGATAGAGCAGGTGTTGAGTAATATCACGTCCGCTTCTTCAGCTGTTTCCGCTACTTGATATCCATGTGTGGCGTCCAATAGATCTGCCATTTTTTCCGAGTCATACTCGTTCATCTGGCAGCCCCAGGTCTTAATAAAAAGCTTTTTAGTCATAGTGCCGCGTACTTACCTTACTGAAACATTTACTTTGCCACGTCTTAGAGCTTGAAGACAATAAAAACGAGGAAAATTGAGCCGCATATTTTAGCGCTAATTTGCCGGGTAAGCTAGTTTTTGCGCGGTTTTTAACAACTTCACTCGGTCAAATGCGTAGTAAAGGCTGTTCATGTTGTAAATTAAATGAGCTTGGCTGAGTTCAATAGTGCGTCCTGGTTTTACATAATGGGTGCAAAACGTGAAAGCAGAGTATAACCATTCAGCTAAAAACCTGGGCTAATCAGGTTGGGGATTTACGTCGGTATACAGTCAACAGCGCGCCTGATAACGGGTAGGGCTTTAACGGATCTTGCTGTGCATTAGCCCTATCTGTGAATGGAACCCTTTATTAATTTTAAAGCTAAACACCTGTTGGTTTTGTGCGTTAGAATATTAATATGGACATCCCCTTACGTATGATTTTTTAGAGAGAAAGCCTTGCCGATGAATAATTTACAGTCGATGGACATTGGATCTATCAAAGTCGCGAATGATCAGCCTTTTGTCCTGTTTGGAGGCATGAATGTGTTGGAATCACGAGATATGGCAATGCGTGTCGCCGAGCATTATAAAGAAGTCACCTCAAAATTGGGCATTCCCTTGGTATTTAAGGCCTCATTTGATAAGGCGAATCGTTCTTCGGTCAACTCCTATCGTGGGCCAGGCATGGAAGAAGGTCTGAAGATATTTCAGGAAATAAAAGCTAACTTTAATGTGCCCTTAATCACTGATGTACACGAATGTCATCAAGCCGCGCCTGTTGCTGAGGTGGTTGATGTTATTCAATTACCGGCCTTCTTAGCCCGGCAAACCGACTTAGTGGTGGCCATGGCCAAAACCAATGCGATTATCAATGTAAAGAAACCGCAGTTTTTAGCCGCACATGAAATGCGTCACATTATTAATAAGTTTTTGGAAGCCGGTAACAACAAGATTATTTTATGTGAACGGGGCTCTTGTTATGGCTACAACAACTTAGTGGTTGACATGTTGGGCATGGATGAAATGAAAGCCTATGCGCCAGTCATTTTTGACGCGACCCATGCCTTACAAGTACCCGGGGGCAGAGCAGATTCTGCCGATGGTCGCAGAGCACAAGCGGCGCAATTGGCGCGCAGCGGCATGGCATTAGGGTTAGCGGGTTTATTTATTGAGGCACACCCTAATCCAAATCAGGCAAAATGTGATGGACCTTGTGCTCTGTCCCTGGACAAGCTTGAACCCTATTTAGTGCAGATGAAGGCCCTGGATACGCTGGTTAAAAGTTTTGCACCCCTTGATACCCGCGCAAGCTAAAAGTGTTGAATGATTGAACAGGATGATGTGGGCAGTAGAGATCGATCATCGCGGGAGAAATATTTGGCGCAAGCACGATGGATGCGCCACTATTTGTCAAGCGTACGTAGTGGCAATGATTGAAGACGTTTTTGTCAGTTGCCAGATGGTGATGGCAAGTGCTTCACAATGGGAAGAACAATTAGTCTGCGATAACTACTTTAAATTTGTATGTTGGTAATGACTGACTGGCGCTTTGTAGCAATTTATTGGTTTGTGTCAGTAAATAGCCGTGGTTTAATTGTTTAATAACGCTTGTGTTAATGCTTGGAGCCTTTATATCTGCCAACAATAACTGTAAATTCTGTTCAACTTCTTGCTGTAGGTTAAGCTCTACATTTTGATTTGCAGTGTTAGCAAAAGCGGCATGAGTCACTAGTAGCGTAGCAAGGGTGTTGATAAATAATGTTTTAAAACGTAATTTCATAATAATCACCTAAAGTATATTCATGTTAAATGTAAACGTTTATGTAAAATTGTTACGTAAATGTTTATTTTTCGGTCTTTGTTTTTAAAAGAGTTTTATCTTTGACGGATTAAATAATATACAGTTGTTGCACAAAATTAAAATGACATTTAGTATGGTAAATAGATTAGAAAAACTAATGAATCCGTCATCAAAATGACATGTATTAAGCCAGCACATAGTTATGAATCGTAGATTACCCCCACTCAATTCTCTGAAAGCCTTTGAAGCTGCGGCCCGGCACCTGAGTTTTACTCGCGCCGCGGACGAATTATTTGTTACGCAAGCGGCCGTGAGTCATCAGATAAAGGCATTAGAAGATTTTTTGTCCATGAAACTTTTTTTGCGCAGGAATCGCTCATTGTTATTGACCGAAGAAGGCCAGGGCTATTACCTTGATCTTAAAGATATTTTTCAGTCACTACACGACTCAACCGAGCGTTTGCTTGCCAGAGGCGCGAAGGGGGCAATCACTGTTGCCCTGCCGCCTAGTTTTGCTATTCAGTGGTTAGTCCCTCGGATTAGTCAGTTTTCTCAGCTTAATCCTGATATTGATGTACGCATTAAAGCGGTTGATTTTGATGAAGGCTTTTTAACCGACGATGTGGATGTGGCCATTTATTATGGTAGGGGGAAATGGTCTGGCCTGGCTGCTGACAAACTGCATACGGAATATTTAACCCCGGTATGTTCGCCTTTATTGTTTCAAAGTGGCAAACCCCTAAATACCCTAAATGATTTGCGTCATCACTTGCTACTCCATGACTCTTCCAGGGATGCCTGGAAAACCTGGATACGGCACTTTAATGTGGATGGGGTGAATGTTAATCACGGAGCAATATTTAGCCATTCTATGTTGGTACTGCAGGCCGCCGCGTTGGGACAGGGTATAGCCCTTGGTCACAGTGTATTGGCGCGACCTGAAATAGACGCTGGGCGATTGGTTTGCCCATTTGAAGAAAAATTAGTCACTAAAAACGCCTATTATTTTGTTTGTCACCAATCACAGACCGAATTAGGTAAGATAGCCGCGTTTCGTAGTTGGCTCCTCAGCCAGGTTCATGATGAGCAGGACGACGAAGACTTCAATTAATTTGCTTAAGGGTTTGCCTTTGACCAGGGCCAATAGCAACAAAAACGAGATAACAGTATGAATATGATTTTAGCCACCGCCGCGGCCAGTGGGATGCTGGCGGTTATCCTGGGTGCTTTTGCAGCCCATGGGCTTAAAGATAAATTGTCTGAAAGCATGATGGGTGCCTTTCAAACCGGGGTGCAATATCAAATGTACCACAGTTTGGCACTGATCTTACTGGTGGTGCTTTATCGTCAAATGCCCCAAAGCCTGCTGATTTGGAGCGGTGGGTTTATGCTGGCCGGGATCCTATTATTTAGTGGCAGCTTATATCTGTTGGCCATCACGCAAGTTAGGTGGTTTGGCCCTATTACCCCTGTGGGTGGTTTATGTTTTATAGTTGGATGGGCCCTGTTGGGCTTATCTGTTTTGCGCACAACAAATGGAGTTAATTAGTTAAATGGCGGGTTTATTACTCTATTGTCGTAGTGGTTTTGAAAATGATGTGGCTAACGAAGTACAAGATAAAGCCAGTCTGTTGGGCGTGTATGGTTATGCGCAAAGCAAGGCGCATTCTGGCTACGTATTATTTCAGTGTCATCAAGGCGAGCAGGCTGATGTGTTAGCCAAGTCCCTGCAATTTGAACAGATGATCTTCGCCAGGCAAATGTTTGCTTGCCAGTCGAGTCTGGACGCCCTGGATGTGAATGATCGCATCGGACCTATTCTACAGGCCTGCGCAGACTTTCCACTGTGCGGTGAACTAAGGGTCGAACATAGCGACACCACAGATGGACGAGAGCTCTCTAAATTTTGCCGGAAATTTAGTGTGCCCCTGCGCCAGGCATTGCGCAAAAAGAATAAACTGACTAACAAAGATAATCCCAATAAGCCTGTGCTGCATGTGTTTTTCACCAAGACGGATCAGGCCCACCTTGGTTATTCCTATCCCGACAATAACTCGCCGCAAGCCCTTGGTATAATGCGTCTCAAATTCCCTAATGCTGCTCCCAGCCGCTCCACCTTAAAACTGGATGAGGCCTTTCAAACCTTTATTCCCAAACAGGAACACGAGCATCGACTGCAAGGCGGTCTGCATGCGGTGGATTTAGGCGCCTGCCCCGGCGGCTGGACCTATCAATTGGTGCAGCGGGGCATGTTTGTCCATGCTGTGGATAATGGCGCCATGGACGAGGCCTTAATGGAAAGTGGTCAGGTACGCTACTACCCTGAAGATGGCTTTAAATTTAAAGCTAAGAAAAACAACATTTACTGGTTGGTGTGCGACATGATCGAACAGCCCCAGCGTGTGGCCAAACTGATGGCTACATGGGTCGCAGAAAAGCGCTGTCAGGAAGCCATGTTTAACTTAAAACTACCTATGAAAAAACGCTATGAATGTGTGCAAGGTTCACTGGAAATAGTGTCTCAGGTGATGAAAGAACATCAACATAAGAACTATCAAATACAGGCCAAACATCTCTACCACAACCGGGAAGAAGTCACTGTGCATCTGCGTTTAGGCACAGGCACGTAGATCGCTAAAGATGGGATGCTAAGGACAAGGTCTGCATAGGTAAGTTATATCAATCCACCTTAATGTCGGCTCACCCATCGATGGATAATATTGGCTTAGCCGGCATGTTTTTTTCCCAAACTACGGATAAAGCGTCAGCATATTTGGCTTCGCCCTTCGAGAAGGTCTGGCAAGCTCCCGAGCGGTATTGTATTGTGCGCATCCCTGCGCTCCCCCCTTTAGGGCGGTCTTTGGGACGTTCAAAAGCATTCCCGAAGTTTTTGTTACGTCTATGCAGGCAAGCCGCATTCCTAAACATTACGCTTTGCTATGCAACTTGCCAGCGTCTGCTAAGTTGATCACATATCAAGGAGCAATGTTATTGCGACAGTCAATTCACCATTCACGTGGTTAGCGTCTTTGCCACAGCTAATGGTGTGGGGATGGGGCAGTTAAAAACTGTGGCTAAATCGAATGAAATCACTGCTATCCCAGCCCTATTGGAAATAAAAGTGTGTTTGATGACAATTGATGCCATAGGCTGTCAAACAACGATTGGCAGAATCATCATCGACAAAACTGCCGATTATCTACTCGGGGTTAAAGGTAATCAGGAAACGTTATTTATTACCCTTTAAAACGCCTTAACCCCAACCATAAAGCGCAAGGTAGGGCTACGGGTACGTCATGATGGAGCAAGGGATGGTCGGCAGGAGTATCGTGAATATCACGTACTCAGCGCTATTCTCCTGACAAGGGATTTTGATAAGTTGCCTTCGCTTACGCCATCCGCAGCTACAGGGGGAGTGAAAACAACCTACATTGGATACGACAATGGATGAAGATGCCTCGCATATTTGAGAAAATTGTTTACCCAAATTTAACGTCCCCACTTGTAAATCAGCAATCCCTTGTCTATATCACTTTAGAGTATTGTTCCTTGAACGCAATGTACGGGAAATAATGCAATGCAGTTATTAGTACTCATGTACACACCTGTCACAAAGCTCAAGCTCCAAATTAGCGATTAAAATACATTTCATATTGGGGCTTCGTATTAAATAGTTAATAAGGAGATTGCAAAATGAAACTCAAAGTATCAAATATCTCAGGGACGCTTCTTGTGTTATTAAGTGCTATTAGTTATTCACTTACGACTCAGGCTGATTCTGGTGGAGGATTATGGCCATCTGCGGGGCAAAACAATAACAATAGTAGGTATCAAAAAACTGAAAATAAAATCGCACCAGACAATGTATCGCAACTTATTGTCGAATGGGAAGTCACAACCGGCGGCGACGTATCGGCTACCCCAGCCGTAGACGGAAATACTGTATATTTTCCTGACTTTGCGGGCAACTTGTATGCCGTTCAGAAAAAAAATGGTGCCATCATTTGGCAGAAAAAACTCAGTGAATATACCGGAGATGGGAGAAGTTTTTCTCGCACAACGCCTACTATCTATGGTGATTTATTAATATTTGGTGATCAAACCGGGCGAAATTTTATTCCAGGCAGCGGGGCGCAAATGTTTGCGGTAAATAAATACACCGGTGAGTTGGTTTGGCAGACTTTAGTTGATGAGCATCCTTCGTCAATTATTACCCAATCTGCAGGTATTCATGGTGATACTGTCTATGTTGGTGTGGCTTCTTTTGAAGAGTTTCATGCTGGATTTATCCCTGCTTATGAATGTTGTACATTCCGTGGCAGTATGTTGGCACTAGACGCACGTGATGGTTCAATCTTGTGGAAAACCTATATGAGTCCTGAGGGTTTTAGCGGTAATGCGATATGGGGAAGTTCACCCGTTGTAGATACCAAGCGTAACAGCGTATACATCGCCACAGGCAATAATTACAGTGCACCCGCTGCATTTTTGCAATGTGTTGAGAATGCAGCGGGAGATGGGGATGCTCAAATTGCTTGTCTGGCACCCTATCCTGACAATTATTTTGATAGTGTTGTGGCCCTTGACCTTAAAACCGGTGCAGTGAAATGGTCAAACGAGGTTATCCCCTTTGATGTTTGGACAGTAGCATGTTTGTTTCAACTTCCAAGCTGCCCTGATCCAACAGGGCCAGATTTCGACTTCGGTCAGGCACCTATGTTAATGAGTGTGAAGATTGATAAAAAGCGCACAGATGTACTGGGTGTCGGACAAAAAAGTGGCGTGTTTTGGGCTCTTTCACCTGACTCTGGCGAAATTATGTGGAGTACACAAGTGTCTCCTGGAGGGGTTGTAGGTGGTGCAATGTGGGGCTCTGCATTTGATGGCAATCAGATATATATATCCAGCGCCAACAGTGAATATAAATCGTGGGTATTGCCCGATGGTTCGACAACGAACGCTGGAGTCTGGACTGCGCTTAATCCCACTAATGGAGAGATTAATTGGCAAACGGCTAATCCCTCCGGGTTCAATGCCGGAGGTGCAGTTTCTGTCGCCAATGAACTTGTCTATGCCTGTTCACAAGACCCTTGGGGTTATATGTATGCCATGGATGTCTTTACCGGAGATGTATTGTGGAGCTTTGTAAGCGGTGGTTCATGTAATGCTGGCGCAGCGATTGTGAATGGCAATGTGTATTGGGGTTCAGGTTATGCTGGTTTTGGTCCTCCTAACACGCCTAATAACAAATTTTATAAATTTGGTCTTGCAAAATAAATCAGGTTTGGATTATTTGCGCCGCTGAAGTATTAAGCTTAGTTTAATATATGAACTTCCCTTATCAGCATGTTTGGGACGTTCAATTTCTTTATTTTCTCTTTGAATTGCGAGGTTTGTCGCGACGAAAAAATCCTAAATAACTGGGGGTAGAGCAAACTAATTGAGCCGTGAACGTAGAATTTTTGCGGGCAAAATATCTAAACGGTAAAGTCCGGCCCACTCTTCATTTTCAGTAGACCAGGAAAATTCACACCCCAGCTAAGCAAATATTACTTGGATTCAGGTAATTGAGTTTTGAAAATAATTGTCATTGACAGTCATTGACAGTCATTGACAGTCATTGACAGTCATTGACAGTCATTGACACATCTCAGGTCGATATCTATGGTATAGGTTGAAAAGACCAACAAGGAAGCGTGTAATGCCCATTCAAATTAGTTTT
>JBLHIW010000015.1:0-24203 GCA_047618055.1 Paraglaciecola sp. | reverse complement strand
AAGCCAGGCGGCGGGAAAACAGATATAAACCACAGCGTGCACACAGAATAAAGAGGGAATAAGATTTAAGATAGAATGCTTTTCTTTCCCTGTGAACTCGGTGGCGAATTTTTTTTGATTTACCCAATCTATACCCAAACCATGGCAATAACAGACCATAGCCTTTAAGCAGTCAAAATAGACTGAGCTTAAGGGGCAAAATGCAACATCCATCCCAGGGTGTTCTACTCCACCACTGACTGATTTATTATCCGGACTAATAATGCTAAGTGATGCAGCTTATCCGACATATTGGCTTCCTTTTTTAGCGAAAATCCCACCCAGAAATTAGACATAAATAGTCATGCAGTGTCTTTTTTAGGCATCTTTTGGTCTTGAATGGAAATGTCACAGTCCCTTACAAGGCTTAAGTTATGAGCACAAAATTGCAACCTTAAGCAAAAAGAGAGTCAGTTATGTGTGCAAATCATGCAAATCGAGCAGTGGTATACACCGGGCCAGGCAGTGTTGAGATACAAGACATTGCATATCCTGAGCTTGCCATAGGCAATCGATCCTGCCATCACGGTGTCATCCTAAAAGTGGTCACAACCAATATCTGTGGCAGCGATCAACATATGGTTAGGGGCCGCACTACCGCCCAACCGGGTCTAGTCTTAGGCCATGAAATTACCGGTATGGTTATAGAGAAGGGGCGCGACGTAGAGTACCTTGAGCTGGGCGACATCGTCTCTGTGCCGTTTAATATCGCCTGTGGACGCTGCAGAAACTGCCGTGAAGGCAACACGGGTGTGTGTCTTAATGTTAATCCTGGTAGAGCGGGGGCGGCCTTTGGCTATGTCGATATGGGGGGCTGGGTAGGCGGGCAATCCGAATACGTCATGGTACCTTATGCGGATTTTAACTTACTTAAATTTCCTGACAAAGAACAAGCCTTAGAGAAAATAACTGGTTTAACCATGCTGTCAGATATCTTCCCTACCGGCTTCCATGGTGCCGTCACCGCTGGTGTAGGCCCAGGTTCAACGGTATATGTCGCGGGTGCCGGACCCGTCGGTTTAGCCGCGGCCGCCTCCGCCCAATTACTCGGCGCGGCCTGTGTCATAGTCGGTGATATGAATCCAGACCGTTTGGCCCAGGCCCGCAGCTTTGGCTGTGAAACCATTGATTTACGCCAGGACGGGTCAGTACCGGATATGCTGGAGGAGATTCTGGGCGTCCCAGAAGTCGATGCAGGCGTCGACTGTGTTGGCTTTGAAGCACATGCCCATGGTTGCAGTCACCATCAGGAGCAACCCGCTATCGTGCTCAATACTATGATGGAAGTAACCCGTGCCGCCGGTGGAATTGGTATCCCGGGACTGTATGTTACCGGTGATCCAGGTGCCGCCACGGATGCGGCAAAAACTGGACAGCTAAGTATGAACTTTGGTCTTGGCTGGGCAAAATCACATTCCTTTGTCACTGGACAGTGCCCGGTAATGAAGTATCACCGCCAGCTGATGCAGGCCATATTATGGGATAAAATTGATATTGCCAAAGCTGTTAACGTACAGGTTATCTCCTTAGATTCAGCGCCCGAGGGCTATCATGCCTTTGATCAAGGTGCAGCGAAAAAATTTGTGATCGACCCACACGGGATGGTCAACTAATCTTGCTAGAACCCGGTCATGAAACGAGTACTTGTTCATGCACCTATAAATAAAATGCCGAAGATCCCAATAACTAAGAGAGATACATGCATGAAACTAACCCCACTGCATTGCGCAATTTTAACTGCATTAAGCACCAGCCAGGTTGTATATGGACAGGACGCAACACCTGAGCCGAAACAAAATAAAGCCCAAATAGAAACCATTCAAATAACCGCGACTAAACGTACCGAATCCATTCAGGATGTGCCGGTTACCGTGAGTGCATTAAGTGGTAATGCTCTGGAAAATCTCGGCATAGACAATTTTCAAGAATACGTGGAATTTTTACCTAATGTGGTCTTTCAGGGCACAGGTCCCGGACAAAACGAAATTTATATACGGGGTGCGGCGACCACTCAAACCAGTATTGCGGTTTCTAGTGTGCAAGCTCTGCAGCCTTCAGTGGCCTTTTATTTAGATGAACAACCTGTCTCTATGCAAGGCAGAAACCTGGATATTTACGCGACGGATATTCAGCGTGTTGAAGTATTGCCCGGTCCTCAAGGTACGCTGTTTGGTGCCAGTTCCCAGTCAGGTACGGTGCGCATGATCACCAACAAACCTGATTTTAGCGGATTCTCAGGAGGCCTGGATTTAGGCTCGAGTTTCACCAAAGGTGGTGAAATGAGTAACTCTGTTGAAGCGTTTTTAAACTTTACCCTTACAGATGATTTAGCGGTGCGGGTTACGGCCTATAATGACCGGCAGGGCGGTTGGATTGACAACATCTTAAATGATCCCTCTAAAGGCGGTTATACCGGCAGTGCAGTGGTCATTGATCGTATATCTGGCGGCCCATTGAGCGACCCTCAAAACACAATAGTTGTCCCCCCTGATAATGCTCGTCTGGTTGAAGATGATGTTAATGA
Source organism: Paraglaciecola sp. (assembly GCA_047618055.1). Taxonomy (GTDB): domain Bacteria; phylum Pseudomonadota; class Gammaproteobacteria; order Enterobacterales; family Alteromonadaceae; genus Paraglaciecola. The sequence goes on along the minus strand of JBLHIW010000015.1, from coordinate 21,640 downwards.
TGCCACGTATGCCGGTGTCAGAATGGGCGTAGCTTACAAATTCAATGAAGACTGGGACGTAGTCGTCCAGCACACAGCACAACAGCTGGATACCCAGGGGGTCTTTGCCTATGATCCTAACCTTGAAGGCGAAAGTTCTACCAACCGTTTTACGCCTGAAAAAAATGCTGATGTTTTTGGGCTCACTACCTGGACACTTACCGGGCGATTAGAGCAGCTTGAACTGGTTTATACCGGTGGTTTCCTTGACAGAGACATCAACTCCACTATCGATTACACCGGTTATACCAACGGTGGATTATTTTCAGCCTACTACGTGTGTAACCATTATGAAGCGGCGACGCCGGCAGATGAAGCATGCTTAGATCCCACCAAGTTTTATAAAGAGCAGACCGACACCTCTCGCACGACTCACGAATTTCGGGTTAACACCGATGCCGCCAACGCCTGGCGCGTTACCGCAGGGATTTTCCTGGATTCCCAGGAAGTGGCATCCGTAGGTAAATTTCAAATTGCCAATACGGAACTAGGCCTGTATTTCGGTGATCTGGCTAGAACCACTGTGGGTAAAGAAGGTATCAATACTAACGGCGGTCCATTTGAGTCCGAGGTGAGTTTTGTCAATGACATTACCCATAAAATTGACCAAATCGCGCTATTTGCTCAGGCGGAATATGATCTAAGCGAGACGGTGACCGTGAGTTTAGGCGCACGCTGGTACGAAATTGAAGATACCTTTAGAGGATCAACCACGACAGTGGACGTTACTCGTCGTTTGCGGGCCTTTGGTACACTGGATGACGGTGAATTGAGCGCAGTAGGTACCGATCCGGCTGCCATCAATGCCGCGGTTGCCAGTGGGCAACTTGATGTGTCTTTATTAGACGAAGATGGTGTATTGACCGTTGATGATACTATCTTTAAAGCCTCAATCGACTGGCGAGCCAGTGATGACCTGTTGTTATTTGCTACCGTCAGTGAAGGTTTCAGACCCCCGGTAACCAACCGTGTGGGTGGCGGCTTAGCCAAAAACCAACAGGGCGCCTTTGAAGGCTTTAGGATCCCGGTTTATTCCACTACTGATACCCTGACAAACTATGAAGTCGGCATGAAAGGTGACTTCTTTGACGGGATACTGCGCCTGAACGCCACGGCGTATATGTCAAGTATTGATGACCTACAAACATCTCGCTTTGACCCTACCAATATCAGCTTTCTGGTATTCACCGACAACGTAGGTGATGCAGAAATTAAGGGCATAGACGGCGACTTAACCTGGTTGGCCACAGACAATTTAGTGATTGATGCGGCCTTTAGTATTCTGGATACCGAGTTAACCCGGATAAATGATGAATTAGTCGGTATTGCGCCGCCCCAAGGCAGTGAATTACCTTATTCGGCCGGATTTTCAGGGAATATCAGAGCCCGTTATTTTTATGAAATGGAAAATGGCTTAACCGCTTATGTGAATGGCTCTGTTACCTATACCGGCGATCGATTAGCTGGTATGTCAATGGATGCCTATGTACTTGAAGAAACCACTCAACTGGTCTACGGCACCGGCAGTGGCCTGAGTATTGAACCTGAAGCCGCAAACTATGCAGGCGTCAACTATAGCGACAGCAATGGCAATGCCTTTGCCGGTGGCCGTTATATTCAAGACAGTTACGCCCTGGCAAACTTAGCCTTTGGTGTGACTAACGATGAATGGAAGGCCGAACTGTATATTGATAACGTGTTCGACGAGAGCGCTGTCCTACACATCGATAATCAACAGTTTACTCCTAAAGTCGTGACTAACAGACCCCGTACCGTTGGCATGCGGTTCTCTTACGACTTTATGTAGGCACCTTGATTAGAGCAATAATAGGGGCGGGTCTGTCATGACTTGCCTTTGCTCTGGGTGATGTTGAGATAGGGTGCAACATTTGAACGTTGGCTACGGCCATTAAATACTGCACAGCTAAACCGAATATTGGGATCTACTCACGTAAGGTGAGTCGCAGCGGGTATTTAGGCAATGATCCCACGTTTAGCTGTGACTATTTATTGCTTGATTTTTTATTTAAGGGTAACCCGTCCTAATACATTTTCTTGCCTTCACATTAGCAGGTGGATTTATCACTATTTCCAAACATGGTTTATTGAAAAATATGAATCCGGTCACATCCACTATATCGATGGGCCTGGTAATACTGTTTTTGTTGGCTGGGGTCTTTTTGACGGAAGGCTCAGCACTATTTTTCGATTTTATTTCAAGCTGGATATTAGCGTATCTGAAATGGTACTACATAGGCATCGTCGCCTCATTTTTGTTCTTCTGTATCTGGTTGGCCTGTAGTCGCCATGGAAATTTACGCCTGGGTGATGATGATTCACGGCCCGAGTACAGTAATTTTGCCTGGTTTGCCATGCTGTTTAGTGCAGGTATGGGCATAGGCCTGATCTTCTGGTCCATCGCTGAACCCATCACCCACTTTCAAAGTAATCCATTTGTGGAGCAAGGGCTGACTCCCGAGGCGGCTCACGTCGCCATGCGCTTAACGTTTTTTCATTGGGGCCTGCACCCCTGGGCGATTTATGTGGTTGTAGGCCTGTCCCTATCCTATTTCAGTTATCGCAAAAAACTGCCCCTAACCATCCGCTCTGCCCTCTACCCGCTGATTGGCAATAAAATTTATGGTCCAATTGGTCATACGGTAGATATTTTAGCGGTATTTGGCACCATATTTGGCGTAGCAACCTCCCTTGGTTTGGGGGTCACACAAATGAATACCGGACTGAACACGATGTTCGGTATGGACATCTCTGTGGGTAATCAGATGTTGTTGATATTGGTGATCTCCAGCATCGCCACCTTATCAGTGGTATCCGGTGTGGGCCGTGGCGTAAGAATTCTATCTGAAGTGAATATGTGGTTGACCGTAGGCATATTGGTATTTTTACTGTGTTTTGGTCCCACCCGTTTTCTGTTGGGCTCACTGGTGCAAAATATCGGTGACTACTTCAGCAATCTGCTGTCATTAAGCACCTGGACAGACTCCTATACCGACAGCAAGTGGCAATCATCCTGGACGGCTTTCTATTGGGGTTGGTGGATGGCCTGGGCCCCTTTTGTCGGCATGTTTATCGCACGGGTTTCCAAGGGGCGCACCATCCGTGAGTTTATTATCGGGGTATTACTGGTACCGAGTTTTCTGGGTTTTATCTGGTTAACCCTATTTGGTAGCACCGCCCTGTATCTGGAGTTATTCCATCATATTACCAATGACAGTGCTGAGTTAGTGGCGGCTGTGGGCCAGGCCGGCGTAATAGAAGCCGTTCAGGCTGATGTCACTAGTGCTTTGTATGTGACCATAGACAAGCTCGATGCAGGTTTTTTTGGCACTATCGCGGCCTTCATCGTCACCCTATTAATTGCCACTTTTTTCATCACCTCATCGGACTCCGGCACCCTAGTTATCACCACTATTTTGTCCATGGGGAACGAAAGCCCACCCCTTGCTCACAGAATACTTTGGGGGTTTGGAGAAGGTGCCGTGGCCGCTATCCTATTGCTCGTGGGTGGACTGGCTGCCTTACAAACGGCGGCCATTATCGTGGCCCTGCCGTTTTCCCTGGTGATGATCATAATGATGTGGGGCTTAATAAAATCTCTGCGTCAGGAGAGTCTCGCTGATCAAGGCCTTATCCCCGAACCAGGCAGCATACCGATGGCTGTTCCCGCAGAGTTAGAAAATGCCCTGGCCAATACTGAATTGCCAAGTACGGAACTGATTTAGGGCTGCACATTAACCAGAGCCGGAGATTAAACTCTGCACCATTTTAGTGTCCTTTGGATATATACCCACATTGGTGTTGTGGCAGACAGCCACAACAAAAGCTCACCACAAAGGGCACAGAGTCCAAAGAGAAAGACGGACTATGTGCAACGGTGCGGGGTGATGATTGAGGTGAGTCAGAGCAGCTAACAACATTGCAGCTTTCAGGTAGGCGCATATAAACCACAGAATACACGGAGGGTATGAATGTTAAGACAAGATGATTTCATCTATTTTTACTCTGCGATCTCTGCGATCTCTGTGATCTCGGTGGTGAATTTCCTTTTGAATTAGCAAATTTATAGCAAAGCCTTTGGCCTTGAATCTTGAACTTAGTTGGATATACATGTCTTTTTTTGGCTGCTTAATGTCTTTATTGGCAATGCGGCGGGCGGGTATAAGACCTTAAATAATCGCCAGTCATTCGCCTTAATAGTTAACTTAATAGAGAAAGCCATGATCAGTGTTTTTGATATGTTCAGCATCGGTATCGGCCCTTCCAGCTCACATACAGTGGGTCCCATGCGTGCAGGCAGAGAGTTCTGCCTGCAACTTAAAGAACAAGGATTATTTGCGCAAACAGATGCCATTAAAGTTGAGCTATTTGGCTCTCTGGGACAAACGGGCAAAGGCCATGGCACTGGAAAAGCGGTGATTTTGGGCCTGCAGGGGTATGCGCCCGAATCCCTGGATGTGGACCTGGTGGATGCCCTGTTACTCAAGGTAGATAAAGAGCAGACCTTGGTCCTCAACGGCGAAAAACCCGTCTCCTTTAGTCGTGAAGGCGCCATTGTGTTTCACCGGCGTAAAACCCTGCCCTTACACGCAAATGGCCTGACATTTCATGCCATAAGCCAACAGCAGGTCATTGCCAGTCAACGTTTTTACTCCATTGGTGGGGGCTTTATTCTCCGGGAAGAAGATTTTGATAAAGAAAAAGTAAGTGCCCTCTTGCACGATGAAAAGCCGGTACCCTATTCATTTTCATCCGCCGCCCAATTGCTCAGTTCATGCAAAGAGCATGATTTACGTATCAGTTCATTAATGTTAATGAATGAGCAGGTGTTTCAGAGTCAAAGGGAAATAAAACAAAAACTTTGGCATATTTGGCAGGTGATGCAGGAGTGTGTGCAAAACGGTATTCGTAATGAGGGGATCCTGCCCGGTGGTTTAAGAGTTACCCGTCGTGCGCCAAAACTCTTCCGGCGTTTAGAGAACGAGCGCAACTGTGATCCCATGCAGGCTATGGACTGGGTTAACTTATTTGCACTGGCAGTGAATGAAGAAAATGCCGCCGGGGGCAGAGTAGTCACCGCCCCTACCAACGGCGCCGCGGGCATTATCCCGGCAGTGCTGCACTACTTTGACAAATTTGTCAGGCCAGTAGATGAAGATATCGCTGCACGGTATTTATTGACCGCTGGGGCCATTGGCATTTTATACAAAAAAAATGCCTCCATTTCTGGTGCTGAAGTGGGTTGCCAGGGTGAAGTCGGGGTGGCGTGCTCGATGGCCGCAGGCGCCCTAACGGAAATACTCGGGGGCACGGTCAGTGAAGTGGAAAATGCGGCTGAAATAGGCATGGAGCATAATTTAGGCCTTACCTGCGATCCAGTTGGTGGCCTGGTACAAGTGCCGTGTATCGAGCGTAATGCCATGGGCTCAATTAAGGCCATCAATGCGTCGCGACTGGCCCTGCGCGGTAGCGGGGACCACAAGGTGTCATTGGATAAAGTCATCAAAACCATGTGGGAAACCGGTAATGATATGAAATCCAAGTACAAAGAAACGGCTCGAGGGGGCCTGGCTGTGAATATTATTGAGTGTTGATAGGGTGGTTAATCCGCCAAGTCTTAGTTAATAATGATGGTAAAAAGTTACCTTTTGGTGATTCAGACAAGCATCAATTTAAACAGGGCAGGGTCTTAGCCATGATGGGTTTAGGACCCTTGGCGCCACTAACAGCCCATCACTTGGGTGAGTCAGGTGCCAAACATAAGCTGCCTTAGGGGCAGGTTTGATCAATATACTTTTAGGTTGGTATGACAAATCAAGCTTATATTATTGCGGCTAACAACATTGTCCCAGGTTGGATAGCCATCCGGTGCTTGATATGTGTTTGAGTCAATGTTGTATTGGCCCGTATAGGAGCTCATTACGGCCATGGTGCTGGTGGCTGCGGCTTTTACCCCGTCGTCGGTAGCCCGAGAGCCAATGTAAAAGTCATTACCGGGCCAGGAAACATGATCCCATGCCACCAAACTGCTTAAGCTGCAGTCCCTAAATTCACCTTTGATATCTTCATAATCAGCAGGCCGGCACAGTTGCCCTTTCCCTTCATTGCCCTTAAGCAAAGGTCTGACGAGTAGCGAAATGTGCTCAAACTCGAAGCGTTCATTGTCACATTCATCAAAGGGATCATAGTAAATAGCCCTGACAGCAGGTAATTGTGCGGCATATTTTGTGAGCAGATCCAGTAACACCTGTTTTAACATTGCGCCAAGCTGGCCTTTGAATTTACCCGCGAACTGCCCACATCCTAGCCCTGGTAAGGTGATAAGAGTCTTAAGGCCTTGCGCCAGAGCACTCTCATTGGCGTGCAGCAAACAAGGCAGCAATCGCCGCTCGTAAAGGCCGTAATATGCCCCGTAGTTAATGTGCTTATTGTCAGTTACCTCCGCCCAGTCAGCCGGTATATTGCCCGTTTCGTTTCTCAACAAGGCCCCAGGCGTGTAAATCAGCAGGGCTTTAAGCGGAGATGAATGTACCTTAGGAGCGTGATGCAGGGCATTATCAAAAACCTCGACGTCCATGGCCATGGATAGATCACCAAGGATGGCCAGCTCAGTCTGATTCCAGTCAGAGCCCTCCCCCAATACGCTGCTTTCGGCAAATATCTGGGTTTGTTTAGTATTGAGCAAACACTCGATAAACTCTGTGACTGATAGGGAGTCAATCTTCCGTGAACGTAAGGCTTTTTGTAATAAGCTACCGGCTGTTTTTTTACCTGCTTTTAGCTCACTGAAGTAAGTTTCTGCATGGCTGAAACTCCTTGTGTGCAGCACGTTTATATAGCCTACGTTGTCAGTGTCCAATTCGTTTTCACTCTTTTACATTACTACTTATTACACCCGGTGCTCCGCTGCAATAACATTTATGTTTATACCCATAATGTGTAACAGGTATTTAACCACAACACCAGGTATCTATGCCCTTCATATGTTCCAAAAATGGAAGGTGTGTTAACAGCCGCACAGGCAGGTCAGGGCCAAGTACTTTCATTTATATATTGGCTTGGCTATCGGTGTAAATGTGGTGACTGAACGTTTTTACCACAGAGAACACAGCGGACGAAGAGAAAAAGCGGTTTGCTGCCCATCGATTTGCATCGGCATGACAGACGGCAAAATGCCAATTGCAATCATTCGTAGATCCTCCAGTGCACGATCCCAATTAGCAGGGAGCAGACGGTAGGAGCTTACCCCATAATGTGTCATCTTATGGCTTTAATGGTCCATCAGACGACATGCTTAATTAGAAAAAAAGCGGATCGTCAAAATATGTAAATCACGCAAAAGTTACGACAATTTTCTGCTTTTAATTTCACATGTTTTTTCATGTGCTTACAGTGCTATATTAGCAATATTCTCAGCAAAATGGTTTAAACCTTCATGAAGAGCATTTCATTAATTTTTTTATTAAGTATCGTTTCTTTTAATTTACTAGCTGACACAAACACATTAGATAAAAGCAAAACTGCAGCAGTTGATAAAATTTTCAGCGAATGGGACAAAGCCAACACACCTGGTTGTGGATTGGGCATAATTAAAGATGGAGAATTCATTTATTCTCGTGGCTATGGGATGGCGAATTTAGAATATGACATCCCAAATAACTCACAATCGGTTTTTCGGATAGGGTCAACTTCCAAACAATTTACAGCAGCATCAATTGTATTATTGATAGAAAAAGGCAAGTTAAGTTTTGATGATACTTTGGATGTTTTTTTCCCGGGTTTTCCTGATTATGCCAAACAAATAACGGTGCGCCATTTACTGAATCATACCAGTGGTATGAGAGATTACTTGAGTATTGCTTATCTAAAAGGATTACAGGACGATGATTACTATACTGATAAGGATGTGTTGCACTGGCTAACTCACCAGTCTGAATTGAATTTTACACCCGGTGATGAGTTTGTTTACAGTAACTCTGGATATTGGTTGTTAGGTCAAATTGTTAATCAAGTGGCAAAAATGTCCATGACAGAATTTGCCAAGCAAGAAATATTTAAACCCTTAGGTATGAGTCAAACACATTTTCATAACGATCACTCGCTAATTGTCAAAAACAGAGCTTCAGGCTATATGCCCCGGGATGAAAATACATTTCAAATAAGTATGACCACGCTTAATATGATTGGTGATGGTGGGGTTTTTACAAGTATAGATGACATAAAAAAATGGGATGATGCCTATTATCAATCAAATGTTTTAAGTCGTGATTTTTGGAAGATGATGACTAAAACGGGAAAATTAAACAATGATGAAGCTATTGATTATGCTTCAGGTTTAATCGTAAGTGATTACAATGGTTTGCAAACAGTCAGCCATGGTGGATCTTTTGTTGGTTTTAGAGCCGAAATTCTGCGTTTTCCAGAGCATAAATTTTCGGTAGTCATATTTACCAACCGAGGTGATGCCAACCCATCTGGAATGGCCTTAAAAGTGGCCGATGTTTTTTTAAGCGACCAGTATGTGGCTGAAGCTAAAAGCCCAAGTGCTACAAATACTGCTATTAACGATAGGGTATTTAGGTCAGAAGAGTTAGTAGGTAATTATGAGTTGCAATCAGGTATGGCAATTAAAATTTCTAGCCTCAATGATAAGGTACATGCGAAAGAAAGTTGGAATGATGAAGCCTATGAACTCATCAAAGACGCGCTTAATTCATATAGCATTGCTGGGGCAGATGACATCAAATTTACTTTTACAGGATTTAAGGAACACGCTACTCAAAAAATTCTTATTGAACAACGGGGTCGAACTTCACAATGGCAAAGGAAAGAAGAAGTCGATTTATCTTCCATACAAGTACAAGATTATGTGGGAACGTATTACAGCTCAGAATTAGATGTGACATATGAAATTTCCATGTATGAAGGAACGATAAAATTGCAGGTTAATAATGGAGACCCAGGTAAGCTTTATTTAGCCAATAAAGATTTATTAACTTACCAAGGATCATTGCTTCAATTTAGCAGAAAAAATGACAAAATAAATGATTTTGTAATGGACGCTGGCCGAGTCAAAAATTTACGATTTGTTAAAAAGTGAGAAGCATATAATTGGCTACTTTAAATACATTGAAATTTAAAAAGCAATACATGAATATGTAATGCTTTTTTAGGAGTATTAATGAAAGTCATTAAATGGATTTTAAGCATCATTTTGCTTAGTTATCTCGTCGCGAGAGGGACGGTCCTTTTTAGCGAGGATAGACCTTCGAAAACCAGTGAATTCTTGCAGCTAGAGGATGCATCTGTTCATATATTTTGCAAAGGTGAAAAAACGGCTAAGCCAACTGTGGTTTTTGAAACAGGCTTTGGCGCAGACTCCAACTATTCATGGGGAAATATTCAAGACTCTTTAGCCTCTGACACTTATTCTTGTTGGTATGACCGGCTTGGTTATGGCAATAGTTCTGCTCTTCCCATTGACACAAGTACAAAAGATCAAGCTGCAATTTTGTCGTCTGTTATTGAAAAGGTGGCAGGTGAATATCCCGTTGTTTTGGTAGCGCATTCTTACGGCGGTGTTATCGCTCGAAGGGCAATACAACTTCACAAACTTGACGTAAGTGCTTTAATATTGCTCGATTCTGCCCATGAAAATCAGCACGAAATTCTGGGTGAGAACTTTGCGCCTATTGCCAATTCTGTTGTTTACGCTACATATGCTGATATGATCCTTGGGTACAACAGGATTAAAAATTTGTTAGTACCGTCGGATTCCTCTATTCCGGAGTATTTGAGTAATTATTATTCTAGCTTGCGATACGCACAGGTGCTCAGTGCATATAAATACCGTGTTGGCTTTTACACCCCTTTAAGTGAATTAAATTACAACTTTGAAGACGTGCCTGTTTATGTTCTTAGCCATGATGATACTGCCTACCCCGACACACCGAGATGGCAATCGTTACATGGGCCGTGGTCTAGTTTACAGGATGAATTGTTGTCGATATCTAATATAGCGGAGCGTCAAATAGTACCAAACGCTTCACACAATATTCCAAACGACGCTCCTGACTATGTAGTCAATTTAATTCGAAAAATACTCTAGATAAGAAGTTATAACAGCGACAATCTCCTCTAATTGCCGCACTTGAATAAGATCGCTATGACCGCTGAGGGCACATTCTTGCCTGTCAGGTACGAAGCAAACCTAATGGCAATATTCCATTTACATTCAAAAAATAGGCCTTGGTACTTCCATACTTCTTTAGTACTTACTTTCTCATTTCTCAGCAAGTCCTTTTTGCTCTGCGGTCTTTGTGTTGGAATTTTAGATATGAGATAAATGATAATAGATAATAGCCTAGCATCTAGGGAATAAGCCGTCAGAGTGAAGTGTATGACAATTTACTTTACCCCCTTTATCATACGTGGCGAATTATCCTGAGGTAAAGCAAACGATGAGTATCAACTATGACTGACAAAATATTAAAAATTTCAGATGATTTTTGGAATATTCGTGGCGAGTTTAGAGTTTTTGGTTTATTAAATATTGGTACACATGCTTCTTTAGTAAGGCGTGCTCACGGCAAGTTTGTATTGCTCGATGCTTATACGCTGCAAGATGATATTAAGCAGCAAATCGACTCACTGACCAACAATGGCGTCGACATTGAAGCGATTATTAACTTGCATCCGTTTCACACCGTGCATGTTGAACAAGCACATGAGGACTATCCAAACGCCCTACTCTACGGAACACAGCGCCATGTTGATAAATTTCCCACTCTGCCATGGCAATCGGAGCTAACAAATTCAAATGAGTTTGCCACTTTGTTTTCAGAAGATTTCGAATTTTCAGTGCCCCGCGGGGTCGATTTTATTTCAAAAAACGAGCTGCTACATTTCTCATCAGTGCTGGCTTACCATAAAAGCTCAAAAACCATTCACGTTGACGACACCTTAATGTTCCTAAAATTACCCGGTTTACTCGGTGTTTTAAAAAGTCCAGAAGTGTCCTTTCATATGACACTTTCCAGGACTTTGGAACGACACGCAGGGGCAGCAGATGATTTTCGGCTTTGGGTCGCGGATCTAGCGGAGCAGTGGAGCGGTGCTGAAGTGTTATGTGCGGCTCATTCGTCAACATTGTTTATTAAAAACCAATCGTCATCCATTGCGGCGATGATCATGACAGCATTGGAACGGGTAGAATTAACTTTAAAACATCATGAAAAGAAGTTTGGATAACACAATTCCCGTCGTTATATTCCAGTTCGAACTGAATTAGGCATAAAAAACCTGCGTGGTCAGAGCCGATGAAATGTCAATTTTGGATCTGAAGCAGTCAATTATATCAGGACCAGCAAACGGCGGAAATGGTGTGTGAGTACAAGCGTTCGACGCAACACATTGACTAAAACGCTCAACATTTTTTACTTGGAAATCGAAGTCAGGTAAAAAGTGTTATGAGATAAAAAATATCTCGACGAATTTAAACAACAAGCCGTCTATTACTCCATAAATAGTGGCTCATTTTCTCCACGCGATTCTTTAACGTCAGCGGGTTTGTAAGGTGTAGGCCAGTCCAAAAGAAAGGACTCGTGTTCCTTATCTGGATAGTCAATCCAAAAATCGTCCCAAAGGAAGGAAAAAGCCACATGTCCCCCTATACTTAAAAGTCAACCGTAATGGCATTTGAGGAGAATCCCAAAATGAAATCTGTCCTTGGATGGGTCGCCGGAATAGCGGCCTCAGTTATAGCGGGTGTGTTCTTGTGGTACTTCACGAAGTCACCGTCCGATCTACCACCGTTAACGTTCACTCAGCTTCTCCCGGGCAGTTACAGGCTTAGTACCTGGCAAGAGGCAGCTGGCCCCATAACCATGGGTGTCAAAGCTAAGAGTGGGACAATGCGAATTAGTCAAGGCGGAAATGCAGATTGGGAACTTCAAATATGGGATTCTGCCAAAAACCCAGACACACCCACAGGGGCGACGAAATCGCGAATTAAATGCGCCGGCACGGTCAGCTTACAGACGAAATCCCTTAATTGGACACCCAGCGGCAGTCGCAATGTAGCTATTGACTGGGAAAGAGGAATTACTTCTGTTCGAGACATGGTTTGGCCAGCCTTTTGTGGCGGAACCTCGGCCGTCACAGCAACACCGTTCAGTTTGCACGTGGTTGAACAGGACGGTGGTCGTAAGTTGCTGGAAATGAGCAATAGCAAAGGCGCATTTCGGTGGATCAGCGACTGAGTCTTGCTTTGTGGTTGTGAACAATAGAGTGGCGGCGCTGGGCGCCAAAAAAATTTAGTGTTGCGCTTTCCAAATAGGGGACACACGACTGGTATTGGGAGAAGTGACTGTTCGGAGTGAGACGTAAAAACGGATCAGCAATGGACCCTCTCCCTTGATCGATCTTTCCTGTCTATCAGCCCTGGTTTCGATTTAGGCCTTGCCTAGCTCCCCATTTACCTTACGTGCATAATGACCGAATACGGGATTATCACCCAGAGCAGGGTTTATTGTCCCTCAATGGCCCTAGCCATTCTCAACGTGAATGGCTATATGTGTTAAATATAACCCACAGTAAAATAACATTGAAGTCAGCCATATATGGGTTAACAATGGCCCAGCAAAGCCCACTGATTGATGCCGTGTGCGCAGCCTGCAAAAACGTTAAATAAGGTATCCAAAAACATCAGGCCGTGGCAGACAAAACCTAAGTGAATTAGAAATGACATGGACAAAATTAAAGAAAAAATCAAAAAACTGATGGCCTTGAGCGAGAGTGCTAACCCTCACGAAGCCAGCAGTGCTCTATCCAAAGCGATCACATTGATGCAAAAGTACCAGTTATCCCAAACTGATATTCACCAAGGGGATGTACTGACCGTCACCCAGGATCATTACCAACACACTATGTCTGGGCCGGACGGTACGCTTATCAATGGGATTGCCTCTGCTCATGGAGTATTCATGTTTAAGGTACCCGCCAATCGGGAGACAGGTAAAAGGGCTCAGGTGATCTTAACGGGTATAAAGGGTGATATTGAAAGTACCCAATATTTCATTGAGATTGTTGTCCGGCAAATTAAGGCGCAGGTAAGTCACTGGAGACGGCTAAACCATGCCAGTGTTGCCAATGGCAATGACTATAAATGGGGGCTCGTGGTCGGATTTGTGGCGCGTTTTAAAGAGGAAATGCACGTGGTCTCAGCTGAGGTCGGTACCGGAATGGTGCCTGTGGATACGCGATTATCAGAGGCCGAACACTTCGCCCGGGCTTCATTTAATCTTCATTCGGGAAAAACGACCGCCCGAGCCAGCGACTACCGAGCAAAGGGTACCGAGGATTCAGGCAAGATAAGCAGTGCCCGAGGCGTGCATGGTGCGGCAGGTTCATTAGGATTGGAAAAATTTTAGAGAGCGCCCTGGAATACTGACCGTACAGGTTGATGTAGCGAACTTTTTCAGCATCCCACTTTCACCCTCGTTTTTTGACTGAAAAAGTACTGCTTTTTGCTATTCCTATTTTACAGTGCATGATGTTCAGAACCATACACGTTAATTGTCCCCTGACAGTTCAGCGACAATCACTTCATGTCTGCCTTTCACTCCTCGATTACTATTAAACTTGCCGCTTATGCTAGCGATTCTTCCTATGAGTATTATTTTCAGGCTTTTTTTCAACCTTGGCTATACTCTCAATAAGGGACTTTGCTGACGAATACTAAGTTTTTTTTAATTTGTTAGAGTGGATCGGCTTAAATAAGGGAATAAAGGGAGTAATCTATGGATAGAAACTCAAGAAAGGCTGTATCTGATAAGGCCATAGCCACTGTTTGTGTGGGTGGTGTGTATATTATAGATAAACGAGTGGGTCATAATAGACGGCATATAAGCAGTAGCTACCCCAAAAAGTATGATCGCAGACTCAGTAACTGGGCCAAAAGTTTTAACCGACGCAGCCGGCTTATTGATATTCTGATTTAAAAAAAGAAGGTTTTCCATGATGGCATACACCTTATATATCATTTCAGCGTCTTGATCCCTGGCTGCTTTTTTAGCTTGTCAGGCTATCAGTCAGGCAATACTTCAAACGAATCAAGCACAATAAACTCAACGTTCCTGTGGTTCCCCTGCCATTGGCTGACGATCCCTATGCTGACTTTATGTGCATTCTCAAGGCTGACGGTTTGACTATAGCCAGTAGTGGGGCGGCCAGCAGTGGAGGTGTTGTCGTAGGGGGTAAAAGGCTCAGGTGATGAAATAGGATCTTAACACCCGCTTCGGCTACCTCTGAAAAATGACGGAGCCCATTGAAGCCATAGCAAAACGCGGCCCTGCCGCCTTAACTTAGCGCAACTAAAGCAGCTTTTTACACGCCTTAACGAGCTTATTGACGATACGCTGTTCTGCCGGGATATAGGCCAGATCATACTTGCTCATTATCTGGTTAAAATGCCCTATATACTCGCATCTGTAGGGGTGGTTAGGGGGCAGCCAATCATCAATACCTTTGGCCCCTTTCTGACGATTTAACGAGGCCTGAGCAAGTATTAGGTTATCCCTATCATTAGCAAACAGGGCTTTTCGTTTCCTGCTCCAATTACTGCCACCATGGCCATGGGCAAACTTAAGGGGGACGATATGATCAAGGTCCAAGTCTCTGGACACAGTGAAGGTCTCACTGGAATAGGGGTCATACCACTCACCCAACAGAACATTACAGTGTTTAGCTGACTTAAACGAAACGGGTTTTTTTGATGTCTGGATCAGTATTTCATGGCGGGTGTTCTGGCAGTCTTTATCCTTGTCTAACCAATGGGGCCAATTGCCTCTATCGTAAAGGCTAACAAAGGCTCTGCCTTGCCCGATGGCTTCATCTGTGGCCTTGTCTACCTGCTTGGTTTTTGTCTTGGGCAGGCGCCCGCCAGCCGCTATACAACGGGCCAGGGTATCGAAGGGCTTATAATGTTTCGTCCTCTTGAATGACCCACTACTTGAGTCATGGCAAATACCAGAAGAGGATTGTTTAACCTTTGGTTGGCTGGTGGCGTTAGCGGCCAGGCTGTCAATGGGTGTCGCAAGGGCCACAAACAACAATAAGGGTAGTGCTTTGAATAATGCTACAGCTTTCATTTACAACTTAGATAAGGCAATTCACCGTTATAGTTTGACACAGGTACAGCATAAGAAAAGTGACTTTTTTGCGTCCCATAAAAAGGTGATGCAAACGCCCGGCAAAGCGCTTTTATATAGCCAAGTGACCTCAAGATGCAGAGTTCAGCGGGAATTCAAATCGTCAAATACAAGGCACTTTGTGTTGAGGCATAGCTTTCCTATGTCCAATACAAATAATGCAGTCGTTGGGAATTTGAAACCCGCCCGCAGGGAGCTTATGCAGAAACCCAGTGCTGCGTTACAACATTGAAGGGGGATGTCATGCCTGCGCAGCCACGCCTTGTCCAAAAACGGCTGGTGCTTTTTGAGTGAGCAATTATTTGTGGTGTTTGGTATAAGTATCGTCTCTACAGGTCAATGCTAGTCAGTACTAAGCTGTAGAGGGTTCTTGAGACAAAAACTTATTTTACTTCTTTACCTGCTGCTTGCTGATCCGCATGGTAGCTTGAACGAACCAAAGGACCGGATGCGGTATGTACAAAACCAATTTTATCAGCAAAGACTTTTAGCTTGTCAAACTCGACTGGTGGTACATAGCGTTTAACCGGTAAATGGTGTTCAGAGGGTTGCAGGTATTGACCCACTGTTAGCATATCAACATTATGTTCCCGTAAGTCTCGCAGCACGTCTTCTATTTCACTTATTTCTTCGCCTAAACCCAGCATTAAGCCTGACTTTGTTTTCACTTTGGGGTGTGCTTCTTTAAAGCGACGCAGTAATTCTAATGACCATTTATAATTGGCACCCGGGCGCGCTTCTCTATATAAACGTGGTGCGGTTTCAAGATTATGGTTGAAAACATCTGGTGGCGTTGCAATTAATATCTCTAGCGCGCGGTCCATGCGGCCACGAAAATCAGGCACTAAAACCTCAATGGTGATATATGGATTATGCTTACGGATTTCACGAATACAATCGGCAAAATGTTGAGCTCCACCATCCCGTAAGTCATCACGGTCTACTGAGGTGATAACCACATAGTTTAACTTCATGTCTTTAATAGTGAGCGCGAGTTTTTCAGGTTCAGCAGCATCAGGCTTTAAAGGTCGGCCATGGGCCACATCACAAAATGGGCAGCGACGAGTGCAAATAGCCCCTAAAATCATAAAGGTGGCGGTACCGTGGTTAAAACACTCAGAAAGGTTAGGACACGATGCCTCTTCACACACCGAGTGCAAGCCATGCTTACGCATGGCTTGTTTTATAGCATCAATACGTTCAGTAGACTTTGGTAAGCGAATTTTTAGCCATGATGGTTTACTCAACTTTGCTGCTTTTTCTGTTGGTAACACTTTTATAGGGATAAACGCCATTTTTTCAGCATCCCGTAGTTTTTCACCTGGCACCATTTTGGTCAGTTTAGTCATTCGTTTTAAACCCTTTAATGTGCTTAACATCTGGTGTATTAAGTCGGTTAATCATTTGCCTGTGACTACTTTTCGAGGAAGGCTTGTTCGATGACATAATCGCCTTGTACTCGCGATGTGGCCTTTTTAAAGCCTTGTTTATTTAAAATTGCCATCGTGTCATCAAGCATGGCTTGATTACCACACAGCATGAATCTATCGGTACTTGGATCAAGCGCGGGCAAGCCAATTTCTTGTGTTAACGTATCGTTCGCTAGCAGGTGAGTAATTCTTTGTTGATGAGATTCAGAACGAAACGCCTCTCGCGTCACTGTGGGGTAATAAATCAGTTTTTCTTTGACCCAATCACCAAAATATTCATTGTTTGGTAGTTCATCACAGATGGTGTGTTGATAAGCGAGCTCAGAAATATAACGCACGCCATGAACCACTATAATTTTTTCATACTGTTCGTATAAGTCTGGATCTTTAATAATGCTCATAAACGGTGCTAACCCGGTTCCGGTCGCCAGCAAGTAAAGGCGCTTTCCGGGCTTGAGGTAGCCAGCTACCAGGGTCCCGGCAGGACGTGTTGACAGTGTAAGTGGCTCGCCGACCTGAATGTGCTGCAAACGTGATGTGAGTGCACCATCAGCAACTTTTATACTAAAAAATTCAAGTTCATCTTCATAATTTGCACTGGCAATGCTGTAAGCGCGCAGTAAAGGTTTTCCATCGACCTCAAGACCTATCATCACGAACTGGCCGTTTTCAAAGGTGAATGTGGGCAGACGGGTCGTTTTAAAGCTAAACAGCGAATCATTCCAGTGATGAACACTTGTGACCATTTCTGTGGTGGTATTTCTCATTTAATACTCTTTTAAACTCGGGTGGAAAAAGCTAACCGTATCTGTATTACTGTTAATTCCTCAATACAGTTTAAACCAAGGTGGCTTGCCAATACTTATCAATCCTGTCTGTTCACGCCGATGTTTTAGCAAGGGCCTGAATTTTGGCGACGATAGCATGCAGGCCGCTACCACGGGTGGGGGTGATGTGGCGCTCAAGGTCCAGTTCTTTAAAATAGCCCTTGATATCAAAATTCAGGATCTGCGCCATGGTCTTGTGATTAAAAACGGCCATCACCAAGGCCAGTAGGCCATTCACAATCACCGCGTCACTGTCTGCCTGAAACTGTAATTTACCGTCCCGCTCAGTGCTCACTAGCCACACACTGCTTTGGCAACCTCTGACCAGGTTCTGGTCAGTTTTCAGACTTTCATCAATAGGTGGAATACTTTTGCCCAAATCGATGATGTACTGATAGCGCTGCTCCCAGTCATCAAAAAAGGCCATGTCCTCAATAATTTCTTTACTGCTTGGTAGGTTCATCAGGGGCTCTCAGGTTATCTAGCTAGAAAAAAACACCGGCTTCGAGCTGAGCTTCTTCGCTCATCATCTCGCGGGACCAGGGAGGATCAAATATCAGCTCTACTGCAACCTTTTTAACATTGGGGACCATATTTACCCGGTATTCGATATCGCCCACCAGCACAGGTCCCATACCACAGGCGGGGGCAGTCAGGGTCATATCAATATGCACGGTTTGTGTATCCTGATTGACGAAAACGTTGTAGATCAGCCCCAGAGATAACACGCTAATGGGAATTTCAGGATCATAGATAGTTTCCAGAGCTTGTAGTACCTGATCCTCATGGATAAGACCATCATTGAGGATGGGGAAGTCCAGTTTTTGTGGCTTGCGGCCTATGGCATCGGCATCAGTGCCATCAATACGCAGCATATTGCCGCGCCAGGTGACTGTGTAGTTGCCGCCAAGATCCTGGGTGATATTGACAAATTCGCCTTGTGGGATCACTTGTAAATCGCCATTAGGCACACCCCTTGCCTTGCATTCGCGCTTAGTAGCCACCATTTTTTGCTGCATTTATTGAACCTCTTTAGGATAAAGTACAGGTTTGTAATGACATCTAGCTGACACTAAAGCTTTCACCACAACCACATTCATTGACGGCATTGGGGTTATTAAACCTGACTATTCCGTTGACGCCTTCTTTCACATAGTCAATTTCAGTGTTTCTGACTAAATCCATGGTTTTGGCGGCTATGGTCAGGGTGAGCTTATCACTGGCCTCGATCCGCGTATCCCCGTCTTCCGGTTGCTTGGCAACGTCCAGCACATAGGAGTAACCGGTGCAGCCGCTGACTTTGCTCGACAGGCGCAATAGATGGCCGGGGTGCTGTGCCAACTTGCCTTCGAAATACTTTATCGCAGCTTCTGTCAGGGTGACGGCATCGCCTTGGCTATTTACGGGAGTAAATTTTTCTACATTCATCAAATAATCCTCACGCCAGCATACTCTGGACTTTTTTAAGGGCAGTAAACAACGCGTCCACTTCTTCTAAAGTGTTATATACCGAGAATGAAGCTCTGGCTGTTCCCGGTAAATCTAAGCGGCGCATCAGTGGTTGGGCACAATGATCCCCCGTACGGATGGCAATGCCCTGACGATCCAGAAGAAAGCCTATATCGGCGGGGTGGCTGCCCTGTAATATAAAACTCAACACCCCTAACTTATTGGGGGCATTGCCAATAATGGTTAAGCCCTCAAAGGCCTGGGCCTGTTGCAGGGCGCGGGCCATCAGTGCCTGCTCATGAACTTGCACCGCGCTTAAGTCTAGGCTGGTAAACCAGTCTATGGCGGCGGCCAAACCGATGGCACCGGCAATATTGGGGGTGCCAGCCTCAAGGCGGTTAGGCAATTCGCCCCAGGTGGCACTTTGGTACGTGACCTTGGCAATCATTTCGCCGCCGGTCTGCCATACAGGCCAGTCCTGAAGTACCGCTTCTTTGCCCCAAAGCACACCTATGCCGGTAGGGCCAAACAGCTTGTGGCCGGAGAATACGTAAAAATCACAGTTAATATCGCTTACATTCACATTGCCATGGGCAATACTCTGTGCCCCGTCAATGAGCACTAACGCGCCTTTTTCTTTACTCAGGGCGGTAAGCTCTTTTACCGGATTTACCGTGCCCAGGGCATTAGAAACATGGGGCAGGGCAACCATTTTCGTTTTCTGTGACAACAATGCAGCAAAAGCTTCGGTATCCAGTGTGCCGTTATCATGGATGGGCGCAATTTTCAGGGTTGCACCGCTGCGCGCACAAGCCTGCTGCCAGGTGACAAGGTTAGCGTGATGCTCCATTTCCGTTACCAGCACCTCATCGCCACTCTTGAGGCGTTGGGCCATGCCATTGGCAACAATATTGATACCTTCAGTGGTGCCACTGGTCCAGATCACTTCCTTGCGATCACGGGCATGAATAAAGTTGGCGACGGTATCTCGGGCTTTTTCGTAGCGCCGGGTGGCCTCATCGGAAAGATGATGGGCGCCGCGATGCACATTGGCATTACACTGGGTATAAAAATCGCTTATCGCTTGGATCACCGCCAGAGGTTTTTGGGTGGTGGCGGCATTATCGAGATATACCAGAGGGTTACCCTCAATCTGCTGATGCAAAATAGGGAACTGGCCTCGGATTTCATCCATATTCAGTACACTGTTGCTGGTGTTCATTTGACTTCCATCTCCACGAAGCGTGATTGCAATTGGGGCTTGAGCCATTGCGCCAGCTGCTGATTAGGCATCTGATCCACCAACTCCTGAATAAAGCCGAAGTTGAGCATGACCAGCGCTTGGGATCGAGATATGCCGCGGGAAAGCAGGTAATACAGGCTCTCTTCCTCGGTCTCGGCAACGGTGGCACCGTGAGCACACAGGACATCGTCGGCATAGATTTCCAACTCAGGCTTAGTATTTATCTGACCGCGACGGGACAATAACAGGTTGCGGTTATGCAGCTCCGCCAGTGTCTTCTGGGCGTTGCGGTGAATATGAATGCGGCCATTGAAAACGGCCTTGGCTTTGTCACCCACAATACCTCGGGCATTTTCTTTTGTCGTGCCATTGGGCATCACATGTTCGATAGTGCTATGCAAATCAAAGTGTTCTGCTTCGCCGAGCAGGTAAATGGCGTTAAATTTGGCCTTGGCATGCTCACCGTTATGCATGATATCTACATCCATGCGTGACAACTCACTGCCATAGGCGATCAGTGTGCTGTTAAGCTGTGCTTTTTGCTGCAGGCTGAAATGGCAGCCGCCGATATGAATGGCCTGATGGGTATGCATGGCCAGTCGGTAATGCTCAAGATAAGCCTGTTCACCAACTTCATATTCGGCAAAGCCGGTGCTAAGGCTGGTCTGTTCTCCTTGTCCGTGCTCAATCACTGTGGCACTGGCATGGCTACCTAAACGCACCAGCACACGATGATGAGACTCTTGCCCATCGGTACTGATATTAACAATCCGAATCGGCTGTTCAATCTTGCTGTTGGCATCAATATCGATAATCAGCCCATCTTCTGCCAGGGCATCGTTGACCAGGCCAAAAAGATGTCGCTGAGGTTTGATCTTGGCAAACAAGGCTTTGGCCGTGTTTTGTTCCTTAACTGACGCATCGAGCAAGCTGCTGATATGCAGCCCTTGTGGTAAAGACAGTAAGCTGATATCGCTTTGTAATTTGCCATCTACAAACAGCAAATCCAGGCTATTCAGACCCTCAATATCTTCAATGATGGCTTTGCCTGCTGTGCTACCAGGGCTTAATTCAAGCTGTTCCAGTGGTGCTAGTGAGGTATATTTCCAGCTTTCCACCCGACGATTGGGCCATTTAGTGTTGCCCAGTGCCTCCAGGGCCTGAGCCCGAAGCGGGCTAAGCCAGTCATCAATGGCCTGACCACGGTCTATGACCTGCTGCAACCACTGACTCATGCATTCGTCTCCTCGGCGTTATCCTGACCCAGAAAAGCGTAACCTTCTTTTTCCACATCTGTGGCCAGGGATGCGTCGCCACTTTTGACGACTTTACCATTGGCCAAAATATGCACATAGTCCGGTTTAATATAATCGAGCAGGCGCTGATAGTGGGTGATGATAATAAAGCTGCGTTTGCCGTCGCGTT
>JBLHIW010000014.1:0-24298 GCA_047618055.1 Paraglaciecola sp. | reverse complement strand
CTTAAGCAGCAAATTTAACTAATTCCTCAACATAACAATCAGCACTCCAATTAAGATAAACAGATTAACAAGGTAATAACCATGGAACTACGCAGTATCCTTTGCAGCCTATTGATAAGCCTGGGCTTAAGTTTTGCCGCAGCGGCCGCTGATGACAACAACACTTATCGACTGTCCTCTGATGATGAAATATCAGTAACGATATTCAACGAGCCCGACATGAGTATCAGCAAAATAAAAGTCGGCACCAATGGCACCATCTCTATGCCACTATTGGGCCAGGTAAACATTAAAGGGTTAACCGTCACCGAGCTGGAAAAAACACTCACCAAGAAGTTGTTAGACGGGTATTTAAAAAAGCCCAATGTGACCGTCAGTATTTCCGAATACCGCCCCTTTTACATTAGTGGCGAAGTGAGAAAACCCGGCAGCTACCCCTATCGAAAAGATCTCACCATTGAAAAAGCCATCGCCCTGGCCGGTGGGTTTACCGAAAGGGCGGCAAAAGGCACCATTTCTTTAGCGGGTGAGGATACAAAACGTAATGTGACATCAGCGCCTCTCAATAATGCAGTAAAGCCGGGTGATGTGATCACCGTTCGCGAAAGTTTTTTTTAGGAAAGTAAAATGATTAATACGGTAGTTGCTACACATTCGCAAGCAGGTCAGGGACACATGCCACAACAAAGTGGTGAGCAGGAAGAAGTGATCGACTTATCCCAATACTGGCGAACCATCAAACGGGCTAAATGGGGCATTATTTCCATCACCCTGTGCGCGTTAATCATTGGCGGCTTGATTGCCTCATCGGCTATCCCCCTTTACCGGGCCACGGCAAAAATAATGGCGGATCCCCAACAGCCCAACGCCGATCGCGACGAGCAATATATTGCCAGTGCCCTGGTATTTCTGTATTACGAGACCCAGTACGAAATCATTCAGTCCCGTAACATTGCACAAACGGTCGTGGATAAACTGAATTTAGTTGAAAAATACAAAACTGAACAGGCCATTCTGCCAGCTAAAACATCGGGTATCGGCGATTATGTTGCCGACATCAAAAAAGAGCTCGGCGCCTTGTTAGGTCATGCTGAAAAAAAGACACCACAACTCGCCACCACAGACGCCGATATACGCTTAATGCTGGCCACAGGTATTCAGGCCAACATTGAAGTCAGCGGCGGTAAACAAAGCCAAATTATTAATATTAGTTATACCGCCGACGACCCCCAACACGCCGCTGACGTTATTAATGCCTTGTCGGAGGCGTACATTCAATTTGGCCTGGAGTCGCGCCTAAGTGAAGTCAAAAACACCCAAAGCTGGTTGAGTGAGCAATACGCCTTATTGAAAACCCAATTACGGGACTCTGAAAACAAAGTCAGTGAGTTTCGTAATCAGCAGGGCATGGTTGACACCGAGCAACAACAACGCATGGCCAATACCCAGCTACAAACCCTAAATAGCGAACTTATTCGGGCAAAAACCCAACTGAGCTCTGCCGAAGAGCAGTTTTTAGCGGTACAAGGGGTCAACGCTAATGCAAGAAGTTTGTATTCTATTGGGCCCGTTTTACAAAACAAAGCCACCAACGATATGGTCAAAGAAGAAGCCAGATTGTCACAACGGGTCAACGAGCTGGATGAGCGCTATGGCGCAAAACACCCGAAAATCATTGCCGCCCGCTCAGAATTAAACAGCGCGCAAAACACACTCAAAGCCGGTGTGAATAAAGTGGTGCTTAATATTGAAAAGAACTACCGCTTAGCGAAGGTGCAGGTGAAAAACATTAAGGCCTTAATTACCCAAAACACCCGCGGCATTCAATCTTTACAGGGCGATAATTTTGCCTTAATAAGCCTAGAGCGTGAGGTGGACAACAACCGCCGGGTATATGAGTCGTTTCAGTCGCGCTTAATGGAAGCCAATGTAAAGAGTGAATTCACCGCCTCTAACGTGCAAATTATTGACCGCGCCACGGTGCCAAAAGCCCCGTTTAAACCCAACATCAAATTAATTATACTGCTGGCGGGTGTGTTTGGTGTGTTTTTTGGCGTGGTATTGGCCTTTTTACGGGAGGCCCTGGATAATACCTTTAAAACCCCCGATGCCATCGAAGAAAAACTAGGCCTGGCGGCACTGGGTATTACCCCCATAGTGAAAAAACAAAAAAGCAGCGTTATTCCGGAAAAACAATATTTAGACGACACCCGCTCCCCCTTCGCGGAAAGCATCAATACCATCCGTACCGGCCTGATATTTTCTAATATCGACACCCCACCCAAAACCATCCTGGTCACTTCGTCAACCGGCTCTGAAGGTAAATCAACCTTAGCCATAAACTTAGCCTCAGCCTTTAGTCAACAGGGTAAAACCTTGTTGTTAGAAGTGGACTTGCGTAAGCCCAGTATCGCCAAGAATTTAAACATTCAAAGTAAACTTGGCCTAAGCGACCTGGTGATGGGCTCGGTTAGCGCTGTGGACACCAGTTTTAAGACCGACATCAACGGTAAATTTAGCATTATTACCTGTGGCACCGTGCCCCATAATCCCCTGGAGTTATTGTCTTCGCAAAAATTCGATAAGGTGTTCGCCACACTTAAAAGCCAGTTTGATTACATTATCTTAGACGGCCCCCCGACCCTGCCGGTAAGCGACTCGTGTATCGTAGCCAATAAAGTGGATGCGGTTATTTTTGCCATAAAAGCGGAAAGCACCAGAATTAAAGTCACAAAAGAAGCGGTCACACGCTTACAAAAATTAAACGCCAATGTGATTGGCGCGGTGTTAACCGTAGCAGAGCCACACAAAATGAGTTATTACGGCGATCACTATTATTCCGGTGAATATTATGGGGTGAAACCGGATAAAGTCCCCCCTGAAGCGGCCCTGGCCTAAGTCGGGCTGGTAGCACAGCTGATGATAGATATGAATAAAAAAGCCAAATTTATTAACTTATTGTATTTATACAAATAGCGCTAACTTCAATAAATGTAAAATATACTGACATAAAATTGTTTACTATATAGACATAGAGTAAACAATTCCCTGCTAAAAAAGCTAAAAGTCTATTTCGCCAGTGAAGATAAATACCACCTGTAAAGATAGGGTTCAATGCCGGGCTTAATGAGTTAAAAGGTGATAATTTTGGTTTAAAAAAGGGTATATACTGAATTCTCGCCCTTTCCTCTGGTTTTACCCGATATTAAGAATGAGTTTATGGATAGCATTTTTGCGATAGTAGGACGATTGAGTGAGCAACAGGAATACGAGCGAACAATGGCCCTTATGCTCGAAGGCTATAACATCACCCAATGTTACAGCCTGTCCTCAGCGCACACCTTTGTATTATTCTGTACCTACACAAAAAACCCTTCACAAGCGCCCGCACAGCAAATAATCACAAGCCCAACAAGGGGAAATAACACCGCCAGGGTGGAAGGGGTCGCCGTGGCGCGGCTGGATAATAAGGACACACTGGTAGGGCATTTTAAGCATGATAGCCTGCTCACAGAAAATCTGGACGACTTGAGCGTGTTGCGCCACTGTTATCAACAATGGGGTGCTGATTTTTGTAAAAAACTCGAAGGGGATTTTTGTTATGCCTTGTGGGATGACGACAAAACCCAACTTCATCTGGCCCGCAACACCTTTAATGCCCGCTCACTGTATTATTTACCCTTAGGCGGTGCATTGTTTGTTGCCTGCGATGCAAAAATTTTATCCCGCCATCCAAATATTAAGCTGACGCTTAACAAAACCGCTGTACTGCAATGGTTAAGCGGCCGGCCAGATCCCGATGTCTCGATGTTTAATGAAATTCCACTGTTACCCGCCGGGCATCGTCTTGAGTTTTGCGCCGACGGAGGAATTAATACGCAAAAATTTTGGGATATTGAACCCGGACGTTCAATACGTTATCAAAACGACGATGACTACCAACAGCATTTTTTGGGCTTATTGCAGGACAGTGTGGCTGCCCGTTTATCATCGCCCGCTGCGACCGTATTCTCACAAATGAGTGGCGGCATGGACTCGACCTCTGTGACTGCGCTGGCAGCGCAAATTTGCGCTAAAAACAGCACCACCTTACACACCTTGTCACACCTTTATCAACACACACAAAGTTGTGATGAGCGTGACAATATAAACGACATGATCAGCACTTTAAGCCTAAAAAACAGCCACTTTATCGACCTGGATCAATATCAATCCATCCAATTTAGTCAGTTGTATCCCACCGATTATGACAGCCCGGGGATCGTCTTATCCCCCAAATATCATCAGGAATTAAGCCTGATACGTTCACTCGGAGCCGAGGTATTATTAACCGGTAACGGGGGAGATGAAACCTGTTGGGGCCACAGTGCAACGTATCGAACGCGCTTATATAAAGGTGAGGTGGGCGTAATAAACGAAGTGGTGAAGGCCAGCCGAGATTTGCAACAACCCGTCGCCCGCTCCTTATATACGGTATTTGTTTCCCCCTTAATGTCCGCGGCGCTGCAGCAATTGCTTGCCTGGATCCGAAATACCCCCCACAGCAATGGCGACTTGCCACCCTGGTTAGGCACCGCTGCCCAGCAATTAGATTGTCGAATGACCCTGGACAATCCCTATTCCCGGCACTTTAGTCCCGCTAAACATGCCCGATATCACGGCATAAAAACTACATCGACCTATAACTCCATGCGCTCCTATCAAAAGGTGGCCGATGAGTATGGGGTGGATGTTCGCCACCCTTTCTTCGATCAAAAAATCATGGAGTTTAGTTTTGCCATCCCGGAAAAAATGTTGATCCAAGGGGCTTATCCTAAATGGTTACTGAGAAAAACCATGCAAAATCATCTCCCAAAATCAGTCTGTTGGAACAAGCATAAAACCGTGTTCGATCATCATTTTGCAAATTTAGTCAGAAACAATAAAGACGAGTTACGCCAGTTACTTTCCCATACCGGTCTGCAAGATCTTGGCCTGCTTGACAATAAGGTATTGCTCGCAGCGTTCGATAATATTGTCGATAGTAAACAAGGCAGTCTCAACGTGGATATGCTTTACGCCATATTGACCCAGCTATGGTTTCAATCACATTGGCTGTGAACCACCGGGGCTTTTATCTTATTAAAAACAAAAAAAAGATTTGAACCACAGAGGACACCGAGAGCACAGGGGAAAAACGACTAACTGATTACGTTGCTTAATAGTCTTTTCTCGGTGTAATGCGGAGCATCTCTGTGTTCTCGGTGGTGAATATTTTTTTTAACGCTTTTGCACTCGGTGGCGGTGAGTGTTACTTACCGCTTTTTAACCACTTAATGGCCTTTTCTCGGTGTGCGAAGCCTCTGTGTTCTCGGTGGTGAATGTTTTTTTAGCAGTTTTGTACTCGGTGGTGAGGATCCAGGCGGGATATGGCTTAGCCTCTAAGGGCGAAAAGGATGCTAGTGTTAGCCGATTGCTCTAATTCGGTATATTGGCTGACTATTTCTGCAGAGTCGTTGATCAGCACGTCATTATAACTTAACCATGAGTGTGCCTTGAGCTTATCATCGGTAATTTGAACCCCGATATGCAGCTCACAGGGATAATGTCTTCTCTCAAGCAGCTGTTTCTGACACAGGCAACGACGCAGGCAATTCATCTTGCGAAGATGATTTCGTCCCACTTTTTCACTTAGCCTTATGATGGCCAACACCTGGGGAAAATTGGCTTTATTTTCCATAAGGGCTGTGGTTTTATCGAATGTGAGTTGCCAATATCGATAATGAAACAAAGACACCAACAGATCCCATTTTAAAAACACTAACCAGATCTCGCCGAGCAACCACAGTTGGGCAAAGGACAAATTGCTCAACGTGGTAAAAGCCTGCTTAAACTTCAATCATCAGCCCTTTTTGCTGCATCTCCCCCACTAACTTACTTAGATCAGCGGCAATGTCTGCACCGTTGGTGTCGTAACTATCGCTAACCGCCTGGGCTGTGTCACTAAGGGTACAACCTGATTGCAATTTTTCAATCATAAAGGTGCCTACCCCATCGAGGGTGAAATATTCGCCCGTTTTAGGTTCAAGAATAACGGTTTCATCCTGCACTTTTTGAAAAAGCACATTGTCAGCCAATTTGTATGTTGATTTAGTCATAGTAAATTTTCCTTTTCAAAATCCAATTAAGGGATGTCCGTTTACCTTTGCTCAGTATATTCAAACAACTTTCCGTTTTCCATAATAAACGCCCGGTCTGCTAAACGAGTAATAGCTTTATCATGGGTGACAATCAGTACTGTTTGATCGATAAATAAGGATCGTAGTTTCTCGTGAAATTCAGCCTTACCTTCTTTGTCTATCATGGAGGTTGGCTCGTCGAGCAGTAGTATCGATGGTTTGGCTAACAAAGCCCGTGCTAAGGATATCCTTTGTCGTTGTCCCCCCGATAACAGCACGCCATTTTCACCAACATAGGTATGATATCCCTGCTCAAGTGCATTAATAAAGTGTGCCGCTCCAGCTTTAATGGCCGCATCTTCTATTTCCGCCGCACTCGCTTGGGGGTAACCGTAGGATATGTTGTCCAAAATAGTGCCATTGCACAAAGCAATATCCTGGGACACAAAGCCGATGTTCTTACGCAGCGAGGATAAATTCAGGCTATTGAGTTTCGCCCCATCTAAGCATACTTTGCCGGATGTAGGGTCAACAAAGCGCATCAGCAAATGCAGTAGCGTGGTTTTTCCAATGCCATTGGGCCCTAAGATCACTATCGTTTCTTTCGGTGCAATCTCTAAACTTAGTTTGTTCAGCAGGGGTTTATTCCCTTCGTAGGCAAAACTCACGTGATCAAAGGTGATCTGTCCCTGTACGTTGATGACCTCTACCGCAGAAGAATCAATCGGCTCCGGGGACAATGCAAAGACCTTATTTATTCTGCTCGAAGCCCCTAGCGCTTGCTGCACTTGACCGTATAAACTTGCCAGACTACTCATGGGTCTGGCAAATAACATACCGTACATAAACAAGGTGATCAGATCAGGTATACTTAGCTCACCCGACTGGTAATGTACTGCGCTGGTCACGACAACTACCAGAACACCGGTTGAAACCAGCATTTGGATCAGTGGTGACAGAAGTGATTGGATTTTTAACTGGCGTTTTCGCAGCGCCTGGATTTCATGGGCATTATGTTTGAATTTATCTGACTCAAGGTTTTCCCGGGCGAAGGATTTTACCAATTTAATGACCCCAAAAGCCTCACTAGCCAACGCCACAGAATTGGCTTGTTGTTGCACCAGATTTTCGGTGAGGGGTTTGATGCTTCGGCCAAGCACTTTCAAAATAATGAAAAATGCCGGCACCATCAGCATGATCATTAAGGTGATAACTGTGCTGATATTAAACATCATGATCAACGTGCCTAGGACGATAAAACAAGCGGGGATTAAACTGATGATCACCCCGGAAAAAAAATAACTCAAGATCGCCACGTCGTTACTTAGTAACGCTAAAATTTCACCTTTTCTATTATTGTCGAAATACTTTAAGGGCAGTAACTGAATATGATCATACAAGCGACAACTAAAATGAGTCAGCATTTGAGCACCAACAAAGCTGATCCGATAACTCGATGCAAACCGCAAAAACGCCTGCAGAACAAACAAAAATAGCCAAATAAAGGCGATTTGCAGATAACTAAGATCA
Source organism: Paraglaciecola sp. (assembly GCA_047618055.1). GTDB lineage: Bacteria > Pseudomonadota > Gammaproteobacteria > Enterobacterales > Alteromonadaceae > Paraglaciecola. The sequence continues at coordinate 16,610 of JBLHIW010000014.1, read as the reverse complement.
TAAATGGTTTCGCCCTGTAAAATCGATTCAGAAAAACGCCCCGCCAACCACGGAACACTTAAGCTGGCGATACTTTCAAATACCATTAATAGGATGGCGATGATGAGTGGCAGTTTGTGAATTTTAATCAGAGTATAAAAGTATGAAACGGACATAATTATTTATTATTTTCCTGCACTGAAGGCTTTACTACCGCGCCTATCATCGCGCCCAGATACGCAGCTTAAACTATATGTAGCCAAGTTGCTTTAAAACACACCTTTGAGTCCCATTGGGATCCCCTATTCACCGGGCGGCGATAGATTTTTCACTAGGATCCAGTCAGTGGTATTTAGCTGCTAAGATCAAGCGGTCATGGGTTCAAGCTTTGCGCTTACCGGCCCTGCATGTAGCTAGATTGGGTGAACGTAAACAGTGAGTCAGGCTGATAGTGATGATTAACGCTGGCCGTGTGTGTGCCATTAAAAAGCCACCTGAGTCATTGAATCAATGATATCTCCCATTGGATTGGATTGATTTGATTCAATTCATACACTTTCGATCAGGTCATACTCCTTACGCAAAATGTCAATGATATCCGCCTTTGGATTATCGCTTAGTTGGATAGGCTGACCGGTGATTTTCTCGGCTAACTCGGTATAGGTTTTTGATAACTGCATCAATACTTCGACCGGCAAGGCATTATGTGTGGCTAGCGCTTCGCGCTCGGCCATGCGGTCTTTATTGAGCAGGATATCCGGATCTGGGAATGTAGTCAGCAGGCGTTGGCGAAAACTTTCTTTAGAGTTTTCAACTACCTTGCCCTCGCGGTACTGTTGTGCGTCCCATACCCGAGATGAGTCGGGTGTGCCCACTTCATCCATATATATGAGTTTGTCATTGCCGTTGAGGTCTTTTACATAGCCAAATTCGAATTTAGTATCGACAAAAATCTGCCCAATATCCGCCAGCGCAGCGCTTATTACTGCAAAGCCTTCACTGAGCAAACGTTCGTAATGAGTTATATCTTGTGGTGCTTGAAAATTAAAGGCCTGGTAGTTATCTTCTATATTGGCCCGGGTAATATTCACATCGTCCGCTTCCGGCACCCCTGACACTCCCCGCAGAACCCCCTTTGTGGAAGGCGTCATTAATAAGCCAGGCAATTTACTGTCCTGAGTTAAGCCCTCTGGTAGTTTTATTCCACAAAACTCCCGCTCACCTTTGTCATAAGCCCGCCACATAGAGCCGGTAATGTATTGACGACAAATGGCTTCTATCATGACCGGTTTGGCTTTTTGTACTATCCACACAAAGGGATGAGGTATATCCAGAATATGACTATCGGCTAAGCCTTTTTGCTTAAACAGGCTAAACCAGTGATTCGATATGGCATTCAAGGCCGCCCCTTTGCCAGGCACCCCTTGCAGCCCTTCTTCACCGTGCCAGATACAATCGAAGGCTGAAATACGGTCGCTGATCACCATGATGGCCAGAGGGGTATCTATTGGCACCGAATAGCCCTTTTCGGTGATCAATCGACGGCTATCTGCGTCAGTTAGCCAGTAGACCGAACGCACTTTGCCACTGTGTACTGGCAGGGCGGTTCGAATTGGCAAGTCGTTGTTTATAGAGAGGACTTTATCAGCCAGTTTCATGATATCTTAGTCTCTTAGTGTCTATGAAGTTAGGGTGAGATAGGCAGGGGCTGAGTGATTTCGGCCCCTCTTTTGTATCAACATCAATCGTTGTCTTAAATATCCAGATTGTCTGATGACATAATGCGAGAAAAGGTTGGGAAAATCTCACTGAGCTTATCCAGCGGAAACGCTTTGCTTTCGTTGTCCAGCACAGTCACCGAGGTTTTACTGCCTAAGGTACCAATTTTGAAACGGTATTCATCCGTATCCAAAGGCAAGGCATCTTGGTCTTCGGACCATAAATTGCTCCACCAACCCGCTTCCGAACCATTGTACTTAACAAACAGTAAGCCGTTAGACTTATCATAATCTTTTACGTCAAAACCAAGCTTACGTAAAACCAGCAACAAACGAGGCCACGCCACATTGTATTGTGCATCCACCACAAATGCAGCATCGCCATCCTCATCAACGCCAAGCTCCATAGCCAGTCCCTCGCGAATCTGACGAATAAGTTTGGCGTTATTCACTCTAATTTGATATTCGTAATGACCAATGACTTTATTCAGTATTTCTACTTCATTGCGTCTGGCATTGGCTGTTTCAATACCTGTTAGCTGGTCGTTTAGGGTTTCTTTATAGTCGAGCAGTTTGACTTTTAAAGCAGCGGTTCTCCCATGGGGCTTGGTTTGAAGGTTAAACTCAAAACGCTGGCCTATGCTGCGTTGTGTTTCGGTCCAGCTATACCAGTTGCTGTCTTGTTCCTGCTCTATTATCATCCAGTCCGACACTAAGCGCTGCTGATCTTTATCAAACAGATCAACGCCTATGCCCTGCTCCTCCAAAAAGCTAATCAATGAATTCCAGATAGTGGTGTCTAGGGCTTGACTGTCGTCGACCTGATCAAACCAAACGGTCGCTTCTTTTGACCCTTCTTCAACATGGGAGCCAGTTACCAAAGGCAAAACCAAGGCCGGAGACAACACAATCAGTTTTTCACCCAGAATATTTCTTGGCGCATTTTCACCCAAACTCGGAAGTTTATAGCTATCGCTAAAGTTCGGCGTATCCACATCATCGGGCAACAGTATCTCTTGCCCCGGTTGCTCTTTTAAATAATCAAAACTGCCACTGGCAATTTGTCGCTCTTCTAATGAACTACAGGCTGTTAATACGGCAACAACAAGTGCCCCGCCAACAGAAAATTTAAATGTCATGCTATCTCCTTAAGATAATACGCCTGAATTGCGCATGACTTGTTCGATAAAAATTTGGCTCTCAATTTCCGACTCAACCAGGGGTAAACGCAAAAAGGCAGAGTCAATCAGACCCATTTTATACAGTGCCCACTTAGGAATAACCGGATTAGGTTCGATAAACAAAGCCGTATGAAGTTCATTAATCTGTTGATCTATTTCTTTTGCCTTAGCATGGTCCCCGGCCCGAGCGGCCTCACACATCTGGGCCATTTGCCTGGGTACAATATTAGCGGAGACGGAAATCACACCGTGGCCCCCTGCAGCTAGAAACTCACAACTGCTCACATCGTCGCCACTGAGCATAATAAAATCATCGCTGACTAAGCTCTGGGTGTGTTTCAAACGTGCAATATCACCCGTCGCATCTTTTAAACCTACGATTTTTGGGTGTAAAGCTAACTTAGCAACCGTCTCAGGAAGCATATCAGCTACTGTTCGACCCGGCACATTATATAAGATAAGGGGCAAATCAGTGGCATCGGCGATAGCGTTAAAATGGGCAAGCATCCCTTTCTGCTGTGGCTTATTATAGTACGGCACCACACTCAAAAAACCGTCAATACCCGTCTCTGCCATTGTTTGGCTGAGCAAAATCGCTTCAGCGGTGGAATTAGCACCACTGCCGGCGATCACCGGAATTTTGCCCGCACAAAACCCAACGATGCGCCTGACTACCTCTATATGCTCTGCAAAAGGTAAGGTGGCTGATTCGCCAGTTGTCCCCACGGCAACTAAACCATGAGTGCCGTTTTCAATATGAAATTCAACCAGTTTTTTCAGTGACGGGTAATCGATTTGGCCTACTTCATCCATCGGCGTCACTAACGCCACAAAACTACCAGTAAACATGCCTGCTCCCCAAAAAAATAGCGCCTTATGGTAAAGAGCAAAGCCCTTAAAAACAAGTATTGAATGCAGCATTTACAAAAGCAAATTTGAAACTGGATAAGCACTAGGGTTTTCGGGTATCGTAGAGCATTGATTCAGTGCAAATACGGGCAAAAATGACGCAACAACTGATTATTACCATTCTAGGCGCCAATGAATTTGGCATGTTAAGTGCCCTGGCAGATACGGTGTGCGAGGCAGGCTGTAATATTTTGGATAGTCGTCAGGCCGTCTACGGGCAAGACTTTTCGTTAACCATGATCATTGAAGGCAGTCAAAGTGCGATTATTCAGGCCGAATTGGCGATACCGGTGACCTGTCAAAAAAATAACCTACTGTCCATGATGAAGCGCACCAAGAAGCACAGTAAGCAACATTTGGAAACCTTGGCAGATGTCAGTATTTGCGGTGTGAGTATCATTGGTGTCGTCAAGAAAATCACCCAATTTTTCTCTCAGCAGCACATCTCTGTTAGCGCTTTTCGTCTAAAGACATTTGAGCAGGCAGAATTTGAAAGTGAATTAATGAAATGTAAGATGGTGGTAAGTATGCCCCATGCGGTAAGTATCGAAGATATTGATCAGAAATTTCAAGCCTTACTGGATGAACTGAACCTTGAGGGTTCAATAAAGCAAAATCACTAGGCCGTTTATTAAGCCCTAACACACGAATGAACGATGAAATTTAAAAACACCATTCCAGGAGAACAACCATGAACAGGCTTAAAGCTGGCGATAAGGCCCCGGATTTTGTGCTGCCAGACCAGGCAGGACAAAACGTAAGTTTGCAGGATTTCAAGGGCAAAAATTTACTTATCTATTTTTACCCTAAAGCGATGACACCAGGTTGTACAACCCAGGCCCAGGGCTTAAGAGATAGCCTGGCTGAGTTGCAAGGCCATAATACACAAGTGTTGGGGGTCAGTCCCGATGCCGTAAAACGTCTGCCTAAATTTATTGAAAAACACAGCTTAACCTTCAGCTTATTATCCGACGAAGATCATGCCTTAGCGGATGAATTTGGTGTATGGGGACCGAAAAAGTTTATGGGCAAAGAATATGACGGCATTCATCGAATCAGCTTTCTGATTGACCAACATGGGGTCATCACCAAGGTATTTGATAAGTTTAAGACCAAGGATCATCATATCGTAGTCTTAGATTTTCTGCGCAGTTTATAGTAATTGAGGCGGCGTTCTGCCGCCTACCGTCTTAACTTATTCTGTTGCAGGCAAAGCCTTAGGACTGTCCCAGGCGCTGGCGACCGCTTTGACTAATGTTGCCAGGGGGATAGCAAAAAACACCCCCCAAAACCCCCACAGTCCGCCAAAAAACAATACCGCTATAATGATGTAAACAGGATGCAAGCTGACCGCCTCGGAAAATAACACCGGCACCAGAATATTGCCGTCCAGGGCCTGAATAATACCGTAGGCCACCATCAGGTACCAAAATTGAGGTGTGATACCCCATTGAAATAGCGCAACGATGGCCACTGGAATGGTGACCACTGCCGCGCCAATATAGGGTATCAATACCGAAAATCCAACCAGCACGCCCAGTAATAAGGCGTAACGTAGGTCCATAAACGCAAACGTAATCGTTGAAACCATGCCCACAATGATGATTTCAATCACTTTGCCCCGAATATAATTAGCGATCTGTGAATTCATTTCAGAGCCAACTTGTTTTATCAAACGACGCTCTGTGGGTAGCAGGGTAGAGAGGTTTAGCAATAATAATTCCTTATCCTTCACCATAAAAAACACCATTAGTGGCACCAAAATACAATAAATCAACAGAGCCCCAAAATCCCCAAGAGAACTAAACGAAGCCGACAGCAATTGCTCACCGAGTAACACCACCTTATCGTTTACCCCTGCCAGCATATTTTGGATGTGGGCAGTTTGTACAAAATCTGGGTACAACTCAGGCAAACGTAACAACCATAGCTGACCCTCCGCCCAAATTTGCGGTGTTTCACGAATAAGATTAATACTCTGTTGGGTGATAACCGGCACCAAACCGACAAAAGTGAGGATGGATATGCCGATAAAACCGATGACGACCAATCCGGTGGTGTACGTTCTGGCAATACCCAGAGTACATAGCTTACTGACCGGCCAATCAAGCAGATAGGCGATAACAGCGGCCACCAACACCGGCATTAAAATGCCCCCCCAAAACACCAGCAACAGGGATATGATCAGTAACATTAGCAACAACATTACCGAGTCTGGATCCGAAAACTTTCGGTTATACCAACGTTGAAATATGGTTAACATCTATGAACCTTAGAAAATATTTGCACTTACACAACCCCAAAAATCAAACATTTAAAAATGAGCAGATAGTACTTTTATACCCATCGCCCTTAAGGCTGCGCCGTTGTTGGCGACGCTTACTCACCCCAATCACTTATAACGTCTAAGCTCATGGGGCTGAATGCCTTTGCCGCCAGGCTGCCACTCCAATGGCTTTGGGTATAGCACCACATCAATGGTTTTTTCTTGTATTGTAAAATAGCCTTTAGGCACAATACCCGTGGGATCATATAGTGAGAGCAATAGGAAGGGTATGCCTTTTTGTAACTAAATTTACTGACGTTGTTGGGAGCCTCAATTGAAAAACACATTTTGTTCCCTTCGGGGGATTTACCCTCATAAAAGGCTTAACTGGGGCGATATGGCCCGTCATAATCCTGAGCAGGAATATCACCTAAGCGGCGGGCCAATTATCGATGGCTAGACAATATATGCTATTGTAGTGAGGTTTTCACGACTGCCGTTTACGCTCTGCCAAGCCTATCCCATGAGTCAATTATTAAAGATTAACCCTTTATGTGGGTTAATTTGTTACTGTTATGTCCATGATGGCAATGCTGAGAGCTTTAGGATTAAAACACCCTAAGCCCTCGCTTGAACAATGGGTTTTGCACTTAAAGCGGGACTTATACGTATTATGTGCTCCTACTTAGACTATCAACGGCAGGCTTGCTACTGCTAACTAGCAACTTAATAATAGGCATGGCGCAAAAAACATAGGAACTTAACTACAGTTGTAGGTTCGAAGCTACAACTTATGAGTCCTCTTAATACCCACTAACCTTATTAGAAGTTATTCATGTTAAGACCGTTTTCCATCAGTAATATTGTACTTTCGGCACTCTTAATCACCAGTCTGGGGTTAAGAGTGAGTGCCGCAAATAAAAAAAATGATCTGCCAGAAATTGGCGTCGTCGCCTCCGGGGCAATTAGTCTGGACAAGGAAATTGTGCTTGGGGACGCACTCATGCGCCAGCTACGTGGGCAGGCACCGATTATAAATGACCCTCTGCTGGAAGAATATATTCAGGATCTGGGCAACCGTCTGGTTGCTCAAGCGGATAACGTAAAATTTCCCTTTAAGTTTTTCCTGATAAACAGTCCAGACATTAACGCCTTCGCGTTTTTTGGTGGCCATGTGGGCGTGCACTCGGGCTTAATTTTTAATGCCAAAAATGAAAGCGAGCTGGCCTCAGTATTAGCCCATGAAGTAAGTCACGTGACCCAACGACATATTGCCCGGAGCATAGAGGCTAGGCAAAAATCCTCGCCCTTACAATTAGCGTCTGCACTGGGTGGCATACTGCTGGCAATGGCCAACCCAGAAGCGGGCATAGCCGCCATCAGTGCTAGCACGGCCGCCGCTCAGCAAGCCTCGATAAACTATACCCGATCCAATGAGAAAGAAGCAGACCGGGTGGGCATTGGTATTCTGGCACAAGCCGGTTTTGATCCCAGCGGAGCCAGCTCTTTTTTTAGCACCCTGACCGAAAAATATCGGCTGAAATCTAATTTAACGCCCTTTCTTATGACCCACCCCTTACCCGAGTCACGCATAGCCGATGCCAGGACCCGGGCGGCCATGTATGCGCCAAGGGCAATAGGGGAAAGCCTCAACTTTCATTTAGCCAAAGCACGTATTCAGGCTCGATATTACGCCAACGGAAAAAGAAACATTGAGTATTTCAACGCACAGTTAGATAAACAAAATTATGTCCTTAAAGTTGCGGCTGAATATGGTTTGGCTTTATCTTATCTGGCGGATGAACAATATGACAAAGCCCAGGCACTGATCACAAAATTGCTGACCCGCTCACCGGATAATTTGTTTTTTTTGGATACCTTTACCGATATTGCTCTGGCGACCGGTCATTACCAGCAGGCCATAGATAGCTTGACCGAACAAGCCGCGCACACGCCCCATAATCGGGTCCTTTCACTCAATTTGGCCAATGCCAAAATTAAAAACAAACAATTTACTGAAGCAACGAATATTCTTAAAGACTATCTACTGGTCAACCCCACTAATCGTTTAGCGTATCAACTGTTATCCGATGCCTATGGTGAAAACCAGCAAAAACTCGAAATGCACCAGAGCAAAGCGGAAGTTTATGCTCTATCAGCCGCTTACCCCAGAGCGATTGATGAACTACAAAATGCCTATAATTTCGCCAGTGAAAGACAGTTGGAAAAACAGCGTATCCGCGCCCGGATTGAGCAACTAAGAACGGCTCAGGAACGTCTACAAACCCTGTAGCCTGCCCAGGGAAGCAGACAAAGAGGCCGCGCTCTGTTCCCCAAACAGTTGTTTGGCCACGCTTCCGTCTGGGTGGATCAAAAAGGTGACCGGTAAGTTTTTCGGTGAGGCCATTGGCATTGGCGCAGCAATACTGGCGATAACTGGAAATTGAATGTCATATTGATCTTGTAAATCCACCAGCTGTTTATGACTTAAGGGATCAAAACTAACCGCAAACATGGCTAATTTATCGCGGTTCTCTCGATAAAACTGATTTAACTCGGGAATTTCCCGTAAACAAGGGGCGCACCATTCCGCGAAATAATTGACCACCACCCATTTACCCTGTAAATCTTTCCAACGATGACCTTCCCCTTCTAAAGTCGTAAAATCCACTCGATTAGCCAGGTTCACAGCCATCCCAAGGGATAGGGCGGCAATACAGGCAACAACTATAAATAATTTTTTTAACACGTCTTTGGTATATCCTTTAGTCTTTTACCAAACTCACTATACGGTTAGAATATCGGATTATCAGCGAAAACTCAGTAGAAAATAAATTTATGTCTAAAATGCAAATTTTTCACAACCCGCGGTGTTCAAAAAGCCGACAAACGCTAGAAATATTGGCGCAGCAAGGCTTGCAGCCAGACATTATCGAGTATTTGAAAACCCCGCCCAGCGTCGAACAACTTACCCGGATCCTGTCATTGCTGGGTTTCGATTCAGCCAGGCAGTTGATGCGCAAGGGTGAAGAAGCGTTTAAGCAGCAAAATCTGGCCGATCCTGCCCTGTCTGAAACGGATCTGATAAACGCCATGCACCGCAGCCCCAAATTAATTGAACGGCCCATAGTCGTGCATGGCGAAAAAGCCGTTATTGGCCGTCCGCCACAAAACGTAATGAGTATTTTATGACTGACAGCCCTGTTGGCCCCGTGTTGGTGCTCTATTATAGCCACAACGGCGCGACTAAAAACATGGCGAACAAGATAGCCCAGGGGATTGAAAAAACCGGCCTGGAAGCGATGTTGCGAACCGTGCCCGAGGTGTCTAACAATCTTCAGCATAGTCAGGCCCCGGTGCCGGATCACGGTGATCCCTTTGTCAACAAAAACGACTTAGCCCTGTGCAGCGGATTAGCCTTGGGCAGCCCGACCCGTTTTGGTAATATGGCCGCGGCCCTTAAATATTTTTTAGACAGCACCAGTAAAGAATGGCTATGTGGCTCCTTGGTTAATAAACCAGCAAGTGTATTTACCTCGACCGGCAGTTTACATGGAGGCCAAGAGTCCACCTTATTGACCATGATGATCCCACTGCTTCATCATGGCATGATCCTGTGTGGCCTACCCTATACCTTGCCGGAACTGCACAGCACCTCAACCGGCGGCAGTCCCTACGGTGCAAGCCATCACGCCAGTGATGAATCCGGCGCTAGGTTGAGTCTTGAGGAAAACGCCTTGTGCGTTGCCCAGGGACAACGTCTAGCCGAGCTGGCTATGAAACTTAATTAATTTCCCTGTGATCACGAATGAGGTATCTATGACCTGTAATACAACTTTTTACCAGCGCCTGGCGCTAAGCAGTTATTTTGGCCTTATTGCCTGGCTGTTGATCTGGCATTTTCTGTTAACCATTGATAAAAACACATCCACAGTCTTTACCCTGTTGTTATGGATATTGCCTATTTTATTGCCCTTAAAAGGACTGCTGCAAGGCAAGCCCTACACCTATGCCTGGACAAATTTTATTGTCATGTATTATCTGTTACACGGTCTTACTGCCGTCTACGTGGTCGATGGCGAACGCTGGTATGCTTTTATTGAAATTTTATTATGCTGTGGCTTATTTATCGGATGCAGTTATTACGCCCGTCACAGAGGCAGAGAGTTAGGCCTGGGCATAGGCAAACTTAAAGATGAATTATTAGCCGAAAAGGAAGCCTTTGAAGGCAAACAGAAGTGAAACGGCTGTGTCAGCTAATCGCTCACTTGATCCCATCAGCACTGATTGGGATCAGTGGCTTGTTACTGACGAGTTGCGGCGGCGAATCATCAACGTTAAGCACTAGCGCTTTTACGCCTGCCTCCACTGGGGGCCCTAACTTACCCCCGGTCACAGCCAAAACCACCGGCATTGGCTTTAATCTGTATTACCCTGACGAACTTGCCGTCGGTCAATCGGTAAGTATTGTCGTGGCAGCAACTGGGAATGGCAGTTTAAGCCAGGTTAATTGGCAACAAACTGCCGGACCCAAGCTTGATTTATTGGCCAGTCATACACAAATTATCGGATTTGATTTACGTTCTTCTGGTGATTACAGCTTTGCGCTGCTTGCCCTTACCAGCAGCGGTCAAAATATTCAGCAAAGCGTGTCTTTTACGGTACTCGAAGATAATGTCGACTACGCCAATATTCGCCTGGATCATGTTGCAGTTGAACAGGGAAGAGTTTCCTTACGGGTAGACAGTAGTGCCAGCAGCCGAGGTAAAGCCATTAGCTCCGTTGTGTGGCAACAGATCGCAGGCAGTGATGCCCTTAACCTTGAAAAAGATGAGCAATATTTATTTTTTGACGCGCCAAATGTTGCCCATGACACCCTACTTGAGTTTCAAGCACAGATTAACTATGAGGACGGCTCCAGCAGCAGTGATAACAGTTATATTCTGATAAAAAACACCGAGATAAATAGTGAGGGCTACTTCCCTAAATTTTCCGGACAGGTAGTCAGTACCGATGTGTTTGCTTATCGAGTAAACGGTCCTTATGCCGAGCGACTAGTTGATTGTGTGTATAACAACCACATTAGCAATAGCTGCTCCTTCAACTCCCTGCCCTTGCTTGGCCACGAACACGCATCTCCTGAAGTTGAACAGGTACTGGAGCGTTTAGTGGTCTCCCATCCGTGGATGGGAGATCGATTCAAACAGTTTCTACAACAATCTGCGGTAGCAGATGACATGCTACAACTGTTGCGTGCCACCACCGCTATTGTTATTTCCTACGACGTACGTCCTTCTTTTTATTGGACCGCAACAGGGGCAATCTACCTGGACGCTGCGAATTTTTGGCTCAGCCCCGGGGAGCGGGATACCCTGAACGACCAGAGTGATTATCGGCTTGGCTTCGGTGATGAATTGGCCTTTACTATCCCCTGGCGCTACGTAAAGAATAACGATTATTATATTCGCCGCAGTGACTACCCTGCCTCCGAACGCATGACCAGAGCGTTTAGTGCCCTTGAAGCAAGCGCCTCCTGGCTGATGTATCATGAATTGGGACACGCTAATGATTTTTTCCCCCCCGGCAGTTGGGCATACATCGATAAGAATACGAGCCCTCTGTCCTATGCCAATGACGTACCGGCTTCGTCCAGCGATTTCAGTACCCGCTTTCCCCTTAGCTCCGATGAAATGCGTGAGCTGGCCAACGTTAGCTTTGCAGGACAAAATGCCAGCGACGAGCAAAAAACATCTAACGCACAGCAAGTCACTCTGTATTTTGAGCCTGACTCAGCCCCAGCCTATTACAGTTATTCAACGATCCGAGAAGACTACGCCACCTTATTTGAGCGATTTATGATGGCCTACAGACTAGGGGCGAGCTCAGACGTGGCGGTAATAAGCACCGATAACAATGATGAGTTATTGGTTACCTGGGGGCAACGGGACAGGATCAGTCTGCCACGTATTCAAGGGCGGGTAAAACAGGTGGTTGAACGCATATTGCCTGAGCTGGATGTAGCCGCTATCCAGGCTACCCTGCCCACTCCACTGCTGATGACTCCGGGCCTGGATTGGTTTAGCAATATTGATTTAAGTCCCTCTGCGGCACCGGGCAGCGAGGCTAAAAAGGGTAAAAATAAGCCTTCAGATCCCTCAGATTACTGGCAACGCTATCATCATGGGCCTGATAGACCAAACATCAAATAAGCGTGATTGAGAATAATGCATACCCTAAAGCCCTAAAGAAGCTTTAACAAAAGGGATGGTCAATTTTCGCTGCTGTTGCAGGGATAACTCATCTAATTTATCCAGGGTATTCATCAGTGCAGGCATATCCCGCTGCCAATGATTGACCAGATAATTGGCGACGTTAATCGGCATTTTCAGGCCCCGTTGGCTCGCACGATTTAACAGGGCATCACAACGCTGTTCATCATTGAGTCCGTATAACTTGAAACTCAGGCCCCAACTAAGTCTTGATACCAGGTCCGCCAGCTTAAAGCTAAGATGTGTGGCCTGGGTATTAGCCGTTATAACCAATTTCGCTGTGCCCTGCTCTTGCACCCGGTTAATCAGGTCAAACACCGCTACCTGCCAGCTATTAGAACCATTAAGCCCGTCAATATCATCCAAACAGATCAGTTGACAGTGCTCCAGGCTCTCTAACATTTCCACGGACAATGCCTCTATATCATGACAATTTAGATAGACACTACTCACACCGTGTTGTTGGGCGTGTTGGCACAGGGCGTATAATAAATGGCTTTTGCCCACCCCCGATTCGGCGCTGATAAATGTCAACCAGCCTTGTTTATTGACCTCGGCCAATGGCTCTATCAGTGAATGTAAATGACTGACCAGTTGGCTATTGTCACCCATTACAAAACTATCAAAGGTTTCGGTGTCCCTCAGGTTCACGGCGAGGGATAGTTGTTTACTCATCGAGGCTCCAGATATAAGCCAGTTGCTGGCTTGGTTGGCCAAATTCATCCACTAGCGGCTTGATCTTATTGTCCAAGCTTAATGCCCGAACTAAATCTTGTTCATTGCCCAGAAGATTGAGTCCAAATGTCGCTTTTTCACCCTGTTGCACAATTAATGCGGCGTTTGCCACCACACTTAAACTGTTTAAGAACCTTAACACCTGCACGTAACTTCCCAGTGAGGCAACATTCATAATGCTAATTTCGGTTTTCGCCTCATTCGGATCCTGATCAGTCAAATCAATGGCATATTCAGCCGCCAGTTTGTCGGCCAAAATATTGACCAAATCCGATATCAACAACTCTTGCTCGGGTCCTGCTATCTTCCCTGACAGAAGCTGTCCATTATGACTAAGGGTCCAATCTGCCTGCCAGGTACGTGACACTTCGTTGTTTGCAACGTTCCCCTGAAAAAGTCGCGCCGACAACACCGCCTGAACATCATAACGCTGACTCGCCTGATTGATGTGTTGGGTAAAACCGCCCCATATGTCATACAAACCAAGTTGCTCTCGGTCATTTAGATCCCACAGGGGTTCAATGATCTCGATTCCCCGCAAAGAAGCACTGACGTCAAGGGCTGCAAATAACGGCATATCCGTTTCTCTGGACATGATCCTTCTTTGCCCACTTTGCGGCTCTTCCATTGCCAGCCAAATAATACTGTCGGGTCGACGCTTATCCCAGACCGGAAATCCCGCTATACGGATCATTTTTTCAATGCGTTGTGGCGAAAAATTAATCAACAAATATAACCGCCCATCCAGTGTTTCATAACGGTAAGCACGTAAATAATCCGCTGCCTGTGAAAGGTTTCGAGTGATCTGCGCACTGTCGAGCAAGGCCCGATTGCCACTGACCTTAATTAATACCTGCTGTAATGCCCGTCTGAGTGCTTTTTTATAATTTGCCTGGCTTTGATCCAGCACTTCAATTTTTGCATCATACAAATCATCAATGAGGGCGGCTGGCGCGTGAAAAGCGATTAATGCCAGGCAAAAAAAACAGGCCAACAGCAAACGGTCGTTAATGTTCATATATGATTAAAATCCACTTGCACAAAGATAGGTTGATATTGTCTTTTATTTACCGACAAATTTCATCTTTTGTTTGATGTAATACGATCACATGATTATCAGTACCTTTTCGTTTAGCGAACTGCTAAAATCTGCGCTCTTTTTTTGCAGTCACCGAGGTTAGTACGTGAGCGATAATAAACCGTCCTTGAGTTACAAAGATGCTGGGGTAGATATAGATGCGGGCAATCAACTGGTTGAACGAATTAAGTCTGTCAGTAAAAAAACCCATAGACCTGAAGTAAAAGGTGGTTTGGGGGGCTTCGGTGCCTTATGTGCGTTGCCGACAAAATACCGTAATCCACTTCTGGTATCCGGTACTGATGGGGTCGGTACCAAACTACGCCTGGCGATGGACTTAGGAAAGCATCAGGGCATTGGCATTGATTTAGTTGCCATGTGTGTCAACGATCTTATCGTACAAGGTGCAGAGCCACTGTTTTTCCTTGACTACTATGCCACCGGCAAGTTGGATATTGATACGGCGACCGAAGTCGTAACCGGTATTGGTAAGGGCTGTGAGTTATCTGGTTGTGCCTTAATTGGTGGTGAAACCGCCGAAATGCCGGGCATGTACCATGGCAGCGATTACGACGTGGCGGGATTTTGCGTCGGCGTGGTAGAAGCAGAAGACGTGATCGACGGCAGCCGAGTAGGTGATGGTGATGTATTGATCGCCCTGGCCTCTTCTGGGCCCCATTCAAACGGTTATTCTCTGGTACGTAAAATATTGGAAGTATCCAACAGCGATCCTGCCCAGGCGTTTGCAGGTAAAACCCTCGGAGACTATTTACTCGAGCCCACGCGAATATACGTTAAGTCAGTACTGGCCCTCTTAGAGAAAATTCAGGTCAATGCTATTTCTCATATTACCGGTGGCGGTTTTTGGGAAAACATTCCTCGGGTATTACCTGCTGATACCAAAGCGGTGATAGACGGTGGCAGCTGGGCTTGGCCGGCGATCTTTAACTGGCTGCAAGAAAATGGCAACGTCACAACCCACGAAATGTATCGCACCTTTAACTGCGGAGTTGGCCTGATGATAGCGCTGCCAGCCGATGTGGCGCAGCAGGCGATTGACATGCTCAATGAATTAGGCGAAACAGCCTGGCAAATCGGGCATGTGGAAAACCGCAGTGGTGATGAAGCACAAGTTGAGATCCGCTAAGTGCTTAGCAGCCTAAAGACAAAATCTATCGTGGTATTAATATCCGGCAATGGCTCTAATTTACAAGCGCTGATTGATCAAATAGAGCAAGGTAAAATTGCCGGTAAAATTAGCGCGGTCATTGCTAATCAGGCTGATGCCTTCGGCCTGCAAAGGGCGAAGGATGCTGGGATACCAGCCATTTTTATTGACCACAAAGCCTTTGCTAGTCGTGAAGCCTTTGACCAGAAGATGTGCCAGGCAATTGATGAGTTTAGCCCCGACCTTATTGTGTTGGCCGGGTTTATGCGTATTCTAAGCACGCCTTTTGTAACACATTATCAGGGACGCATGTTGAACATTCATCCTTCTTTGTTGCCAAAGTACAAGGGTTTACATACCCACCAAAGGGCGATCGACGAGGGTGACACTGAACACGGTGCATCAGTGCACTTTGTTACCCCTGATTTGGACGATGGCCCCGTCGTGCTGCAATCCAAGGTGCCGGTATTTGCCCAGCAAAATGCGACTGAACTGGCATTGAGGGTGCAGGAACAGGAGCGAAAAATGTACCCTGTAGTGGTCAATTGGTTTTGTCAGGATCGCTTGGTCATGAAACATAACAAGGCGTATTTAGATGGTGAAATTCTTACAGACTCGGGCTACGCCGCGGATTAAGCTAAGTTGGCTGGTACTATTAAGTGTGGCAATTTTCGCTTTTGGTGCTCAGGCCAACACTTTACCTGAGTTCGAAGCCAAATATACGGCATTTCGTTACGGCAAAGATTTGGGACAGGCCACCTTGGCCCTACATTCATTGGGTAGGGACAAATACCGTCTCAATTATGAGTCCAGGATATCCTTATTTTTCCTGTCTGATAAACGTAGCGAAACAAGCTTTTTTTCATTTTCTGAACAACAACTTTTACCTTACAAATACCAATATGCACGAACAGGCACCGGCTCTGATAAAAAAACAGAGGTGTTATTTGATCAACACCAGCAAATAATTCAAATTAATGATGAGAATCCCGTTGCCTGGCAAGGTGAGCTAGACAACCAACTTTATCGTCTTGATTTACAATTTAAACTTGCCCAGGGCGAGACTAAATTCAGCTATAAGGTGGTCAATAACAGAGGTCAACTTAGGGAATATGTCATGGAAGTGGTGGGTAAGGAGCAATTGGACTTACCTTATGGCAAGCTGGAAGGGATCAAAGTCAATATGCTGAGAAAAAATTCAAGCCGGCACACCTCCGCCTGGTTCTCACCTGAGCTCAATTATCAATTAGTTCGCTTACAGCAATTCAAAGACGGTGAAGAGCAGGGGGAAATTCAGCTTAAGGAAT
>JBLHIW010000013.1:0-27022 GCA_047618055.1 Paraglaciecola sp. | reverse complement strand
GGGATACCTTGTAGCCGTCAGGGTTGCTGACCGGCACGACGATGACACGGCTGCGGTCGAGCAGGTCGGTGATGCGCTTACCGTCGTCGGTGTCTTTGCCGTAGCTGTCGACAAGGTCGATGGCGAACTCCATCGGCATCTCAGCCGAGGGCCACTCACGGGCGTGGTGGACGCCGAACATCAAGAACACCGGGCGGCCGTCCTCGGCGGCGTTGACGTCACGGCCGATCTCGATACCGGTCAGGTCACGGCCCTCGAGTGATTTGCCGATCGAGATCTTCTTGGCGATGTCGCCGTTTCTTGCAACGAGTGCGTCGATGTCGGTGCCAAAGTCAACGAGGTTGCGGTAGCCGACGCGACCGGACGGCAGGTTGCTGATTGCGACAGCCTCGGCGAACGCGGCATCGGCAGCGGCGCGCTGTGACTCGTGCAAGATAAGGTCAGCGATCGCGACATCCCATGTGAACCCGGCGTCGCGCAGCACGTTGATGTCCTGCGAGGAGTACGCCACCACCTCGACGAAGCTGTTGCTGGCGTGCTCGGTGATGTCGAGGCCCAACGCGTTGACCGCGTTGCGGGCCGCGAGTGTTGGGGCGTCGACGTGGAGCAGACGCGGCGCGAAGTCGAGGCCAATATCGGCGGCCGTCACGGGCTCGCGCTTGGCGGTCGTCACTGGGACGGCGGCCATCCTGGGGACAGCGGCCATCACGGGGGCGGCTGTCGTCACGGGGGCGGCTGTCGTCACGGGGGCGGCTGTCGTCACGGGGGCGGCTGTTGTCACGGGGACGGCGGCCGTCACGGGGTCGGCGGTCGGCACTGGGTCGGCCGCCGCGAGGGCATTGAGGGAGGCATTTGCAGAACCAGTAGACATAAGTCCGGCAAACAAAGTAGCCATAGTCATTTTTGATAATTTAAACTTCATTTGATATTCCTTTTACCCACGCCCGAAATTGAGAATGGTGACTCAAAAGTGAAACCTCACTTTTTTATTTACAGATTCTGTCGCAATTATCGGGCCACCTTTATAATATGCAATAATTTCAGTAACTTAATATTCAATCGTAGCTTAATTTGTAAAAAAGCACTCTTTAATTTCCTAAGTTGTAAAAGATTTGTAAAAAAAGCTGACAGCAATATTTACAATGCAGCTATTAATCACGTAAATATCAGCTTTACACAAAACGGATACATGAAAAAAAGAATAATATTGAAGGAGATGGTGGCGATTAAGTGTTGCACAGGACTCAGCATTCCTTACGCTACAGGGCGTGCAGGGCGGCACTTGCAGGCCATCTTGGCAACAACATTGACAGTGATGGGCGATAGCTAATGTGCCCATACCGTAACCAGGGACAAACCACTTTACAAAGGTAAGGGCCCTCACTATTCGTTAGGTGTAAAAAAACCTGACACATTTTAAGGGGCAAGCTGTTGGCGTGGGTATAATAATTACCGCTTATCATTTGTTCAGTCTTCCGATAGTAAATAGCGTTAAATTCTTAAAAAGTAATATTGTCTCAGCAAGTAAAAGTCCTAGACAGGCTGGTAAGTCTTTAAAATAGCGGATTATCTATATTGTTTAATCAACATCTAATCTCTATATTTTTTATAAATTTGCTATGTTTACCGACAAAACACCGGTTTTTTGGCCATAACCCCCCCTTTTATTGACCGATAATACCCTCTGCAAAACAGCATTGAAATATGTAAATAAACCTGACACTTCACCCCGTAAATTTCTAATTGAACGAATATTAGGGGTAAAGTCGACTTAACTTACCCACTTGTTCATTGCGTCTTCCCGCCTCTGCAAGATATAAAAGTGAATCCGGTGCCCCATTGCGGTGGTCGACTATATGGCTCTGATGAGTCATTACTGTCCAATTAAGAATTTGAACCCGAGTATCTAACAGAAGTTATCACTGCGGTGCATCAATAGGCTATCGGGCCTTAACAATCCATTTCAATGTTCAAATCTTGATTTGCCGCAATTCGAATACACTGGGCTGAGATATAGTTTTTGGGTGGCGACTCAATAATGATCAGGATTGTCTTGATGCTTTAATGTGATTTTATCCTTTGGATACCCAAAGCCGCCAGGCGGCCAGAGAACAGGCCCTGGACCTTAGCCGTGAAGCACATTGTGAGTATATTTATAGAGATAGGATAATGAAAACCAGTACAACAGGTTCACAATCTGAGCGCCCTGAGGATGTCAGGCCGGAAGTGACAGCGGGGCTGCCCTGCGCACCACCTGAGCTTCACAAGCACTTGCTTAAGGCGGGGATCGACTCTGATAGATTGTCAATCTTGCATTTGGGTTTACCTGGCAGACTTCACAAGTATCAAACCCCGCCATGGGTAAGACGGATGGTCATTGGCTACGCTTTGTGGCTAGTATTATTTCTCCTTGAATTAGCTCCCATAACCCTACCTCCCTACCTGGATGCTCTGGTATCTCTGGCAGTGGGTCTGATTATTATTCAGGTCGCTTGTCAAACCTTAGTGATAGCCATAGAGCGCTTTGCGAGGCGAATGGGATGGACGCACTACGTGGCCGGAACGCTGGCAGAGATCCTTTCAACCTTGCCTGAATGTGTGGTCATCGCCTTTCTTGTCCCGGTGAGTCCCCTAACCGCCTTCATTGTAGCCATGGTAACCATTTACAATAATGCTTTGGTTTTTAGTGTTTATTCTTATTTTTTGCCCAAGGACGTCCAGGGTAAATATTTGATGCCAAAACCCATTACTGAAGCGGGTACCCAGGTACTGATTGCTGGTGGTGCCCTGGGATTAGTGATGGGGCTGGTGATGTTAATTTTTTCCGCAAAGGTTCATCCAAAGGACGCATTTGCGGCAATTGATCTGCTCGTTATCGCGCTGTTACTACTGACTATTTTTGCTGTGTATCTCTATAAGCTGATAAAGGATTTTGGCAAAGAGGAGGAAGAAGTTAAAACAACCCTGAACTTAAGCGATAAGGAGATGCTTCGCCGGCAACAAATGGTTTTTAAAAATGTCGAAAAAAGCAGTATGCCACGGATAATATGGCTGTTGATACTCGGTATTTTGGGGGCATTTTTGGGCGGTGAGAGGGTAGCCCGATTTGCGTCGCTGGCCATAGAAGATATGGGGCTCAGCGGTATTGTCGCGGCAATGATCCTCGCGGGTTTTGCGGGCATGAGTGAATACGTTATCTTGTGGACCTCCCATCGTAAAAAGGAGTATGGCATCGCCCTGGCGAACGCCTTTGGCGGTATTGCACAACTACTGTTTTTGATCGTACCCTTTACCTTTATTGCCATCGCCTGGTATCAACAATTTGTTAATCCGGGCCATCCCGATTTGCCTATTTTGTTTTCCGTGCCAAATATATTACTCTTGATATTTCTATTTCCCACCTTCCATACATTGGCTTCATTATTGGAAAACGACCATACCATGGGTATTCTCGACACGACTATCATGGTCGCCATTGTGGGTCTGTTGATGTTGCTACTGGTCAGTTATGGCAACCCCGGATAGCTGCGTTGATCCAGGGGGCGACTAAGGGCACTTACATGATTTGATTTTTTTGCCACTCTTTGAGCCTTTTCTGACGGGCAGCTTCTCGTTCCTGACGGGCTTTTTTGCGGTCGCAGGGCTCTGGGCAATCGCAGGCTTTGTCTATACCTAAGGCACCGAGGCCTCCACAACTGCCGGCAATGGCTTTTCGCTGCAAGATGAATCCAAGTGACATAGCAACGGCCACTAATAGAAAAAATACAAAGGCGAATATAAAGGTGCTCAAAACTACTCCTTCTCTGGATCTATAATAAATAGGCTAAACTCGGGGCTAGTATACTCAATATACTCATCATTTTCCCGGGTAATCAAAAGCACGGCAAGCTTGTTTTTCTTGGCTACTAAGACTGCCTTGTCCTTACCCATGACATTTAAGGCGGTCGCCAGGCCATCAGCGGTCATTGACGAGGGGTGGACCACGGTTACCGATACCAGATTATGGGTAATGGGTTTGGCCGTCAGGGGATTGATCAGGTGGGAATAGCGGACCCCTTGTTCTTCATAATAAATACGATAGTCACCGGAGGTGGCAATGGCATTGTTGCCAATAGAGATAACTCGTTGTACCGCCCTTTGGCTGTTCAGGGGTTTCTCCACAGCGATGCGCCAGGCCAGGCCCGATGATTTGTTACCAGAAACGCGCATTTCGCCGCCAATTTCTACCAGGTAGTTTTCCAGTTGATGCTTTTCAAGTAGCTCGGCAACGCGATCCACCCCGTATCCTTTGGCAATGGTAGATAAGTCCACATACAGCTTGGGCTCCTGTTTACGTGCCCATGTATCTCCCAACATAAGCTTGTCCAGTCCCGTTATTGATTTCGCTTTTTGAATGTCTGCTTCAGAGGGGATTTTTTCAGGACGACTCTGTGGACCAAAACCCCATAAGTTGATAACCGGGCCGAGGGTCACATCCAACATACCTTCACTGAGGTCCCCTAAACGTTTCGCTTCAAGCAGCACTTTTAATGTTTCCCTGGACAAGGGAAAATTGTCTGTTTGGCGATGCTGGTTAAAACGGGACAATTCAGAGTCGCTGATATAGGTGGACATCAATTGGTTGATATCCACTAACAAGCTATCAATTTCTGCCTGTAATCGTTCCGGCTTTATACCTTCGCTCCCCACATACTTCACATTGTAGCTTGTGCCCATGGTAGGGCCACTAAGATGGACATCTGCTGGTGGCGCTGGGGTACATGCACCCAAGACAAGAAGCGCAGTGCTAAGAAGTAAAAAATGCTGTATTGGTTTGATCACAATATGGTTAGCTCGCAGAAATAGAAAAGGAGCCGAAGCTCCTTTTAACAACAAACGTTGGCCAATAACATCGTTATTGAGCCAAAATACTTGTGTTTGTTTGTCAGTTAGCCGCCGAAATCATCCAGCATGATATTCTCATCTTCTACGCCCATTTCCTTGAGCATATTGATAACGGCTGCGTTCATCATCGGTGGACCACACATATAGAACTCACAGTCTTCCGGAGCAGGGTGATCTTTCAAGTAGTTTTGCAACAAGACCTGATGGATAAAGCCGGTCATGCCTTCCCACTTATCTTCGGGCTGAGGATCAGACAAGGCAACGTGCCACTCAAAGTTGTCGTTTTCTTTTTGCAGCATATCAAAATCTTCTACGTAGAACATTTCACGTGATGAACGGGCACCATACCAGAAGCTAATCTTACGTTCGGTTTTCAGACGACGAAGTTGGTCGAAGATATGTGAACGCATTGGCGCCATACCTGCACCTCCACCAACAAAGATCATTTCCGCTTCGCTCTCTTTGGCAAAAAACTCGCCAAATGGGCCGGAGATGGTTGCTTTATCACCTTCTTTGAGGCTCCAAATATAGGAGGACATTTTGCCGGCAGGCAAGGTTAGGTTATTTGGCGGCGGCGTAGCGATACGCACGTTTAGCAAAATAATGCCTGCTTCTTCCGGGTAATTGGCCATGGAGTAGGCACGAATGGTTTCGTCTTCCACCTTAGACTCAATTTTGAAGAATCCAAAACGCTCCCAATCAGGCTTGTACTCATCAGGAATATCAAAGTCTTGATACTGAATATGATGAGACGGCGCCTCAATTTGGATATAACCGCCGGCGCGAAAGGGGACACTTTCGCCATCAGGTACTTGTAGCTTAAGTTCTTTGATAAAGGTGGCTTTGTTATCATTAGAGATAACCGCGCAATCCCATTTTTTAATACCAAAGACTTCTTCTGGCAACTGAATATCCATGTCTTGTTTTACGGCAACCTGGCAAGACAAACGGCAACCTTCTTTAGCTTCGCGCTTGCTTACATGATCCAGCTCAGTAGGCAAAATTTCGCCGCCACCGGATTTGATGTTTACCCGGCACTGACCACATGAACCACCGCCACCACAGGCTGATGACACAAAAATTCCCGAATTTGCCAGAGCACCGAGTAGCTTGTCGCCAGGCTGGGCGGTGATCGCCTTATCAGGATCGCCATTGATTGAAATGGTTACTTCGCCTTCCGGCACTAGCTTTGATTTGGCAAACATAATAATGAACACTAAGGCCAGTACTATGGCGATAAACATACCCACACCTAGATATATGTCTAACATTGAAAACACTCCTAACTGGTCTTGATTAAATTGATACGCCGGAGAATGACTGGAAGCCCAGTGCCATTAATCCAGCAATCATAAATACGGAAGCTAAACCACGCATGCCTTCAGGCATGTCGGCATACTTGAGCTTTTCACGCACCGCAGCAAGCAAGGTAATGGCTATTGCCCAACCCACACCACTGCCTGCACCGTAGAAGATACTTTCGGTGAAAGAATAGTCCCGCTGCACAGCGAAGGCGACCCCACCAAAGATTGCACAGTTAACTGTGATCAAAGGCAGGAAAATCCCCAGGGCATTGTACAAAACTGGGAAATACTTATCCAAAGCCATCTCCAGAATTTGCACTAGCGCCGCAATGACGCCGATAAAGGTCAAAAACTGCAGGAAGCTCAAATCAGAATCTGGGAATCCGGCCCATTCAAGCGCCCCTGGTGCCAGAATGTTGGCATAGACCAATTGGTTAACGGGTACTGAAATTGCCAATACCACGATAACCGCAACACCTAATCCCATAGCCGTTTTGACCTTTTTCGATACAGCGAGAAAGGTACACATGCCAAGGAAGTAAAACAGCGCCATATTTTCTAAAAAGATCGAGCGAATAAATAAACTTAAATAATGTTCCATAATCTTATTCCTTAGGCTCGACTTGTTCGGGTTTGATGGTTCGGATAAACCAGATCAAACCACCAATTAAGAAGAACGAGCTGAACGGTAAAATCAATAGGCCATTACCTTGATACCAGCCACCATTTTGGATTAAAGGCAATATTTCAAAGCCCAGGATGGTGCCAAAACCAAAGAGCTCTTTCACCGTACCAATTACGATCAATACGAAGGAGTAGCCCAAGCCATTACCAATGCCGTCTAAAAAGCTTAAAAAAGGTGGGCTTTTCATGGCATAGGCTTCTGCTCTGCCCATGACAATACAGTTGGTAATGATCAAGCCAACAAACACCGAGAGTTGTTTAGAAATCTCGTAGGAGTAGGC
Organism: Paraglaciecola sp.; assembly: GCA_047618055.1. Taxonomy (GTDB): domain Bacteria; phylum Pseudomonadota; class Gammaproteobacteria; order Enterobacterales; family Alteromonadaceae; genus Paraglaciecola. Next base: position 19,869 of record JBLHIW010000013.1, on the reverse strand, counting down.
TTTGAGGATCTGATCCACCACGATCACCAGGGAGGCGATAATGGTCATCTGCACAATAATCCGCACACTTGATGGGATCTGATTGCGTATCAACGAGATAAATAGGTTAGAAAAAGCCGTTACTGCGGTCAATGCTAATGACATAACCAAGGCAGTTTCTAGTTTTGTGGTCACGGCCAACGCTGAGCATACGCCCAGAATTTGCAGTGCAATGGGGTTGTTGTCCAGGATCGGCCCAAACAATACCTTTTTCATTTCTTTAGTATCAGTCATTGTTCAAGTCTCTCACGATTTCCAGGGTTGTTTTTTAAGGTAAGGGCCAAAGCCGTTCTCACCCAACCAATAATCCAGAGTGTTTTGCACACCATTACTGGTCAAGGTCGCGCCAGACAAAGCGTCAACAGCGTAAAGGTTGTCTGCAGCCGCACCCTTTTTCACCTTAATCGCCACGTCGCCATCTTTAAACAACTTCTTGCCATTCCACAGCGCCTTCCACTGGGGATTTTGAATTTCACCGCCCAGTCCTGGGGTTTCTTTTTGATCGTAATACACCAGCTCACGCACCGTATTACCGTCATTGTCGATGGCTAACATGCCGTACATCAAATTCCATAAACCACTGCCATGGACCGGAAGAACGATGCGCGACACACTGCCGCTCTGATCTTTTATCAGGTAGACGCTAGCAACATTGGCACGACGTAATATGCCTGCTGTATCCGGTGAAGGTTTGATGCTTAGCTTTGGATCACGGGCCGCTTTACCATACATATCGTAACCAAAGTCTTTTTCCACATACTGGCCACTAGCGAGGTTAACAAACTTTTCTTCCACCAATTTCTCATACGTACCGGAAATATCGCCTGCAGCGTCTTGCAGCAGTCCGGCCGCCTCAAGAATATTGGTTTGTTTATCGAGTAATGCGTTAGCCTGTTGCAGTGAACGAAGGCCGACTGCAGCAGTAGACACAATAATCGAACACACCAGACAGACGGCAACAACAATACCGACGGTCCTTCCTAAGGTTTCTTTTCTAGCCGACACGGGCAATCCTCCGCTTAATATTGCTCTGGGCGACAAAGTAGTCGAACAAGGGTGCCCATAAGTTGGCAAACAAAATGGCCAACATCATGCCTTCTGGGAAGGCTGGGTTAAGTACCCGAATTAATACACACATAAGACCAATCAGGAAACCATAGGCCCACTTGCTGGCGTTAGTAAACGCGGCTGACACCGGGTCGGTGGCCATAAAGAACATGCCAAAGGCAAAACCACCGGTCACCACATGCCAATACCAGGGCATAGCAAACATGGCGTTGGTATCACTGCCTATCAGGTTCAATAAGGTACTGAATACCACACCACCAAGCAGCACTCCCAGCACAATACGCCAGGAGGCGATACGCAGGTAAATAATAAACAAACCCCCTAACAATATGGCGAGGGTAGATACTTCACCCATAGAGCCTTGGATATTGCCGTAGAAGGCATCCCACCAGTCTGCATTTATACTCCAGTCAGAGACATTACCTGCCGCTGCCTGGCTAAGCCAGGTTGCGCCAGAATAACCATCTGCTGCGGTCCATATTGCATCACCTGAAATTTGCGCAGGATAGGCAAAGTATAAAAATGCCCGACCCGATAGGGCAGGGTTGAGGAAGTTACGTCCGGTGCCACCAAATATTTCTTTCGCCACGACAATACCAAAGGTAATGCCCAGGGCAACTTGCCAAAGGGGGATCGTTGCCGGCAAAGTAAGAGCAAATAATACAGAGGTGACAAAGAAACCTTCATTTATTTCATGCTTACGTACCGTGGAAAATAATACTTCCCAGAATCCACCTACTATAAAGGTCACAGCGTAAATCGGTACAAAGAAACACGCGCCATATAGGAACATGGTTAAGCTGGTAGTGCTATCAAGGCCCAGCTGGCCGCCCAGAGCGGCAAACAAGTTTGCCTGCCACATATCCGGCAGAGTAGCGCCGCCACTCAGGATCGCACCGTGGGCCTGTTGACCAATGTTATACATACCGTAAAACATGGCTGGAAAGGTTGCCATCCACACCATGATCATGATGCGTTTAAGGTCAATACTGTCTTTCACATGGGTGCCGGCCTTGTTTACTGTGCCAGGGGTATAAAAAATCGTAGCCGCTGCTTCATACAGGGCATACCATGTTTCATATTTTCCACCCGGTTCAAAATTGGGTTCGATTTTCTCTAAATACGCTTTTAAGCCCATGACTTAACCCTCCTTCTCAATCTTGTCTAAACAATCACGCAAGATAGGACCGTAGTTATATTTGCCGGGGCAAACATAAGTACACAGAGCCAAATCTTCTTCGTCTAGCTCTAAACAGCCCAAACTCTGCGCGCCGTCTGTGTCACCAGAAATCATATCCCGCAACAGCAATGTTGGCAGAATATCCAACGGCATGACTCGTTCATAGTTACCGATGGGCACCATAGAACGATCAGAACCATTTGTGGTGGTGGTCATATTAAATAATCTTTTAGGATTCAGATGTGCCAAATAAGCTCTGGTCACTGAATGCTGAGTTGCACCGGGTTTGATCCAGCCAAGGAATTCTTTTTCACGTCCTTCCCTAAGCACAGAAACCTGATTGTGGTAACGGCCTAAGTAGCCATGCACACCATGAGAATCGTTGCCTTGGAGCACGGAGCCAGAAACAATCCTTAGTTCACCTTCGTTGGTTTCGCCACCGATCAGCTGAGACGTCTGAGCCCCTAATACGGTACGGATCAAACGTGGGTTTTTTACTTCAGGACCAGCCAGGGCAATTACCCGGCGGTTATCTAGTTCACCGGTGATAAATAGGGCACCAATGGCCAATACATCCTGATAGCCAATATGCCAAACCATTTTATTGGCACCGACGGCATCAAGGTTATGGATATGTGTTCCAACCAAACCCGCCGGGTGAGGTCCAGAAAATTCATTCACCTCTGCGCTCACATTACCCGTAGCAATGTCTGCCCCAGGGGCTTTACTGACGAATAATTTTCCATCGGTAAGGCGTGAGAGAAGGTGTAAGCCGTTGACAAAATCTTCACTACGTTCGGCCACAATCAATTGGGGATCCGCCGCCAAGGGATTGCTATCCATGGCATTGACAAAGATCGAATGAGGCTTGCTGCCAATCCCGGGGATTTTGCTGAAAGGACGGGTTCTTAATGCCGTCCACAAACCAGAATCAACCAGATTTTGCTGGACGTTTTCAGCAGATAGCGATGGCAATTCAGCCGCCGCATATTTTGCAAATGCCAGCGCGTCGTTAGCCCCTACCTGAATAACCACAGATTGCAAAACACGCTTTGCTCCCCGGTTAACTTCAATAACCGTTCCTGCGGCCGACGCGGTAAATTTAACCCCTGGATTTTTCTTGTCTTCAAAAAGCGCTTGGCCTTTTTGAACCTTGTCGCCTACCTGCACCTGCATAGTAGGACGCATCCCGATATATTCTTCGCCCAAGACCGCAACCGTTGTTATCACCGGCCCGTCATGGATTTGTTGTTGTGGTATCCCCTCAATCGGGAGATCTAAACCTTTTTTGATTTTAATCATACGCAATAGCACTACTCTACAGTCAATACACATCACGGTTAGACTCTCGCTGTTACTTCTCAAAGCAAAAGCCAAAAGGAAAAACCTAGTCGTAATGAGTATTATTGATGGTTATTCGTAAGCATGTTGTTCAACCTTGAACCGGTTACAGCACCGCCGAGGTGACGACACTCACTAACACGCTTAAAGTATGTTTTATAAGGCGACTGATATTTGTGCCTTACAAAACCAGCGAATTTTAGCATTAACCATGCGGGTTCTGCCACGCAAATTGTTGTTTTATGCACTTTTTAAAGCCCTTTTCGTGCAAATAAGTTCTTCCTTTGCAATCAAAAGCGCCTATCTAAGCTAGTGCAAAATCTATCCATTAAAAAACCGCCTCTCGGGCGGTTTTTGAATAGAGCGTATATGGCTGCTAAGCCTGGATTTGGCAGCCCTACCAATCGGCCAGGGGATCCACCTCGGCATCGTAGTCAACCCCAGCCAAATCGAAACCAAATAACTTCAGGAACTCATGATGATAACCGGCGTAATCGCTTAGCTCATGGAAGTTCTCCTGAGTGACCTGATCCCACAAGGCTTTGATTTTGGCCTGTGTGGCGTCGTTGGTTTCCTTGTCGTTCATATATAAACGACCCAACTGGTCAGTTTCTGGTTGGCTGTGAGTTAACTTGTCGGTGAACAGGTCAAGTATTTGCTCGATACAGCCTTGATGGGTACCCTCTTCTTTCATCACTTTATAAATCAATGAAATATACAAAGGCATCACTGGGATAGCCGAACTTGCCTGAGTCACCAATGCTTTTAAAGACGATACATATGCCTGCACCTGCTTGTTTGCCTTACTTTGCACAATGGATGCGGCGGCTCGATCTAAGTCTTCTTTGGCTTTGCCAATGGTTGCTTGGCCGTAAATAGGCCAGGTCAGTTCTTTGCCGACATAGGTATATGCGGTGGTTTTACAGCCATCAGCGAGTAAGTCAGCTTTATCCAGTGCATCTAACCACAATTCCCAATCTTCGCCGCCCATGACTTTAATGGTTTGGGCAATATCATCTTCATTGGCAGGCTCAAGGGCAATATCGTGGATTTGATCTTTATCCGTATCGTAAGTCTTGGTGGTGTAAGCCTGTCCAATGGGTTTCAAGGTGGACTTATACACTTCACCGGTTTGGGGATCGGTGCGACGAGGAGAAGCCAGACTGTAGATCACCAAATCAACCTTACCCATATCGGCTTTAAGGGTCTCGATAACCTGTGTTTTAAGCTCGGTGGAAAACGCATCACCATTTAAGGTCTTGGCATAGAGCCCCGCGTCTTTGGCCTTAGCATGGAAACCGGCTGTATTGTACCAGCCCGCAGTGCCTGTTTTGCGCTCAGAGGGGGGTTTTTCAAAGCATACGCCAAGGGTACTTGCCCCGTAACCAAAGGCAGAAACAATCCGGGACGCCAGGCCATAGCCTGTCGAGCTGCCAATAACCAAAACGTTTTTGGGCCCATCAGATAATGCTCCCTGGGCTTTTACATAGTCAATTTGCTGCTGCACGTTAGCAGCACATCCCACCGGATGAGCATTGGTACAGATAAAGCCACGAATTTTAGGCTTGATAAGCATAGTTTTTCTTCCTGATAACAAAATTGTAGCTATTGTAAGGACAACGGCGCAATTAACAACTCTGAGCAGATCCTAAAAGACTCAGGCAGGGTGATGAAAATCCTGAGTTGAAGGACTGGCAGGGGTATAAATACACCCTAAGGATGGGTTGGCGCTTATTTCTGTGCCTTCCAGCACAGAGGAATTAAACCTTTAGACCTTAACTCGCCCGGTCATACTCACGTCTGAAATGAAGTTTTTTTGCCACTAAAAATCGTTTGTTGTGCATATTTGCTTACAACTTTGTGCAAAGTTATCGCTAAACAATATTGCAAGAGACAATCAAGGTCACCTAGGATAGATAAGTCACATTTCGCAGTTTGTAAATTGACTTCAAAAGGATTGAAGCCATTTTCACTTCAATCCTTGATCATACAAAAATAATATCAGGGAAATTTATGAAATATAAAAACCTTCATCTAACGCTATTGGCCGCGGCTATCGCATCCAGTATGGGTGTTCAGGCACAAGAGGCCAGCGGCGCAAATGTTGAACGCATACAGGTTACCGGCTCTCATATCAAACGCACGGACATGGAAGGGCCTTCACCGATCACCTCACTATCTGCGGATGACATTGCTAAAACGGGTGTGACCGATTTAATTGGCTTGTTTACCAAACTACCCATGGCTGGACAAGGCACCTTTTCGACTCAGGGCAATAGCAGTGATGGCACCGGTAACGGCGGCTCAAGCGTTTCATTACGAGGTTTAGGCGCTGACTCAACCCTAATTCTGGTAAACGGTCGTCGGGTCTCCGTTTCTCCCTTTGCAAACGGGATTGATACGGCGTTTGTGGATATCAACAATATTCCTTTGGCGGCCATTAAGCGCGTCGATATATTGAAAGATGGCGCCTCTGCGACCTACGGTTCTGACGCCATCGCCGGCGTTATCAATATCATCATGAAAGATGATTATGATGGAATGGAAGTGTCAGCAAAACATGGCACCACCGCTGACGGTGGCGGCGCAGAATCAAACGTTAGTCTTTTATTTGGCAGTAGCTCAGAAAAGGCTAACCACACGTTTGTTCTGGACTATTTTGATCGTGAAGAAATTTTATACGCGGATAGGGACTATGCCCGCTCTGCCAACCAAAGCGCATTGCGCCCGGGTGACCCTTACGCCACTGATTTTAGAAGTTCATCGGGCTTTCCAGGCACCATTGCCCTGGCCTCAAACCCCGGCAATCGCTTGCCTGACACCTTTGGAAATGATGTATGCCCTGCCGATCAGATAGTGGGAACGCTGTGTCGTTACGACTATGCACCCCACAGCTCATCTATTCCAGCATCAGAGCGCGTTAGCTTTATGTACATGGGTAACTATGAAGTGAGTGATACGGTGAGCGCCTTTATTGATTTAAATGCGCAAAATTCCAAAACCACGGTTAGAGGCGCGGCGAGCCCAAGCTTCAATGAATTGTTTATGGCCGGTGACAATGTAAATCATCCCTTTGCAGATGATCCAAGCGCTGACTTTTTCGGTGAAGACTTGACCATGCGTCGCAGAATGGTTGACATCGGCAATCGTGAGAAACGGGTCGATTCTGATTACTTTCGCTCAGTACTGGGCTTACGAGGAGAAATATCCGACTGGGACTGGGAGGTGGCATACAGCTACATTAAAAGCGACTCTGTAGAGCGTGGGGTCAATGGTTTTCCTAACTCACGTCGCGCACAAGAAGCCATAGATAGTGGTTTATGGAATCCCTTCGAGCCGTCTGCTAATAGTCAGGAAGCCCTTGATTTCATCCAAACCCACACGACTCGCTATGGTAAGTCCACCAACAAGTCTTTTGACGGAAAAATTTCAGGCGCTGTGATGGATATGCCTGCCGGTGAACTCATGTTGGCCGTAGGTGCTGAGTATCGTGAAGAAACTATTAGCGATAACCCCGATGACCAATTCCTAAGGGGTGATATCTTCGGTACTGAGGCGACTCAGGCCAATGGCGCCCGCGACAATACGGCGGTATTTGCTGAATTGGCTATACCAGTCAGTGAAGATTTTAATGTTCAGGTAGCGGTGCGTCACGAAGACTATAGTGATTTTGGCACCACGACCGATCCTAAGGTGGCTTTCATTTGGACGCCTATTGACCAGTTGTCAATACGGGGCTCATACGGCACCGCTTTCCGTGCTCCCTCGCTACATCAGGTTGGTTTAGGCGCCACCGACGAATCACCAAACCTGGTAGATAATGTACGCTGTGACGCGGTTGGTAATGTTAATAAGGCTTGCGAGCCCCAGGAATACACCGCCGTATTAGCCGGTAACCCTGACCTGGGACCAGAAGAGTCTGAGAGCTACAACGTTGGACTCATTTATGAAGTGACCGAAGATCTGGATTTTGCCCTGGACTACTATGCCTATGACATAGAAAACGTCATTAACAAGGATACCCAGTTTAAGTTCAGCACCCAAGGGAATGACCCTACCGTGGTTGAACGTTTGCCCTCAAGTGTGCCCGGCGACCCAGGTGAAGTTGTGCGTGTTTTCGACCAATTTGAAAACCTGGGCAATATCAAAACCTCTGGTTTAGATCTTGATTTGGGTTACAAGATGGACACCGACATGGGTGATTTCAAATTTAACTACGTATTAAACTATGTGCTTAACTACGAAGATATCCGAACCGGTGGTCGTGTTGATACCCAGGAAGGCGAATTTGAGCAGCCACAGTTTCGTTGGACTACCTCTGGATCGTGGGTACAAGGAGACTGGAGTGCAAACTTTGCTGTCAACTATATTGGCTCATTTGAACAAGATGCCTCCGTACGCGTGCAAACAGATGGCACCATCTTGCCTGACATTGATTCAATGATTACCGTTGATACAACGGTTAATTATGCAGGAATCGACAATACTGTTTTGACACTAGGGGTAACCAACTTGCTTAATGAAGAGCCTCCATTCACTTACCATGATTGGATGGGACATGTTGTAGGCATACATAACTCCCAGGGACGTTTTGCCTATGCACAAGCCACCTATAAGTTTTAACTTATAGGCCAGTCACTGCTTACTCGGTTTTTCATCACCGAGGTAAAATAAAAAAGCCGTTTTAGTACGCGGCTAATTGTTAACCAGGCCCGAACGTCAGTCCGGGCCTTTTTATTGGGTACTTCTGGGATACTTCAAGGTCATAGTGAACAAGGATCTTTACTCTAGCCGCAAAGCAGCTATACGTTCTCAGTGTTTTATTTGTTTTCCAGGTTTTCCCCGGCACTACGATTTTTATAGTATTCCACTTCAGAAATTTGGTGATAGCGGCTCACGCCATCCTGAAACTTCTTGTAGGACTGATACACCTTGTTAAACATCGGATCGGCCGCAGCTTGTTCTTGCATCACTTCCATAGAGGCGCGTCTTAAACCGTCCATCACATCCTGTGGTAGCGGGCGCATATCTACACCGTGTTTGTTTAAAAGGGCCTGCATTGCTTCGTTGTTGCGAGCGGTATATTCATCTAACATATCCTGATTGACCGCCCGTGTAGCGACTTCAATAATCGCCTGTAGATCATCTGGCAGGCTATCGAAGGCAGCTTTGTTGACGGTAAATTCCAGGGCAGCACCGGGCTCATGCCAGCCCGAATAATAGTAATAATCAGCCGCTTTGTAGAAACCAAAGGCCAAATCATTGTAGGGGCCGACCCACTCGGTGGCATCGATCGCACCGGACTGCAAAGAAGTAAATAACTCCCCTCCGGTCAATGCTACCGGCAAGCCACCAAGCTTTTTAAACACTTCACCACCGAGCCCCGGGATGCGCATTTTTAAGCCTTTAATGTCTTCCAGGCTATTAATTTCTTTTTTAAACCAACCGGCCAATTGCACTCCAGTATTGCCACCGGCAAAGGGGATCAAGCCAAAAGGTGCATAGACTTCCCGCCACAGCTCCAGGCCACCTCCGTAGTGAAACCAGCCATTCATTTCCTGGGCATTCATCCCAAAAGGGATGGCGGTAAAAATTTGTGATGCAGGGGCTTTACCCTTCCAGTAATAGGCGGCTGCATGACCCATTTGCACCGTACCTTGGGATACGGCATCGAACACTTCAAAGCCGGGCACTAACTCACCGGCGCCATACACTTTTACGGTTAATCGGCCTCCTGACATCTTTTCAACATAGTTGGCGAAGGTCTCTGGTGCGCGGCCTAAACCGGGAAAGTTTTTTGGCCAGGACGTCACCATCTTCCATTCAAATATTTGTTGTGCTGGCGCCTGTGTAGCGCCAGATACGGTTGCTGGCTTCTCGCCCCCGCACGCGGCAAGTAGCAAACTGAATAACATAATGAATGAGGTACAGCTAAAATTGGGCAGGGGTGTTCGCATAGTTTTCATCTTCAGTTGTTTGATTAGGGCTTATGAATAAAGCGTATTGGGTAACCACGTGACTAAATTAGGCCATATCGCCATGGCAATTAACAGCAGAATCTGTATGCCAATAAAGGGCAGCACGCCCCAATAAATTTGACTGGTTTTGACTTCGGGTGGCGCAACACCCCGTAAATAAAATAAGGCAAAACCAAACGGTGGGGTTAAAAATGAGGTTTGCAGGTTGACGGCAATCATTATGCCCAACCAAATGGGATCAATGCCCATGGTTAATAATACCGGTGCGACCAGGGGGACCACCACAAAGGTGATTTCAATAAAGTCCAGAATAAAGCCAAGCAGGAAAATCACTGCCATCACCAGCAGGACAGCGGAAAACGTGCCGCCGGGCAAGTTGCTAAACAATTGTTCGATTAATTCCTCACCGCCATAGCCACGAAAAACTAAAGAAAAAATCGACGCGCCAATCAGGATCAAAAATACCATTGCGGTTACCTGCGTCGTGCTCAGCATGACTTCCTGTAACTTACCCAGGCTCACTTGTCGTTGCCCCAGGGCTAAGACAAGTGAGCCCATTGCCCCAACGCCAGCGGCTTCTGTTGGCGTGGCGAAACCACCAAGAATTGACCCTAACACTAGCAGGATAAGGACCAAAGGCGGTATAAGCGCCGCGAGCAAGCTGCCTAAACTCAGTGAGACCGTTGCATCTTCACTTAAAGGCACCTTGTGAGGTTGCAACCAGGTCACCAGCATCACGTACAGTAAATAAAGGGAAACCAAAATCACACCAGGCACAATGGCCCCCACAAACAAGTCCCCTACGGAAACGGAGTCCGGTGAAAATATGCCCATATTGAGTTGAGCTTGTTGATAAGCACTAGAGAGGACATCGCCTAATAATACCAGCGCGATAGAAGGGGGGATGATTTGCCCAAGAGTGCCTGTGGCACAAATACTGCCTGCTGCAAAACTGGGTGAGTAGCCCCGCTTGAGCATGGTAGGCAGGGATAACAAGCCCATTGTCACAACGGTCGCTCCAACGATACCGGTACTGGCCGCCAGCAATGCACCCACCAGAATAACCGAAATGGCCAGGCCGCCACGGTATTGGCCAAATAATTGGGTCATCGCCGTTAGGAGGTTCTCTGCCACCCGGGACTTTTCCAGCATGACACCCATAAAAACAAACAGCGGCACGGCAATGAGGGTTTGATTCGTGGCAATACCATATAAACGACTAGGCAATGCATACAGATAGGCACTTTCAAAGTTACCGCTTAGAATACCAAAACCGGCAAACAATAAAGCGGTACCCGCCAGGGAATAAGCGACGGGATAGCCTAATAGCAACACCAGACACACCACCGCAAACATCACCAGAGACATGTATTCCACTAGGCAGTCTCCCCTTTTTGTAAGGTCTGTACATTGCGGATTAATTCCGCCAAACCCTGCAAGTTCATGGTGATAGTGAATAACAGAATAAGGGTCTTCAATAAAAAGACCAGAGGAAGCCCCCCTGCCTCAGGCGAGGATTCAAGGACTTGCCAGGCGCTCAGCACATAATCCCAACTCATGGCTAAGACAAAAAAATTGACGGGCATAAGTAAAAACAGGGTACCGAAGATATCGACTCTCGCCTTACCCTTGGGACCAAACTGGCGATAAAAAATATCTACTCGCACATGTTGATTGGCCCTTAAGGTGTGGGCGGCTCCAAGTAAAAACACCATGGCGTGCAAGTACATCACCGACTCCTGCATCGCCACCCAGCCGAGATTAAAACCATAACGCAGTACCACGACTAAAAAGGTGATTAGCACCATAAATAAGGTACACCAGGAGACAAGCTTGCATAGTTTGTAATGTAGGGCGTCAATATTGTTTTGCCAGAAACTGGCGCTGATGAAGCTCATATTTAGTTATTCTTATTGTTTTAGTGGGCGCATGTAGCACTGATATAAATCTGCAACAAGGTTTTAACAAATAATGAAATGAAATGAAAGGGACGAACGTCAGAAGGGCGAGCCCTACTAACAATATACTGGCAATATAGCTACCACGGTATAAAAAAGCCCCGGTTAATATGCATCAACCGGGGCTTTTAATTGTAAGCTTACTGATCAAACTTTAGCTTGAACACCATCAATACTTGTTTTACTAGGGGGCTTAACCAAGCGCCAGGCACCAGTATAACCAGCAAGGATCCCTGCCTTTAAGTCTTCTAATATCATATACAGGCAGGGTACTAATATTAGCGTCACCAACGTGGCGTATAACACGGCAAAGCCCAAGGCGACCGCCATGGGGATGACAAACTTAGCCTGCAGGCTGGTTTCAAACATGATGGGCAGTACGCCTGCAAAGGTGGTGATAGAGGTTAGGGTAATCGCTCTAAAACGTGCACATCCTGCTTCAGTCACTGCTTCTTTGATGCCATGACCCTGACGACGGCGCTGGTTGACGAAGTCAGTCATCACCAGGCTGTCGTTAATAACCACCCCTGCCGCGGCAATCAGGCCGAAGGTGGACATCATGCTTAAATCTAAACCAAAGAAAAAGTGCCCCCAGATAGCGCCGGTTAAACTAAAGGGAATAACCGACATGATGATCAGTGGTTGGCCATAGCTTTTCAGGGGTATTGCCAGCAGAATAAAGACCATAATGAGGCCAGCAATTAAGAAGCTCATTTGTTGATCTTGCTGAGCTTGCTGCTCTTCTATACCACCACCGAGTTCGGTTTTTACGCCAGGAAAGCTGGCTTGTAGTTGGGGTAATAGGTTTTCTTCAACCGACCCAATCACTTCGTTTGGTTCGACCAACTCTTCGTCAATAGAGCCAAATACATAGACACTGCGATAACCACTCTCACGACGAATGTAATTAATGCCCTGGGTTTCGCTTAGACTGACCACGTCGCCAAGCATGACTTCTTTACCAGAAGGGGTGGTAATAACCGCATATTTCAGCTCGGCGAATCGTTCACGGGTAAGTTTTGGATAGCGCACCATCACTCTGACTTCTTCACCGCCGCGGATTACCCGCTGTGCTTCGCCACCATAAAAGCTGGCACCCATCTGGCGAGCAATATTGGCTAAGTTCAGGCCTAAATCATAAGCCACCGGCAACAAGGCTATTTGTATTTCTTTACTGGCAGGATCAATGGTAGAGCTGATATCAAACAAACCCTCTTGCTGCTGTAACAAGGCAATAAATTCCCGGCCAGCGGCATTGAGGGTTTTAATATCTGCGCCAAACAGCATAAAGCCAAACTCACCATTACCATTGCCTCCGCCGTTAATGTCATCCTGGATAGTATAGGATTTCATGCCAGGAATAATCGGCATGTTTTTACGCCAGCGTCTGGCGAGTTCAAAGGCATCAAAATGACGTTTGTCCTCATCCACTAGGGGCATCAAAATGCGTCCTTTGGTGCGGCCCTGATTAAAGGCCATGATGTCCCGCATCATAGAACTGCCGTATTCATCGACGATCTGCTTATCAACATTTAGTATCATCGCTTCAATTTTTTTCAAGGCATCCAGGGTGCTTTGATCCGATACGTTTTCGTTCATTTCAAAGTTAATAGCGGGAAAATCATGAGGTACTTTTGGGGCGGGGATCATGCGCACATAGTTGGCGCTGACCAGACTAAAGCTGATCAGTAATATTGCAAAAAAGGTGGCGAACACTAACCAGCGCCATTCAATACAACGCTTAACAAACTGCTTGTAGGGGCCATTAATAAAGCCGAAGAAGCGCTTATTAAAACGGTCACGCCAGCTGTTTTCCTTGATTGGCGTGATTTTCATATGGGCCAGATGAGCAGGCAAAATCCATTTGGATTCAATCAAACTGAACACCAGGCACAGGATCACCACGACTGAAATATTATAGAAAAAGGCCCCTTCGGGTCCCGTTGAAAACAGTGCTGGAGCAAATACAGCAATGGTTGTCAGTACACCAAAAGTGGCCGGTGTAGCGACCCGTTTTGCGCCGCGCACCACGCTTTCTACGCCCCCACCTTTTTCTTCTATCTCCGAATAGGCGCTTTCACCAATGACAATCGCGTCATCCACCACAATCCCCAGCACCATAATAAAGGCAAACAGGGACAGAATATTGATGGTGACACCAAACACCGGCATCATCATGATGGCACCCAGGAAACACACGGGTAAACCCACCATAACCCAGAACGCCAAGCGAACGCGCAGGAAGATGGATAGCATCAGAGCGACTAAAATTGCGCCCTGAAAAAGGTTTTTAAGCATCATGTCCAGACGGGCATTAAGATAGAAGGTCATATCGACCAGTACCTTCAACTCCAGTCCGTCAGGCAGAGTCTTATTGCGCATCTCAATATAGTCTTTAACGGATTTTGCCACCGGTATGGTACTTTGATCTTTCGTGGCCTTAACCGACATATAAATGGCATTGACCCCGGAATATTTGAAGTAGCGCTCCCCTTCGACAAAGCCATCTTTAATTTCTGCTACATCTTCCAACAGGACTTTCGCGCCGTTCTCACCAATTTTTATTGGGATCTGGCGAAACTCGTCGCCCCGATAAAGCTGGTTTTCTACTCTCACGGCAACAATGCCCGAATCTGTGCGTAATTGTCCAGCGGAGAAATTGGCTGAATAGTTGCGGATAGCCTGGCTGACATCATTCAGGCTAAGATTGTATTTACGCAGCACCTCGGGTTTTATTTCAATAGCAATTTCATCTTCGGGGGCGTCAAGTTCAACCAAAGAGACATTACTTAGTTGTAGTAAGTCGTCTTCAATTTGTTTGGCAATAGGCTTTAATTCGGCAATGGATAAGTCGCCGACCAATGACATTTCTATCACGTCCTGCTGAAATTCAGCCTGGGATATGGTTGGCGGCTCCATATCCGCGGGAAAGGTAGCGATACTGTCAACTCTGGCTCTGACCTTGTCTAATACATCAGTCAACTCCTTATCTTTTTGGATTTCCAGGGTGATTTGACCGTTGCCGCGAAACGCCCGGGACGTGGCTTTCTTAATCTCAGAAATATCTTTGATGGCTTCTTCAATTTTGATTAAGATGCTTTGTTCAATCTCCTGAGGTGAAGCACCACGATATACCGCACTCACATTGATGTAATTGATTTCAATGTTTGGAAACATTTGTCGCTGAATAGTGAAATAGCTAAACAAACCCATGATGACAATAAACATCATCATCAGGTTTGCGGCCACCGAATTATTAGCAAAAAAGGCAATTAAGCCCTTTTGTTTAGCCTCGGCCGCGGGGCCTGGCTTGTCTGTTAGTTCACTACCTGGGTTTTCGTTAGACATGGGGTATCCCTTTATAGAGCTTGTTGCACAAGTAGATCTTTATCCGGCTGGGCTATTTTTACCTTCATGCCTTTTTGCGGGTATTCAGGTAAGGTTGTCACCACTTTGTCTTGCTCTTGTACACCCTTACTAATTAAGAAATACTCCCCCTCTTCGCGCACTATGTTGACCTGCTGGGGCTGCAATTGTTGCTCATCGTCCACCACCCACACAATACGGTTGGTGACTAAATCCTGGGGCAGGCGATAAATTTTTCTGAGAGTTTTGCCAGCAAAACTGACCTCGACGTAGCTACCAAACTTCAGCGGTGGAAGGTCAGATTTGAGGCTGTAAGGGTCTTCAACCCGCACCACTAGTTGGCTCATGCGTGTGCTTTGATCGATAATACCCAAGTCTCTGGATATAAGACCTTCCCGTGTAATGGCGTTGTAACCATTGGTGCTCACCCGGGCCATTTTATCTGCGATGCCTGCAGGCAGGAACGCCCGGTCAAATCCGGCAATGGGAAAGGTGATTTCGGCAGTTTCAATATTATATAACTCGGCAACTTGTGCGCCCTGGTTAACGTATTGACCCACCCCGATATTACGGGTGATCACCAGTGCATCATACGGCGCAGTGACATCACAATTTTTCAGATCTCGTTGGGCTATGTTTAATTTTGATTGAGCTGATTTTACCGCCGCTTTGGCGCTCATCAGCTGCGGTTTACGCAGGTATAAATCTGACACCTTGCTCTGGGATAGATTTTTTGCTTCTTGTTTGGCTACATCGGCCCTGGCTTGCTCTTCAATCAGTTGTGATTCGGCCAAACTCAGGTTGGCTTCAGCCTGTAATTGGGCAGCCTGGTACGTGTCTTTCTCGATGCTAAATAGGGTGTCCCCAAGCAATACTAAGCCCCCGGGTACAAAGTTTGGGTGCCAACTCCTTACCTCGCCGGATACCTGGGCAGATAACAGGGTGCTTTCCAGTGGTTTGACTTCACCAAAGCTAGTGATCTTAACCTGGTAGTCCTCGGCCAGGGCAGTCTCTATCGTTACCGTTGGCCTGGTATCAAGGGCTTCCTTTTCTTCCTCTTCAGGCGCTGAGGCCTCGATCGCCTTCATTCCACCAAAGCCGATTGCTAACACAACAATGGGTAAAGCGATCTTAATCCAGACTGTTTTCATTTTACGATAACCGTACTAATAATTCCATTTCCCCATACTAACTTACCTGCACAATGAGTGTCTGTTTGAATTGTAAAAATGTATGAGTGCAATGATTAAATTTAGGGAATAATGATGCAAAAACTGATGTTAATGCTACTTATGCGTGTATACGTCGCTAATTAGGCTGCAAAAGCGCTTTTTGCTGGCGGGCGCACTGATTATAGGATCCGATAAGCATGCCAAGGTTGAAAAAAGTGCGGGGATAGATAAAAACATCAAACTGAACCTTGCTTTTGATGTATCACAGCCAACCGGAGAAAATGCCCTGAATAGAAAATTCGACAGTCTCGCCAGGTTTCTCAATATGCATGTGCCCTCAGTCCGCTGCCTATATGAGGGTGTGCAGATGTCGTTATCTGTAATCACCGCCTATGTGCTTTTGCAACAAGAGGGCTATAGTGTGAATCTCTTTTGATTAGGAGCCTAACATTCAGCCCTTAATGGCAAAGAGCGGATGTAAAAAATAATCTTTCCTCGGCTTGTTATACACGCCAATAACTCACATGATATGCATACTTATTGCCCATCAGGTAACGCTATGAAACGCTGTGCTTTTTTGTCTATGGACTCTCTCGAAGATTTTTTTGCTTATGACGACATGCTGTTTGCGCCTCTGGCCCGGCTAGGTTGGCAGGCAGAGGAGGTGTCCTGGCGCAAGGAGGGGCTTGATTGGGATAGTTATGATGTAGTGGTGATCCGCAGCACCTGGGATTACCAGACAGATCCTCAGGCGTTTCTTACTTGTTTAGCACAAATAGAGGCGTCAACCGCTCGTCTCGAAAATAGCTTAAAACTGGTCAAATGGAACATCAGTAAAGAGTATCTTAAGGACATAGCAAATCAGGGTATAACGATTGTCCCCACCCGCTGGATGGCGCATTTTGATTTGGCTGATGTGGCTAAGTCATTCGCACACTTCTCCTGCGATCACATCGTGATTAAGCCCTTAGTCAGTGCTAATGCGGATCATACTTATCGCCTGAGCCGGGAACAACTGCTCAGTCAGGCTACGATCCTAAAAACCACATTTAGCGACAGAGCCTTTATGGTGCAGCCGTTTATGCAAGCCATAGTGGATGAGGGTGAATACTCACTGTTCTATTTTGCCGGACATTACAGCCACAGTATTTTAAAAATGCCCAAGGCCGATGACTTTCGGGTTCAGGAAGAGCACGGGGGGCAATTGAAATTGATTGAGCCAAGTGATGAGATGCTCACTACTGCTCGCCATACGCTGGCCTCATTACCCGATGATGCGCTGTACGCACGGATTGATTTGATCAGGCATGCTGGTGGGTTTGCGATAATGGAGGTTGAACTCATTGAGCCCTCTTTATACTTTAATATGGATCCTCAATCTCCCCAGCGCTTTGCCGATGCCTTTGTGGAAATGTTTGGTAAAGGGTAAATTAGTTGGATCCCAGAACCTTATTAGTAGTGACGGTGCAAAATTTTGTACCGGCGTTCATTCCTATGGTAGTTTTTATTTAGTAGCAATAAATCAATGAGGATGACATGGCTCAATGGCTTGATGCATCAGTAGTTAAACGCACGGACTGGAATGATCATTTGTTTAGTTTGTCGGTATCCTGCGAGGGCTTCCCGGCCTTTAAAGCCGGGCAATTTACCAAATTCGGTATTGAGCAAGATGGAAAAGTCCTCTCCCGCCCCTATTCTCTGGTCAATGGCCCAGAGAATGATTATCTGGAAATCATTGCCGTACCTGTTGCAGAAGGCCTGCTGTCCACTAAGTTGCATATGCTACAGCCAGGTGATGGCTTAAAAGTAATGGCCCCGGCGACCGGTTTTTTAGTTCTGGACGAAGTGCCGGCCAGCAAAAACTTGTGGCTGATTGCCACCGGCACCGGCGTCGGGCCATTTTTGTCGATTTTATCCGGCAGCGAAGCCTGGCAGCGGTTCGAGAGCATTACCCTGGTTTACGGTATGCGTCAGGTAAACGATTTGGCTTACCGGGCGTTAATTGACAGTTGGACAGCCGCCTATCCGGATAAATTTCACTTTGTGCCGGTCATTAGCCGGGAAGACTCACCTGAGGCCCTGCGCGGACGCATTCCTCAGTTATTAGAAAGTGGCGAAATACCGGCGCTGGCCAGGCAAAGCTTAAACGCCCAAGACAGTCAGGTGATGTTATGTGGTAATCCGGAGATGATCCAAGATGCCCTGCTTACCCTTGAAGCAATGGGCTTGAAAAAACATCTTCGCCGCTCCCCGGGACACATTTCCATGGAGCGCTATTGGTGAGAGTACATTGAATTTAAGGTAGGCGTACTAAGCTCCTGCCATGACCCAATGTTTCTAAGTCTTAGGCTCAAACTACATAATGTGCCGGTCGAGGTATGCCCACAAATAGCTCAGATCAGCCCTGCGTTGTGCCGACATGCCTCATTCCAACTGGGCTAAAAATCTAAGCAGGGTAAGGCAAGTGTAAAAATTTTTGACACTTGCCGGGGATGAAGGCTCAAGAACAAAAAACCATCACTCAGAGCGCTGTATCGAGCTGTAGCCTACGTTTAGCCGGAATAGCCCGGTACGGGTCTGTCTTCAGGCGACCTTGATTATTTCCCCCAATTGACTACACACCGTGCAGGAAATAAAACGCGCCACTCAATGTGTCAGGTTTTTTTACACCTATCGAATGAAAATCACTGAAGGTGCTAGCCAAGCATTTAAGGCTATGGAGTTGAATCTAAAAGGGGAAGAATAGACCTTGCCGGTTGGATCGCGTACGGGCCTACCATTATGGGGCGAGAGGCCTGCAGCCCATGTAAATAAAGCCTTGTAGCGTTATGGGTGGAGCATGTAAGCCTATGTCACGAATCCATACATAGGATATATTCAACCCTGAAGTACCTGGTCTATTAAGCTGATAGGTAGCAATCTGGGGTCACTCTTTTACCAAAACTGATGATTTTAAGTGTCAGGATATTTTACATTTATAAAAATCCAGATTTTTATAAAAATCACAAGCTATTGATACTAGACGCTATTATATTATTGGCACGACATATGCTTTTAGGTTTGTATGTTTGTGAGTAGTGATGACATATCCATTTAGCCATTACCTTGCAAAATTTGTAACGAAGGTATTAGAAGGAATATCAAATGAAATTTAAGTTTTTAAGTACAAAAATAGCCAGTGCAGCTGCGATATTATTATTCTCACTGTCGATTAGTGCCATTCCTATTACTCCCACTACGGGACCAACCGGTAATATGCAAGAAATTGATGGCATATATTGGGCCCAGCCAAAGCTTTTTCAACATGTAACTTGGGCTGGTATAAACACGGTATGCCCCTCGGGCACTTGTGCCAGTGGTAGTGAACTCAGAGGTTACGATATGACGGGATGGCATTGGGCATCAACCGCAGATATGAATGGGATGTTCAATACCCTCACACAAGGAGTAATTAAAATAGGTAATCTGGGTCAGTCGGAGACAATACAGTTAAGCTCGGAAATTGTTTCAATATTTGATATATTTAATTACACGCAAAGAGGAACCTCTTGGGAACAAATATTTGGGTTTACCAGTAGTAGAGACGAAAACGATCCAGATAGAGGCACGCACGCATACAACCAGGGAGATCCTAGGGCAGAATATAAAACTTCTTTTTCAGCATCAACAGGGTGGGGCATAGGCGTTAACGCGGCTCATTCGCAGGGTGGGTTTAGTGCCTGGTTCTATCATGGTGACGTATCGCCCAGCGGTATAGCCGCGGCCGA
>JBLHIW010000012.1:0-27046 GCA_047618055.1 Paraglaciecola sp. | reverse complement strand
ACAATCAGGCCGAAACCTTAGAAGCCTTAGTCTTACAGGTATTTTCAGACTGGACGGACGATTTATCCACCGAGTTCAAATTATCCAATAAAAAGGTGACGACGGCACAAGATCCCTTATTAGGGGCCAACTTTTCCCAGTTTTTGATCGGTACACCCAACGGTGGCTCCCTGTTTATTGGCCCTGATCAATTTCGTCATGCCAATGTCTTGGAAAATGATCGTTTTGGCCTAAAAATAAAAGCGGACTATTACCTGACGGATGAGCACAAACTGACCGTAGGTTGGGAGCACGAAAAATTAGATATTTATAATCTGTTTGTGTTTGGCTCTTTAGGCTTTGCTAATTTCGCCACGATTGAAGATTTTGAAAATAACCTGGCGTTCCACGTATATCAAAATGCCTTAAACGGCGATCCCTTAAGTGCGGAAGATGAATTTCAGTATGATATCAATACCTTTTACCTGCAGGACGAGTGGACCGCTACAGATGACGTGACACTTACCTATGGTCTGCGCTACACCCAATACAGCAACCATGATTTACCAGCGCTGAATCAAAATTTTGTGGAGCGTCACGGCTATACTAATCAGGGTAATTTCGACGGTCTGGACTTGCTGGAGCCACGCGTCGGTTTCACCTATACCTATGATGACGACACGGTTATCCGCGGTGGTTTGGGTTTATTTGGTGGGGGAGGACCCAATGTGTGGCTGTCTAATTCCTATGGTAATGACGGGGTACGTAAAACCTTTGCCGGATGTTTTGGCAGCTGCTCTGATGGCCGTGGTACGCCCCAGGAAGTATTAGACTTTCTTGCTGCCGGTGGCTTTAGTGGCGGTAACAGTGACACTAACTCAATCGCCCCGGACTTTGAGATCAATAGCGTGTGGAAGTTTAACCTGGGCATTGAGCGTAATCAGGATCTTGGCTTTTTAGGTGAAGGCTGGTTGTTAACGGCTGACGCGATTATTACCCAGGTTAAAAATGCTGCGACCTACCGTGAGCTAAACTTTGAATCGGTGGGTACGGCACCCGATGGTCGCCCCATCTATAACGAAGTCGGGCCATTTGACCTGTCTCTGGAAAACACCGATAAAGGCGGGGCACAAGTATGGAGTTTCGCCGCAGGGAAAAACTTCTACACTGACAAAGGCACCTTCAAAATTGATATGGGCTACACCTATCAGGATGTCACGGAAGTCAATCCAGGTAACGCCTTTATTGCGTTTGAAGGTTATGCCATGCCGGCTAATTCAGATTTTCAGAGTGGCGAGGAATTTAATTCAGAGTATGAGGTACGCCATACCATTACCAGTAATTTGACCTGGAGTGATGCCCTATGGGCAGATAATTTATCGACGATTACCCTGGCGTATAACGGACGTTCAGGTCGCCACTTTAGTCATACCATGGGTTCATCCCTTGAGACCTTTGGCGGCTTTCCGGGGGCAGACTTTGCCGATTGGAATGCCTTTAGCTCACAGTCTTTGTATATTCCAACTGGCGCGAATGATCCACTAGTGAGTTATGCCGATGGATTTGATCAGGCCGGCTTCTTTGCTTACCTGGACTCTGAAGATTGCTTAGCGGGCAACGCCGGGTCGATTTCTCGTCGTCACGCCTGTACCAGTAACTGGATCCATAGATTTGATTTGCGCTTCCTGCAAGAAGTGCAAATTACCGGTGAGCACGCGGTAGAGCTTATCCTGGATCTGGAAAATATTGGCAACATGCTCAACGATGACTGGGGACGGGCCGAGAGCTATAATCAGCCCTTCAATGCCCCTGTTGTGGACGTGACGATTGCAGATGATCAATATGTTTACAGCAACTTCACCCGGCCCCAACCCGGTGTGGCGAAAGTGCCTTCAGTATGGAAAGTACAACTTGGGATACGTTATCGTTTTTAGTAGCTGAGAGCTTAATGTCCTATTAATGATAAAAACGCGCCAATGCCGGCGCGTTTTTTTATGCTTGTTACCACTACTAAAAGTCAATTATTTGACGTTGTTTATGGACGATTCTAATTCCCTTCTGGGGGCATATGCAGGCCCGGTGTTATCAATACCCGTCACCCTTGCAGCTGTAGCGTTGTTAGCTGCTATCGCTCACCCCAATCACTTAGTCGGTCTAAGCTCATGGGGCTGACTTCCTTTGCCGTCTGGCGGCAACTCCAATGGCTTTAGGTCTAGATGGACTGTGTTATTTACTTGTCAAAGACTAGGTATTCTGGCTTACAAATTGCTTATTTAAAGTCAGACTACTTACAGCGTACTGCGAATAAGATAATGCCAATTTTCACTAGAATACTATTAAGCTCACTATTAACCGCGATGTTAGCGGGTTGCGCTTCGTTACCTTCGATGGACTCGATTAATCCTTTTAGCTCGTCAGAGCCCGATACAAAAACCCGTCTTTGTGCCCGGGAAAATGGCGCGTTTTATCAGTGCCATGACATGCCGCTTGAGCGTGAGAAAATACCTAAACATCCTAGCTTGTTTAGTACGGATCTTCATTTTCAAGTACTGGGGGAATATACCGAACAAATGGCAACGGATCTGCAGCATGATTTAAAAGACACCGTGGTTGAGGGGCTTATCGTGGTTGCCTCGTTTGTTTATCTGGACGCTTCATTACAATCCACCGATCAGCTGGGAAATCAGTTAGCGGAATATTTTATTAACGATCTTCAACAAATAGGTTTGCCGGTCAGTGATCATAAATTGACAGGTAGCCTAAATGTGAATGGCAAAGGTGATTTCGTATTTTCCCGGGACGCAAGCCAGATAGGCAATGCTATGGATATAGGCTATGTGTTTTCTGGAACGATGCATAAAAATAATCGGGGCGTGATGGTCAATGTCAGGTTAATGAACTTCAAGACCAAAGGTGTGCTTGCCTCCGCATCCAAATTAATACCCAATATATTGTTAGAGGGTATTTAGTAAGGCAGTGAAAATGGAGTATCGCCTTGGCTCCGATAAAAAGCAAAAACTGCAGGTAGGGAATTACAAAAAAATCAGTAGCCCGTTTGTTGGCGTGCAATGTGTAATCATCAATGCCTACAGTCTGCTGAATAATATCAATCATAAAGGCACCGAAAATAATAAGCACTGTCCTATTTCGTAATGATTCGGCTGCATCAGAAACGGACCTATGGAGCAATGTCGCTGCTGCAGAAGCAGACTTAATAGAGGAAAACAGTTTTGAAAATCAAGGGGAGCAACAATTACAAAGCTTTAGAGAGCAGAATATAGAACTGGGTGGCTTAGTCTGTAGCTCTACTGGTAATGAATTTGGCAGCGTGCGCGAAATACGAGGTAAAAATATTAGCGTGGAGTTGGTGGGCAAGGTATTGTCCTTTTCAAACGGTATCAGCATTGCGACAAAAGCGAGTGATATATTCAACCGTAATATTGTTAAAAATTACGCAGCTGTCGATAAAACAATAAAAACCTATGATGTAGCTCAGCTTTCAAAGTGCCATTTGGAATAAGGGTAAGTTGAAATAGATTTAAATTATGCACTTATGATCCAGCTATCCCGCCAAATGAAACAATTTATCCTAATTTATTAGCGGAATTCACACCTGATTTATATCGTTTTTACACCCAACAAATAATTGTATTAACCCTGAATGATAGAGACTACGGGAGCCGCCACTATCGTTTCACTTGTCATAATAGGTGGCCTATCTGCCGATTTACCCAGCAGGGCATCAGCCACATTACCGGGAATAAAGCTTTGAGCAGAGGCCACTACCGCTTTGGACTCAACGCCGATAATGCGGGCATTGACCAGGTAGCCACCATTATATTTCACCAGCGTGCCACCGACGACGTAACGCACTGGTGAGCTATCGGATAGCTCTAAAAAGTCTCTACTGAAGATGAAATCACCCTGTTCGGTGACCCTGATATAATCTGTGGTTTTAAAGTCGATAACGGGAATGCCAAACTTATGCACTTCATGTAATAAACTTTCTGAAATTTGATTGCCCAGCAGGTTCGTTTGCTGGTAATCACTATTTAGCATGACAAAACTGGTGACTGCGACTGGGGTGGTGTTATTAACATATTGCAGGTTGCCCACCAGGTCTTGCATTAAACCTCGCACGTAATAGTTAATGTTTTTACCATTATCCTGGTGATTTTTTGTTTGGGAAAGTTGCAGTTTTGTCTGCTGCTTACCCAGTAATACTGCCTGCAGTTGAGTGTGAAAATTGACACTGGTGTCGGCTGTCGAGATGGTAGCGTGGTTATTTTGTTGTTGATTTTCTGGCGCTTTTTCCTGAAAAACCGTGGCTAACCATCCTCTGTCTGAGGTGTGTTGCTGGTCTGGTGTTATCAGGCTTGAACAGCCACCGAGCAGGCAGGCACTGATTGATATGAATAAAGTAGACTTCATGCTTAACTCCTAGTAGGCCCTGCGGTAAATACTATTATCTTGCATCATAACCTTGCCTTGGGCCCACATGACATTACTGGGAATAAAATCTGTGGCGGCGGCGATGACTCTTTGGCTGCTCGTCTCAATGAGTCGGGCATTAATCGCCAGGTTATCTTGTTGTGCGGTATAGGTTCCGGTTAAATAGTAGTCAGCTTGTATATAGGGGTTTATTTCACTGATTTGCCTGGATAACATAAGATCTTGATTGTGCTGTATTTTGATCGCTTTTGCGGTTTTAAATTCAATCACATTGAGTCCAGCTTGGGTCGCAAGGGTAACGAAGCTTTCCTGAATTTGTTGACCTAAGACGTTGGTGGTAGGCATGTTTTTGCCATTAATACTTTGTGTTGGCAAGAATGTGCCTACCGCAACGGTTTGCTTTAAATTTATCCCCTGTGCGGTTAAGAGCAATTGCCGGGTTAATTGTTCTACATAATGATGAATACTTAACTTCGAGGTGTCGGTGTATGCCCGCTCTGCAAAGGCCGGGGGGGCGTGTTGACTTGCCGTATCATCCGACGAAAAAACCGAGCAGGCACTAAGCAGGGTCAATACACACCCGCTAATTGTGACCCTATATACTTTCCTTTTAAATGCTTTGACCCTACTTACTTTCACACTTAATCCCCTTGAAATTATTTTTCGCTAATGATCTCTGTGACAAATAAAGCTATTTTCGTGCCATTTATTGAGAGTGAGATGAATAAGTCCAAGACTTCGTTCCAAAGTGGCTTTTCAGGTCGCATATCGGCATACTATATAGTTATTCATTACCCGGTAAACGAATACGCCCTATGTTTTGTCCTTTTTGCAGTGTACAAGAAACCAAGGTCATCGATTCGCGCCTGGTGGCCGATGGTCATCAGGTTAGGCGGCGCCGGGAATGCACGATGTGCAAGGAGCGTTTCACTACCTTTGAAACGGCTGAGTTGGTGATGCCAAGAGTCGTCAAGCGTGACGGCTCTCGGGAGCCGTTTAACGAAGACAAACTTAGAGCTGGCTTGCAGCGAGCCCTGGAAAAGCGGCCGGTGAGTACCGAACAGGTTGAGCAATGTATTAGCCGTTTGAAGTCTTCACTGCGGGCCACCGGTGAGCGGGAAATCGCCAGTGAGTTTCTCGGTAGCTTGATCATGGATGCCCTTAAGGAGCTGGATAAGGTGGCTTACGTACGTTTCGCCTCGGTCTATCGCTCCTTTGAAGATATTCGCGAATTTGGTGAAGAAATTGCCCGTTTGGGTGACTGATACTACGGCCTGAAGGACGATACGATTTGAGCCCATTTTCCCCCCTCGATGCCCGGCTGATGGCCAAGGCGATCCGCCTGGCGGCAAAGGGACAATTTACCACTTCGCCTAATCCTAATGTGGGCTGTGTATTGGCCGATGCCCATGGCCATATTGTTGGCCAGGGCTGGCACCAAAGGGCTGGTAGGGCCCATGCTGAGGTACATGCCCTCGCCCAGGCCGGCGGTAAAGCCAGGGGCGCCACCGCTTATGTGACCCTCGAACCCTGTTCCCATACCGGGCGCACAGCCCCCTGCGCCGACGCATTGATCCAGGCGGGAGTGAGCAAGGTGATTGCCGCCATGGTGGATCCCAATCCCCTGGTCGCAGGAATGGGCTTAGCCAAACTCGCTGCCGCCGGGATCGAGGTGGCTCATGGCTTAATGGCGCCACAGGCTGCAAACTTGAATCGTGGTTTTATTAAACGCATGCTTACGGGCATGCCATGGGTGACAGTCAAATTAGCCTCAAGCCTGGACGGCAAAACCGCCCTGGCAAACGGACAGAGTCAATGGATCACCGCAAAGCCGGCACGACAAGATGTGCAACGGCACCGAGCCAAAAGTTGTGCCATTCTATCCGGCTCTGGCACGGTGTTGGCGGATGACCCTTCACTAAATGTCCGTTATCAGGAAACCGGATTAAGCGATGCTATCCTTGCCCAACAGGATTTACGTCAACCCCTTAGGGTGATTTTAGATGGGCGCAATCAGCTTCATTCCCGCCTGAGATTATTTACCCTGCCGGGTGATATTTTGATCGTTAATAGCCGCCCCAACGAACAACTCCCTGAAGGTGTGCTGCAATGGCAGGCGCCATACCACAACAATCAACTGGATTTATCACAGGTGTTTACCCACCTTGGGAGCTTACAATTAAACCATATATGGGTTGAAGCAGGTGGCAAACTGGCTGGGGCCTTATTACAAAACCGGCTGATTGATGAATTGATCTTATACCAGGCGCCTAAATTATTAGGGAATAAAGGGCAAGACATGTTTGCCATCGATGAATTATCCAGTATGCAGCAGGCCTATAACCTGGATTGGCAAGACATTCGTCAATTGGGCGGTGATATTAAACTCACGGCACTGTTACAATACCCGGACCCCCAATCATAAGCGGCTCCTTAATAATGTGCCCATTCAAAATGCTGGGCTGAATACACAGAGGTAGAAAATTTATGTTTACTGGAATTATTGAAGATGTCGGTGTGATGGAAACATTGCAGCCCTGTGGTGATGACATCAGGTTGACTATTGGGGTGAATAAGCTGGATATGGGTGATGTGGCCCTGGGTGACAGCATTGCCAATAATGGTGTGTGTTTAACCGTGGTGGCCAAAACAAGCCATAGCTTCAGTGCCGATGTCTCACCGGAAACCATTAAACGCACGGGTTTTGCTACGTATCAGACCGGGAATAAGGTTAATTTAGAAAAAGCCTTAATGGCCAGCGCCAGATTGGGTGGACATATTGTCAGTGGTCACGTGGATGGGGTGGGCGAGGTGGTGTCGATTAACCCCGTCGGTCGTTATGTGGAAATTTGGCTCAAGGCGCCGGATGAACTGGCCAAGTACCTGGCAGAAAAAGGCTCGATTACCGTTGATGGCGTGAGCCTGACGGTGAATGGGGTAAACGGCGCGCAATTCCTGATAACCCTTATCCCCCATAGTTTGCAAGAAACTATTATCGGCTCATATAAGGTCGGCACCAAGGTCAACCTGGAAGTCGATGTTATTGCCCGCTATCTGGAACGTTTAATGCTGGGCGATAAAGCTGCGTATGCTAAAAATGACGGCGGCAAAAAAGACATTAGCATGGCATTCTTAGCAGATAATGGCTATTTGAAGTAAAATACCTCCCTATTTATGCACCGATTACGAAAACAGCGAAACAGCTGAGTGCATTGGTGGCTCCCTACACATTGGCAAATAAGAAAATACAATATGGCGTTTAATAGCAGTGCAGAAATAATTGAAGATATCCGTCAGGGTAAGATGGTGGTATTGATGGATGACGAAGACCGGGAAAATGAAGGTGACCTGATCATGGCCGCCGAACATGTTACCCCTGAAGCGATTAACTTCATGGTCACCCATGCCAAAGGTCTGGTGTGTTTGCCGATGACGGCTGAACGCTGTCAGCGCTTAAATTTACCATTGATGGTAGATAACAACAGCGCCCAGTTTTCCACTAACTTTACCGTGTCCATTGAAGCGGCCGAAGGCGTCACTACGGGTATTTCGGCAACGGACAGGGCCCGCACGATACTTGCGGCGGTGTCGAAAGAGGCTAAGGCCAGTGATATTGTGCAACCAGGGCATATATTTCCGTTGATCGCCAAAGAAGGCGGCGTACTCAATAGAGCAGGGCACACGGAAGCCGGTGTCGATTTAGCCCGCTTAGCGGGCTGTGAGCCCGCCGCGGCAATCGTTGAAATTCTCAATGAAGATGGCAGCATGGCCAGACGTCCGGAATTAGAAGTGTTTGTGGCTAAACATGGATTAAAAATTGGCACCATTGCCGATTTAATCGAATATCGCAATCTTAATGAAACGACCATCGAACAAGTGGCTACGTGTAAGTTACCCACCGAGTACGGGGAATTTGAGCTGCTGACCTTCAAAGACGTGATTGATAATCAGATTCACTTTGCCTTGCGCAAAGGGGAGATCAAAGCCGATACGCCCACACTGGTGAGGGTGCATTTACAAAATAGCCTGAGTGATTTGTTCGGCTCAAAACGCTCTATTGAGCGCAGCATGAATGTGTCTCAGGCCATGCAGCGCATTGCTCAAGAAGGCGGGGTATTGGTGTTGTTGGGCAAGCAAGAAGATGTGCTGGCACAAGTGCTGCAATTTGACGCCGAAGACCGGGGCGAAATACTTCCTGGAGCAACCTGGCAGGGTACGTCGCGGACTGTCGGCGTAGGTAGTCAGATCCTGGCCAGCTTAGGCGTTAAGCAAATGCGTCTGCTGAGTCGTCCAAAGAAGTATCATGCCTTGTCTGGATATGGCCTGGAAGTCATTGAGTACGTAGAAGATTAACCGATGATTTTAGTTTGTTTTACCCAGATAAGCTTATTTAATACTTCCGGGTAAAACACGTGGTTAAATGTAAAAAAATCCCATTAATCTAAACGGCGCTTATGCTACAATGCGCGCCGATTTTTATAGTTAAGGCTTATGCAGCATGAATATCATTGAAGGTAACGTTCGCGCAACAGGCAAGAAATTCGCTTTGGTTGTTTCTCGTTTTAATAGCTTTGTGGTTGAAAGCTTAGTGGATGGCGCCCTTGATACCCTGGAACGCCACGGTGAAGTGAATACACAAGACATCACTTTAGTGCGTGTGCCCGGTGCGTATGAGCTACCGATTGCCGCTAAAAAGCTAGCCGAAAAAGGCGGCTTTGACGCCATAATCGCCTTAGGCGCAGTTATCCGTGGTGGTACGCCACATTTTGAATTTGTTGCTGGTGAGTGCAACAAGGGTTTGGCTCAGGTATCCCTGGAGTATGGTATTCCCGTGTCTTTTGGTGTGATCACCACCGACAGCATTGAACAGGCCATTGA
Organism: Paraglaciecola sp.; assembly: GCA_047618055.1. GTDB lineage: Bacteria > Pseudomonadota > Gammaproteobacteria > Enterobacterales > Alteromonadaceae > Paraglaciecola. Next base: position 17,737 of record JBLHIW010000012.1, on the reverse strand, counting down.
GCGCTCAGGTACAAAAGCCGGTAATAAAGGCGTTGATGCGGCATTGGGTGCCCTTGAAATGGTCAATGTAATGGCCAATATCGAAAGCCAAATTGCAGGAGTGAAATAAGTGAAGCCTGCAGCCCGTCGTAAAGCCAGAGAGCTAGCCGTACAAGCCGTATATTCCTGGCAAATGACCAAGAATCCCCTGGAACAAATCGAATTGGCCATGGTCACATCGAATGAAATGGCCAAGGTTGATACTGAATACTTTCTAGAGCTATTGCGCGCGGTGGTCAAAAATACCGCGGAGCTGGATAAGAAGATAAAACCCTATCTGGGCCGCTTGCCTGAAGAGCTTGATCCTGTAGAAAAAGCCATCTTGCGCCTTGCCACCTATGAGTTAATCAGCCGTATGGATGTGCCGAAAAAAGTGGTGATCAACGAGGCCATTGAGCTTGCCAAGTCCTTTGGTGCAGAAGAAAGCCATAAATTTGTTAATGGGGTCTTAGATAAAGCGATTAAAACCCTGCGTAAAGATGAAAAGTCTTAAGCGCTTCCCTCTTAAACTGCGCGCCGCAGCGGCGCGTTAGTTGTCTGTTACTTAGGGTCAGCAGACCCGATAATAAAACAAAAAAAGTAGAAAAAGTGAAAGAATTCTCTATCATTGATAACTTCTTCCAGGCCAGAAGTTATCCGCGCAAAGATGTGTTAATCGGTATCGGTGACGATTGTGCCATTACCCAAATTCCCCACGGGCAGGCGCTGGCCACTACTACCGATACCCTGATCAGCGGCGTGCATTTTTTACCTGACACGCCAGCCCATGCCGTTGCGCAAAAAGCAGTGGCGGTAAATTTAAGTGATTTAGCCGCCATGGGGGCTGAACCTGCCTGGTTGAGTTTATCTCTGTCGTTACCTGCGTATGATGAACTGTGGTTGGAAGAATTCACCCGGGGTTTGCAGGAAATAAACGAATATTATTCCATTGAGTTGATTGGTGGAGATACGGTTCAAGGCCCTCTGGTGATTACCATTACCGCCCAGGGTTTTGTACCTGCAGAACAGGCGCTAACCCGGGCTAAGGCCAAACCTGGAGACTTTGTCTATGTGACCGGTAGCCTTGGGGATGCCGGTTTAGGTCTGGATGTTTTGTTGAATAAGGTCACTGTGACTGAGCCTGCTCACGAAGAATACTTGTTGCAGCGCCTGCACTATCCTACGCCCCGATTGCTCGCTGGAACAAGTTTGCGGCGGATCGCTTCATCCTGTATTGATATTTCCGATGGCCTGATATCTGACCTCGGGCATATATTAAAAGCCTCGGCCTGTGGTGCCTGTATCCATCTTGAAAAGTTGCCACTGTCACCGGCATTAAGCGCTTCCGTGGACAGGGATACGGCCCTGAGATACGCTCTAAGTGCGGGGGACGACTATGAATTGTTGTTTACTGTGGGCCAGGAGCAAAAAGGTAATCTGGATATTGCTCTGGCGAATGTCAATTTAGTGGCAAGCTGTATTGGCCAACTCAATGGCAACAATGGACAAATCGAACTGCGTTTAGAGAATGCGCCTTACCCATTTGAAGGTAAAGGTTTCGAACATTTTTTAAGCCAATAGTTTCTATTTAAGGGAGTCTCATTGATGGACAAACAAAGCCGCGCACGGGTTTCCCTGAAAAACCCGGTGCATTTTCTGGCTTTAGGCTTTGGCAGTGGTCTAGCCCCCAAAGCGCCAGGGACCTTTGGCACCCTCGCAGCGTTACCCCTGGTATGGATGTTATCGCTCTATACGCCTTGGTATACCTACCTGCTTATCACTGTTGTGATCTGTATTGTGGGTATGTGGATTTGTGGTAAAACAGCAGACGATATGCAGGCACATGATGACGGGGCAATCGTCTGGGATGAAATAGCGGGTATGTTGATCACCATGCTGGCGGTGCCCATTAGCTGGCAAACGATGTTAGCGGGATTCTTACTATTTCGGTTTTTCGACATTCTAAAACCCTGGCCGATAAGCTACCTTGATAAGCATGTGCACGGTGGCTTAGGCATTATGATCGACGATGTATTGGCAGGGCTTTTTTCTCTCACCTGTATCCATCTAGCCCTTTATTTACAGTACTTGTAAAGTCTGTGGTGCCAATACTAGCCCTGGAAGGCCTTGATTTTCGCCAATATTCCGTGCGTATCCAGGCCTAATTCTGCATACATTTCCTGCTGAGTGCCCTGCATAATAAATGCGTCGGGCAAACCTATTTGCAACAGGCGACGTTGTGATTGAGACGACAACAAGTATTCTCCTACCGCACTGCCTGCTCCTCCCATAATCGCCCCGTCCTCTATGGTAACGAACAGTTCATGCTCGCTGACAAGCAGGTCAATGACTTGGGTGTCGAGTGGTTTTACGAAGCGCATATCGATCACGGTGGCGTTCAGTTTTTCACCGGCAGCCTGGGCAAAGGGCAGTAATACCCCAAAGTTTAAAATAGCCACCTTTTCGCCCTGGCGAACCCGGCGGCTTTTACCAATTTCCATGGCTTGCATCTGCGGTTGTGGGGTAACCCCTGGGCCTGCACCGCGGGGATAACGCACCGCAGCAGGTTGATTCAGCTGGTGTCCGGTGTATAACATCTGCCGACATTCGTTTTCATCCGCCGGCGTCATCAGTACGAGATTGGGAATGCAACGTAAAAACGGGATATCAAAGGCTCCCTGATGCGTCGCGCCATCTGCCCCCACCAATCCTGCGCGATCGATGGCGAATAACACCGGTAAGTTTTGTAAGGCTACATCATGAATAAGTTGGTCGTAGGCCCGCTGCAAGAAAGTGGAATAAATCGCCACGACGGCATGTAGGCCCTCTTTTGCCAGACCGGCGGCAAAGGTGACGGCGTGTTGCTCGGCAATGGCCACATCAAAATACTGTTGTGGGTATTGCTGAGAAAACTCGACCATGCCCGAACCTTCGCGCATGGCAGGGGTGATCGCCATTAACTTGGGATCTTGCTTGGCCATATCGCATAACCAGCTGCCAAAAATATGTGAAAATGTGGGATTGCCGGGAGCGGCCTTGGGTAGGGCTTGATCCATGGGATTAAATTTTGGCACAGCGTGAAATTTAATCGGATCTTGTTCGGCCATCTCGTAGCCTTTGCCTTTTTTGGTGACCACATGCAGTATTTGTGGGCCTTTGATGTTGCGCATATTTCGCAAGGTGCCTATTACGCCCTCTACATCATGGCCGTCAATGGGACCAATATAGTTAAAGCCCAATTCTTCAAATATGGTGCCGGGTACCACCATGCCTTTAATATGTTCTTCAGCCCGACTGGCAAACTCCTTGATTGGCGGCACATTACTCAGCAATTTCTTACCGCCGTCCCGAATTGAGTTAAAAAAGTTGCCGGTGAGCAGGCGTGCCAAATGGCTATTTAATGCGCCGACGTTTTCCGAGATAGACATCTCGTTATCGTTCAAAATAACCAGTAAATCTTTATCAATATCGCCACCATGATTGAGCGCTTCAAAGGCCATACCTGCGGTTATTGCCCCGTCACCGATGACGGCGACTACTTTGCGTCCGGCGCCTTCTTTGTCCGCTGCTACCGCCATACCAAGGGCTGCGCTGATGGATGTGGAGGAGTGCCCGACTGCAAAGGTGTCATATTCGCTTTCAGGAGGCCAAGGGAAGGGGTGTAAGCCGCCTTTTTGACGAATGGTAGGCATGCGCTCACGCCGACCGGTTAAGATCTTGTGAGGATAGGCCTGATGACCCACATCCCACAATAAGCGATCAAAGGGTGTGTTGTACACATAGTGCAAGGCGACGGTCAGCTCAACGGTACCCAGACCTGAGGCAAAATGGCCACTGCTTTGACTGACGCTGGTCAATAAGTATTGACGCAGCTCAACGGCCAACTGCTTTAGTTTGTCTTGGGGTAACTCCCGCAGTAGTTCCGGGGTATCAGCCAGCGCGAGAATAGGGTAGTGAGCAAGATCCAGTGTCATTGAGTGAATATCTACTAATTGTGTTTAAGGCTTATGTTGTGCAATAAGAGGCGGTGTTCACATCTAATGATTGCGTTGAATGATGAAATCAGTAAATGACTCCAGCACCTGGGTATTGTAGGGCAAAGTGTGCAAAGCTTGAAGCGCTTGTTGATGTAGTTGCCCAAGATAAGCTTGTGCCCCTTCGAGGCCAAGCATTGCCGGATAGGTACTTTTGTTCTTTTCCTGATCAGAACCCTGGGGTTTGCCTAGGGTCACGGAGTCACCGATCACATCCAGAATGTCGTCTTGTACCTGAAAGGCCAGACCAATGGTCTGGGCATAAGCAAGCAATTTTGGCTGGACATCAGGAGCCAGATCCGGCGCCAGTTGTGCCGCCATATCCACAGCAGCAACCAGTAAGGCCCCGGTTTTTTTGTGGTGCAGCCTTTCAAGTTGTCCCTGGCTGATAGTGTGATCCGTAGCGGCTAAATCCATGGCCTGACCCCCGCACATGCCATGGTAGCCCGTTGCATGGCTAAGGGTTCTTATCAAGGCGATGCGTTTTTTTTCGGCTTGTTCAGATAAGGGCGCATTCGCTAAGATTTCAAAGGCCAGGGTCTGCAGAGCATCTCCGGCGAGTATGGCCGAAGCTTCATCAAACTTTATATGGCAGGTGGGGTGGCCCCGGCGCAGAGCGTCATCATCCATGGCTGGCAAATCGTCATGGACCAATGAATAGGCATGGATCGCTTCAAGAGCGAGGGCGGGTACATCTAAATCCTCTTGCCGGGCACCTAACATTTCACCCGTGGCATATAACAAAAACGGACGCATGCGCTTGCCCCCCATTAACAATGCATAATGCATGGCTTGCTTTAATGTATCGGCGTGGGGGGGCAGTGCCTGGATCTGTTCAGCTAACAAGTGATCAATGCGCTGATGAACCTGCTGTTGAAAGGCGGTAAATGGCATTATTGGGACTGCACATTGCCTTCAAAGGGCAGCAATGTTTCCTGAGCATTTTGGCTCATTAGAATCTCAACCTTCTGCTCAGCCTGTTTTAGCTTTTGCTGACTGTGCCGGGCTAATTGAATGCCTCTTTCAAAACTCTGCAAGGCCTCTTCTAAAGGCAATTCCCCTTGTTCCATCTGCTTAACAATGGTTTCTAGGGCTTGCATGGATTGTTCAAAGCTTAGGTTTTCGGTTTTCGTACGGCTGGTCATAAATAGTTTTCAGTTGTGCAGGGCCTTCGCCAGGTTGAGCGCACCTTACCTGAGCGTTAAAAGAGGGTCAAACATTTTTCGGACCGAACCTGGCTCAAACCACCCGTTTAAAGGCGGGGCGGGTAGATACCCACTAGTCCTTAAAATACGTATCAGCGCCATGGATTGGTGAAGGCCATTTATGGTGGTGGAATTAATTTCCTTGCATTAGTCACTTTTAATGCTTGCTCAATCCCGCTTTTTGTTTGATTTAGGGATAATTTCTATAGAAAACGTCGTCGTTGTCGATAAAATGGTGAGATGTCTCATCAACATAATTTGGGTTTGCGCCCAGTTGAACAAAGATGCTTAGCAGATTAAGTGATAGGCTGCGTATAGAGATTATGTGGTCACAATTAACAGAGTAACTATTGGGAGTAAAATGTGGATCTAGCAACCATCATCGGCATTATTGGCGCTATGGCATTCATCATCATGGCTATGTTGCAGGGCGGCGAATTAGGCATGTTTGTTAATGTGCCTTCGATACTGATCGTGTTCTGCGGTAGCCTTTTCGTCGTGCTGTCCCAATATACTTTAGCGCAATTTTTTGGTGCTGGAAAAATAGCCGGTAAAGCCTTTATGTTTAAGATAGAAAGCCCGGATTCGCAAATTGAGAAGATAGTTGAAATGGCTGATGCTGCCCGTAAGGGCGGATTTTTGGCATTGGAAGAAGCCGAAATTGAAAACCCCTTTATGCAAAAAGGGGTAGACATGCTGGTGGATGGCCATGATGTCGAAGTGGTGCGTACCACGCTGGCAAAAGATATTGCCATGACCTCGGAGCGGCACGAATTTGGTGCGAAGATTTTCAAAGGTCTGGGCGATGTGGCTCCGGCCATGGGTATGATTGGCACGCTGGTGGGCTTGGTGGCCATGTTGTCCAATATGGATGATCCAAAATCAATTGGTCCGGCCATGGCCGTTGCCCTGCTAACGACCTTATATGGCGCCATGCTTGCCAATGTGGTGTGTTTGCCGATTGCGAACAAACTTGTCAATCGTTCGGACGAAGAAAAACTCAATCAAAGTCTGGTACTGGACGGTATTATCGGTATTGCCGACGGCCAAAACCCTCGGGTGATCGAAGGCATATTGAAAAATTATTTGGCTGCCAGTAAACGGGGTGGCGCAGATGAAGAAGACTAGCCAATGACTGAAGAATGCCCGAAATGTCCCCCGGAGGGTTTACCCCCATGGATGGGTACATTTGCTGATCTTATGTCTTTGTTAATGTGCTTCTTTGTTTTGTTATTGTCATTTTCTGAGATGGATGTTCTTAAATTTAAACAAATCTCCGGCTCCATGAAGTTTGCCTTTGGGGTGCAGAATAAAATAGAAGTGAAGGATATTCCCAAGGGCACGAGTGTGATTGCCATGGAGTTTCGCCCTGGTCGTCCAAATCCCACGCCCATTGAAACCATTCAACAACAAACCATGGAAATGACTCAGCAAATGCTTGAGTTTCAGGCTGGTACTGATGATTCAGCGGGGGGCAGGCAAAAGCAACGGGGCGAGCAGCGGGGCGGAGCGTCTCAGCAAACAGCCTCAGCACAAAGCGCTTCAAGTGCTGTGGCCGCTCAGAAAGCAACGAATGAGCGGCTAAAAAAAGTAGCCAAGCTATTAGAGAAAGAGATAGTCGATGGCTCAATAGAAATGGAAGCGCTGGGCCAACAAATCATTATTCGCATTCAGGAGAATGGCTCGTTTTCGGCAGGTTCGGCCTTTTTGCAACCTCAATTTGTTCCTATATTACGGAAGATTGGTGCGGTATTAGCGGACATCCCCGGTGATGTTGAAGTCTCAGGTCATAGTGACAGTCAACAGATATCCAATGAACTTTATCGCTCGAACTGGGATCTGTCTTCGCAACGGGCCGTCGCCGTCGCGGAAGAGTTACGTCGGGCCGAGGGCTTTGATGAAAGTCGCATGTCAGTCGTTGGAAAAGCGGATACTGCGCCACTACTGGCCGAGACTGAGGCTGAGGCGCGCGATCGTAGCCGCAGGGTCGAAATATCGATTAAGCAGGGCAAAGCTAAAATGTCGGAGTCCATTTCGGTGTTAGAGTAGTTTTTTACTCCACCCCCACCTATGAAGCGAAAATAAAACACCGGGGTGATATTCAAGCCACACCGTTTGGCCAATATCGGGTTTTTTTACCGGATACCGGCGGTTTTTGTGTTTGTTATTCACCGGATCCAGGTTTAGATTCAGGATCCAAAGCGGGGGCGTTGCACTTGCGCAGGGGCTGGGTTTTGTCAAAGAAGATGGATATTTCAGCGACCGTGACCCCCAATTTTTGCATATAAGAGCGATTCATCACCCGTGCTTCGTCGAGTTGGAACATCCAGTCATCGATAGCGAATTCATATTCACTCTCACCGATGGGTACCGTTAAAGTGTATTGCCAGTTAAACGCCGCCCCTACTGCACTGCCTCTAGCCTGACCCACTACATCCCCGGCTGTGCCGGTTACGGTGCCGTCAGGCTGGAGTTCCACTTGCCAGATGCGAATTTGCTGCTCGCCGTCATTATAGTAGAAGGTTTCATGTAATTGACCCTGCTTATTGTCCCAGCGGCCCACAATGTCCACACAAAATCGCCGTGTCAGCTTGCCCGAATAATCCTCCACGATCCCCCAGGCCGTTAATTCACCGTCAAAGTAGCGTTTAAGATCAAATGCCGGCGTACTATTAGTGTAGTCATCTAATGGGCTGCTACACCCGGCCAATAACAAAACCATCGACAAACTTAAGCTTCTCACTCTCATTTTCCTATCCATTTTTTTGGCCGTTTGGTATCACGGGTTTGTTCATCACATTTTAACGAGATAATGGAGCACAATAGGCAGGTTTACTCACCACCAGTTGCACGGTGCTGATGGTTCGCTCTAAAAAGCCTCCTTCGCAATAGCTAAAATAATAGCGCCACATATTCATAAATCGTTCGTCGTAGCCGTCTTTGGCCAAGTCATCTTTGTTTTGTAATAAGTGGTGATGCCAGTCTTGCAGGGTTTTGGCGTAATCAAGACCAATATCGTGAAGGTCGCGGATCATCATGTCAGTGTGTTGTCTAAGGTGCTGGTTAATAAGCAACTGGGACGGGAGAAAGCCACCAGGGAAGATATGTTTTTGGATGAAATCCACCCCTTTACTGTAGCTGTCGAGGCGCTGGTCATTAATGGTGATCGATTGCAATACCATCAGCCCTTGTTGTTTTAACAGGCCAGAACATTGTTTAAAGAAGGTCGGAAGATACGCTTTACCCACGGCCTCGATCATCTCAATAGAGACCAACTTATCGTACTGGCCGTCAAGCAAACGATAGTCTTTTTTCAGCAAGGTGATTTGCTGTTGTAATCCTTCCCGCTTTATCCAATCGGCTGCAAATTGATGCTGTTCTTCAGAAATAGTGGTGGTGGTGACTTTACAACCGTAGTGTTTGGCTGCATAAACAGCCAAACCACCCCAGCCGGTGCCTATTTCCAGCAGGTGATCCTCTGGGCTCAGTTGTAGCTTGTCACAGATGGATTTGAGTTTATGTTGTTGGGCTTGCTGCAACGATGCCTGGGGAAAGGGGTAGATGGCCGACGAATACATCATACTGTCATCTAAAAACCGACTATAGAGTTTGTTGCCTAAATCATAATGGTCGGCAATATTTTTTTTAGCTTGGCCGGTGGAATTGCGTTTGGCTAGGTGGGCAATTTTACGCAAGGGAAGGGCAAGCCATTCCAAACGCGACTCCCAATGATCAAGCACCGGAAGATTGCGGGCGAAGATGCGGATCACATTGGTCAGATTGGGGGTAGTCCATAAGCCTTCAGTGTAGGTCTCACCGGAGGCGACGCTGCCACCAAAGAGTAAACGGCGATAAGCACTCAAATCAATAAAGTTGATTTCACCGTGCAGCTCAGCCCCCTTTTGGCCAAACACGTCAACCAGTAGCCCATTCTCCTTAATAACGAGCTCACCTTCAGGTAAACGGGCGAACAGTTTAAGCATAATAGTCCTGCTGATCTTATCTCCATAACTCAGTGAACTTGGATGACTGAAGGTCTGTTCATTGTTTAACATATTTATTTTTTACCTTGTGATGGATGGGGGTAGATGGGCATGCGTTTGAAAAATAGTTTTATCGCTTGCCAGTAAATACCCCACAGGGTTTTTATCGCCATACTTGGAATACTAAGTACTACGTTAACGAGCTGGTTAGAGTTCAATTCCTGTCGGGTTAAATTGAGGCTGGCAGTAAAATGTTTGATTTCCTTATGACAGCTTAAGCTTAATCTCAGTTGTTCCCCTGGTTGGGCTATATGCCATTTATACGTCATGTCCATGGGGTTAAAGGGGGAAACATGGAAGGCCTTTTGGCAGTCCTGTTGTTCGGCTAAGTCCACTAAATAATAATGCCGTTGATTCCAGGGCGTATTGCTAACTTCAGCCAGTAAATGGGTATAAGCCCCACTAGCATCTTGTAAGTAGAAAAAGTTAACCGGGCTAAAGTACAGTCCAAAGGTACGAACCTGACCAAGAAAAAACACCTTCCCGCTAAGAGGTTTAGTCGCAAGTTGCGACATTCTGTCTAGTACCGACTGCTTTAATGATTGGTCGGGGTCGCCTAAATAATCACTGCGTTTGAAGCGCAATGGCGCCCAGTGACGGCTGGAAAAGCCTTTGACTGTGTTGTCAATTTCATCCAGTTCATCTAGATCCAACCACAGGAGGAAAATCCTGTAATTAAACTTGTGTGGCTTGGGATGGTAACGCTTGTGCAAGACCAGCCCCTGATATACGGCACTTTGCACTATAGATTTTCTCCAAAATGCCGACAAACATCCAAAGCGCTGCGCACGCCATCCTCATGAAAGCCGTTGTACCAATAGGCACCGCAAAAATGCAAACCACCTTGTCCCGATATTTCGCCATGTCTTTGCTGGGCGGCAATTGAGTGTTTATCAAATTGTGGATGAGCATACTGGTAGCGACCGAGAATTTTTTCTGGGTCAATATCCTGGCTGTTATTCAAGGTGACGCAAAAGGTGGTGTCTGAATTTAAGCACTGCAATATATTCATATTGTACGTTAACACGGCAGGGGCTTGCTGCTCTCCCTCAAGGCCCTTGATTAAATAATTCCAGCTGGCCCAGGCCAACCGGCGCTTAGGTAATACGCTAACATCGGTATGCAGTACGACATCGTTCATATTGTAGAGAATGCTGCCGAGTATCTCTGTTTGCTCGACCGTGGGGGCGGCCAGGATCTTAAGGGCCTGATCACTGTGGCAGGCAAAAATAACCTCGTCGAACAAAGCTGTGCTGCCATCTGTCTTAACTACCTGATATTGCTCCCCCTGTTTGGCTACCGACAGGATGGGGCTGTTAAGGTGAATTTTATCCTTAAAGTCCCGGGTCAGGGGTTCGATATATTCCCGGGAGCCTCCCACTATACTGTGCCATTGGGGGCGGTCGGTAATGTTAAGTAGTCCATGATTATTAAAAAAACGCAGAAAAAAGTCGAAGGGAAATGCTTTTATCTGCTCCAGACTGGTAGACCAAATGGCGGCGCACATGGGCAGTATATAATTGTTGGTAAAATCATTGCTAAATTTATGCTGCAAAATAAAGTCATGGAGGGTGAGCTCGCCATGTTGTTGCTCAGTCGCCGCACGGGCCTTACACACTTTGTTGAATCGCAGCAGATCTGTGACAATACGATAGAATCTGGGTCGAAAGATATTACGCCTCTGGGCAAAGAGGCTGTTAAGGGTATTACCATTGTATTCAAGGTTGCAGAGCAGGTTCTTAACACTAAAACTCATTTCTGTTTTTTGAGTGGGCACGGCAAGGCGCTGCATTAATTTTATAAAATTAGGATAAGTCCAATCGTTGTATACGATAAATCCCGTGTCGATGGCATAATGTTGTCCATTCACCTTTACGTCCTTGGTTGCTGTATGGCCACCTATGTAGTCGTTCGCCTCAAACACCGTTATGTTGTGCTGTTTGTTAAGTAAATAAGCACAGGTGAGACCAGAAATGCCACTACCAATGATTGCAATGTTGTTTGCCATGAACGCTTTTTTCCTTGCTGTGATTTGAGTGTCTTACTTAGCGGGACCTGCAGGCTATCAGGTAATCTTCCTGGTAGTCGTAGCAGTAAACTATAAATGTGGGGAAAATAGATACTGCTTTTTTTCTCTATTCCCGCCACAAGGACCTTAAGCACTTGTTATTTATATCTAAGTTTTACTGCGCCAAGGGCCCTTAAGATCAAATGAGGCTTGAATTGTGATTCCCATTCGATCCAAATTAACCCCCCTGGCGTAAGCAGCAAGTATTAGATACGGTAAGAGATAGGTGTTAATGAACCCAACGTGTAGCATACCCTTTTTTCCCCTTTCCGCGCATATTTTGCCGGGAGGCAGGATGTCCTTGCGAATATTTGAACCCAGGTATATCCGTATGGTAAAAGAAGCCTGTGCAACGGCCGGGGGATTTGGGGTTTGTATGCTTAATTCTCAGAGAGATAAGCAAGATAATCAAGATATGTACCCCATAGGAACCTACGTCAAGGTAGTCGATTTTGATATCTTAAAAGACGGTTTTTTAGGCATAACGGTGCAGGGCGAAAGATGCTTTAGGATAATCGATATGGAAACGGAGGCCGATGGGCTAAGGCTTGGCCGTTGTGAATGGCTTGAGGTATGGAAAACAGAAAAAGAAATCACAGAAAACATTAATCCCATTGATGAGCGTTTAAGAGAAGTTTTTGCTAAATACCCGGATATCAGTACTTTGTATAATGAACCGAAGTTTAACGATCCGATTTGGGTCATTTACCGCTGGCTGGAGTTAATACCCGTCGAGGCTGAGCTTAAGCAAGAATTTTTACAGCAAAAAGACTGTATAAAAGCTCTAACATTTCTGACACAATTAGTTGAATGATCTTTTTCTAACTAACTCTAGTATCTATTATCACGCTCAGAAAAAAATGCGAGAGATAACGATGCTAGTCGGAATGTCTTTGGAAGCAAAATTTAAGAATACAGTTAGACCCAGAGAATGCGCAGACGACATGTCACGGTATTTGTCTGTGGTGGCCAGTGAACGGTGTAAACGTTCTTTCTCTACCCTATTTTCTTATTTCGCCCCGAGATTACGCTCTTATGCCATCAAACAAATGGGTAATGAGGCGCTCGCGATGGAGTTGGTGCAGGATACAATGTCCAATGTATGGCAAAAAGCCCATTTATTTAATGCCGAAAAAGGCTCCCCTTCGACCTGGATTTTTACCATCGCCCGCAATATCCGCTTTGATATGCTACGCAAACAAAGTAAGCGTAAAGAAGATATCTGCGCAGACGATTTGTGGGCAGTATTGTGCGAGCAAACCGCAGACGTCAATGAAGTGTCGATAGATCATCAGGTAACGGTCGATGAGATTGAACATATGTTTGAACGCTTGCCTGCCAAACAAAAATTGGTCATTGAGGCCATTTATATACAAGGTCAGTCCCAACAAGAAGTGGCTGATGAGTTGAGTATTCCCCTTGGTACGGTAAAGTCACGCACCAGATTGGCCCTACAACGATTAACGGAGATGCTGAAAGACCATGATTAGTTTTCACCCTACTCCAGCGCAATTGCAAACATTTTCTGCTGGAAGTTCTCAGCCGGCAATGGCTATAATGTTATCAGCACACTTGGATATGTGTGCTCAATGTCAAGCTGCAAGCCAACGTATACATGAGGTTTTGGCTATAGAAGCCTTGTCAGAGGAAGCCCCTTTAAGTCATCACTATACGAATATGATGAGTGACATTACCTTGTTGCCTGTAGCCGAGTCTCCTGATGCAAACACCGTAAACACTGAACCATCAACACTCGAACTAGATGGCCGTCATTTTACTCTGCCCAGAGCATTACGTCGTTATCAGAGCAAGACCGGTAATTGGTCTCGCCTTGCCGGTAAACTGTGGCAAGCCCCGGTTGATTTAGGCGATGTGGGTAAAGCGACCTTCATTTATATGGAAAAAGGTGGCAAGGTTCCGGAGCATACACACAAAGGAAGTGAGCTCACCTTAGTGATCGATGGGCAATATAGTGATGGGGTGGCAAAGTACGACTGCGGTGACTTTACCCTAATGGACGCAAAAAATAAGCACCTGCCTCATTCTGAAGCGGAAGAAGGATGTTTGGTATTTACCATCGTTGATAAGCCCCTGCATTTCACTTCTGGTATTGCTCGCCTGCTGAACCCCTTTAGTCAGTTGTTTTTTAAGTAAGCGGTACCAAGTTCGATAAGTCACTTTAGATAGATTTACAGACACAAAAAAACGCGCTTAATTGCGCGTTTTTTCGTTTTTAATCTATTAAAAATTACCAGCCTAACTAATAAAACTGCTGTCCGGATAATTTAACTTCAAGGTCTTCATCGCGTTGTTTTTCAATTCTTCCAGTTGCAGTTGGTCGTAACATTCAACCATTATTTCCAGTGCTTGTTGCACATGGGTGGTATCCGAATAGTATTCGAGTACGTAGCGTCCCCTATTAGCGGCGGCAACAAAGGCTTCACGGCGCATGTAATAGCGGGCGATGGCTATTTCATATTTAGCTAAACGGCTTTTAATATGCAGCATTCTTTTTTGTGCATCTGCGGCATATTTGCTATTTGGATGTTTTTCAATCAAACGACGAAAATCTTCAAATGCTTCTTTGGACTTACTGGGATCCCGATCTGATCTGTCTATGCCTACAAGATCCTGAAATAAGTTTTTATCCGCTTCCATATTGCTTAAACCGCGCATATACAACGCGTAATCTACATCCGAGTGATTGGGATTTAAGCGGGTAAATCGGTCGATTGTGGCCAGCGCTTGATCGGTTTTACTGGTCTTGTAATAGCTGTAGATCAAATCCAATTGCACTTGATGGGAGAGCGGGCCAAACGGAAAACGGGAATCCAGTGCACTTAAAGTGGCAGTTGCCGCATTAAAGTTACCGACCTTCATTTTTTCTTTGGCGTCTTCGTACAGCGCGTTGGCTCCTTGATTGGCGACCACAAGCTCCTCCTCGTCGGGAGAAGCAGAACAGCCCGCAAGGACCAAAATAGCACCGGTTAACAGGAATTTACTTAAATATTTACTACTAATCATATTATTTTTTTTACTCTTATTGATGTACGCGATTCATTGAGTATTAAAAATCCGTTAGAATAGGTTTTTTCGAATCGATAATTGCAGCGTATTCTACCCCAGCATATTGGGCTATGCACATATTAATCGCTCCAAAACACTATTAGGATGTTCATTGCATGTCTACCACTCATGAAACAGTTCAGTTACAGGCCGTTGTGCCAGAAACAATGCTTGGCAAACGATTAGATCAAGCTTTGGCCGCTTTGTTCCCTGATTATTCACGATCTAGGATAAAAGAGTGGATTTTGGCCGATCACGTTAGTGTAGATGGTGAAGTTGTAAACAAACCACGGGAAAAGTTATTGGGTGATGAGGTCATTGAGATTAATGCCCTGATTGAGCTGCAGACTCAACATGAAGCCCAGGAAATTCAGTTAAATATCGTTTATGAAGATGATCACATCATGGTGATTAACAAGCCCACAAACCTGGTAGTCCACCCGGGGGCAGGAAATGCCAGCGGCACGGTGCTCAATGCTCTGCTTAGTCATGCACCGGAAATTGCCAGTGTGCCCCGGGCGGGCATCGTGCATCGCCTGGACAAAGATACCACGGGTTTGATGGTGATCGCTAAAACGATACCGGCACAAACACATTTGGTTGAACAGCTTCAGGCCCGGGAAATTAGCCGTGAATATGAAGCCGTCGCCTATGGCACGATGGTTGCCGGAGGCTTGGTCGATGAGCCTATTGGTCGTCATGCCACGAAGCGGAC
Organism: Paraglaciecola sp.; assembly: GCA_047618055.1. Taxonomy (GTDB): domain Bacteria; phylum Pseudomonadota; class Gammaproteobacteria; order Enterobacterales; family Alteromonadaceae; genus Paraglaciecola. The sequence continues at coordinate 2,588 of JBLHIW010000012.1, read as the reverse complement.
CAATATGGCCGTAAGGGAATCAGGTAAACCTGCGGTGACTCATTATCGGGTGAAAGAGAAATTTCGGGCCCATACTTATTTGCGCTTAAAACTTGAAACCGGAAGAACTCACCAGATCCGAGTACATATGTCCCATCTACGCCACCCACTCGTAGGCGACCAGTCCTATGGTGGTCGTCCGCGCTTACCTAAGGCCAGCAGTGAGGAGATGATTGAAACCTTGCGCTCTTTTCGTCGTCAAGCCTTGCATGCCGTGCAACTAGAATTGGCTCATCCTGTGACGGGGGAATGGATGTCATGGCAGGCTCCGTTGCCCGCAGACTTTGTACATTTATTGGAGGTGCTGCGGGAGGATACGGCTTTACATCCTAGCGATATTAATTAGCCTTGAACACCTTGCAGCGCATTGCAGTAAACTGGCCTGCACCGCAAAACGTTGTAGCTTATACCACGTGCCGCGCCGGAGGCTATAGCCTCAAGCCCTATGACTCCTTGAATATGGCCCAGCATGTGGGTGATGAGCCCAGCAGGGTCAGCGCCAACCGAGCCTTGTTACCCATGGGGGAAAACATTGTATGGTTGCAGCAAACCCACAGCAATGACTGCGCTGAACTAAGCCCTGGTGACCAATATTGTCGACAAATCATTCGCGCCGATGCCAGTTTTTCCAATCAGCCCAATCTGGTCTGCGCGGTGATGACGGCAGATTGTTTACCGATATTATTATGTAATAAACAGGGGACGTGTGTGTCGGCCATTCATGCGGGGTGGCGGGGCTTGGCCGGTGGTATTATCGAAAATTCCTTAAATAAATTACCCTGCGCCAATCATCAGCTAATAGCATGGTTGGGACCGGCGATCAGCCAACAGCATTTTGAGGTGGGCGCACAGGTGAAAGGTGCCTTCCCCGGGCATGATGCTGCTTTCACCGCGCGAGGACATTGCTCCGATACAGCGGACACATTTATGGCGGATATTTATCACATTGCTCGGCAAAAATTACGGGAAAATGGGATAAACGCTATATATGGTGGCGAGTACTGTAGCTATGAGCAAGCTGACTTGTTTTTCTCTCATCGCCGAGCGACCCATCAGGGTTTTGCCAGCACCGGGCGCATGGCGTCCTGCATTTATTTTCATTGAATAAGTGACTCAGTTATTCTCTGAAACTTGACCGCTGACAAGCTATAGACATCCTTAATTGCAATCTACTTGAATACTGTCCATCTTGTACCCACAAAATACGCTTGCAAATATGATAAGAGAGCAACGATATGCGCCTAGAAAGTTTTACCAATAAGTTTCAACTTGCTTTGTCTGAGGCTCAGTCCGTAGCACTTGGCCGAGACCACCAATACATTGAACCGGTGCATTTGATGACGGCTCTGCTTAATCAGACGGGGGGCTCGGTTCGTCCTTTATTTGACCAGGCGAATATTAATGTTAATGCCCTGCGTTCGGCTCTTGCGGAGGCCATCGACCGTTTACCCAGAGTAGAAGGGGTTGGAGGTGACGTACAGTTAAGCAAACACACGGTTGTATTGCTTAACCTGAGCGATAAAATTGCCCAAAAACGCAAAGACGAATACATCACCTCTGAAGTTTTTGTACTGGCTGCCCTGCAAGACAAGGAAAAGCTGGGTGAAATTCTGCGCCAAGTGGGGGCAACGCAAGAAAAGATAGAGCAAGGCATAGACAAAATGCGCGGTGGACAGAAAGTCACCGATCCCAATGCGGAAGACGTGCGCCAGGCACTAGATAAATTTACCACAGATTTAACCGAGCGGGCCGAGCAGGGTAAGCTGGATCCGGTCATTGGTCGCGACGATGAAATCCGTCGTACCATTCAGGTACTGCAACGACGAACAAAAAACAATCCGGTGTTAATTGGTGAGCCGGGTGTGGGAAAAACCGCTATTGCCGAAGGACTCGCTCAGCGCATCATTAATTCAGAAGTACCGGAAGGCTTAAAGAATAAGCGTGTACTGTCCCTAGATATGGGCGCACTGATTGCCGGGGCAAAATTTCGTGGAGAATTTGAAGAAAGGCTCAAGGCCGTGCTGAATGAACTGGCCAAGGAGGAAGGCCGGGTAATTCTGTTTATTGATGAACTGCATACCATGGTAGGAGCCGGCAAAGGCGAAGGCGCGATGGACGCCGGTAATATGCTCAAGCCCGCACTGGCAAGGGGTGAACTGCATTGTGTGGGGGCCACTACCCTGGATGAATATCGCAAGTACATCGAAAAAGATGCGGCTCTGGAGCGACGTTTTCAAAAAATATTGGTCGAGCAACCCAGCGTTGAAGATACCGTCGCCATTTTGCGTGGTCTTAAAGAGCGTTATGAACTTCACCATTCAGTGGAGATAACCGATCCGGCGATTGTGGCTGCGGCGTCCTTGTCCCATCGTTACATTAGTGATCGACAACTGCCCGACAAAGCCATTGATTTGATTGATGAGGCAGCCTCAAGTATTCGCATGCAGATGGACTCTAAACCTGAAGACATGGATAGGCTTGAACGACGCATTATCCAATTAAAATTGGAAGAACAAGCCTTAGCCAAGGAAAAAGACGAGGCGAGTCAT
>JBLHIW010000011.1:0-30653 GCA_047618055.1 Paraglaciecola sp. | reverse complement strand
GGTTAAATGGATAAAAACGGCCGCTTGTTACTATCGGCTCCCCTGCGTCACCATGCGAAACTTGATAGGCAAATAATGTTAGTAGGTCAGTTTAATAAATTTGAGCTTTGGGATGCCGATGTTTGGCAGCAGCAAATTAGCCAGGATGTGGCTACCGAACAAGCAGCAGAGTTTGAGCTGACGGAACGTTTACAGGACTTCTCATTGTAATGACTGATCAATTCTCCCACCAAGCGGTACTGCTACAGGAATCTATTGAAGGTTTAAGGATTAAACCCGATGGCATTTATTTAGATGCGACCTTTGGCCGAGGCGGTCATTCCCGGCATATCCTGCAGGCCTTATCTGCCAAGGGGCGGCTAATCGCATTAGATCGGGACACTGCAGCCATCGCTGCGGCGAGCCCTCTTCTGGAGGACAAGCGTTTTTCAATCCATCATACCGCCTTTTCTCAGCTTGAAGAGGTATTGGAGGATCTTGGCGTGCATGGCAAGGTCGACGGGATCTTGATGGATTTGGGGGTGTCTTCTCCTCAATTGGATGATGCCGCACGGGGTTTTAGTTTTATGCGCGAAGGGCCACTGGATATGCGTATGGATACCAGCAAAGGTAAGAGCGCTGCCCAGTGGTTAGCCGTTGCAGAGGAGCAAGACATTACTCAGGTGATTAAGGAGTTTGGTGAAGAAAAGTTTGGTAAGCGCATCGCTCATGCCATCGTTAATACCCGTCAAACTACGCCGATTACCACTACCGCACAACTAGCTAAAATCATTGATGAAGCGGTGCCGGTAAAAGATAAATTTAAGCACCCGGCTACCCGTAGTTTTCAGGCTATACGCATCTATATCAATAGTGAACTGGATGAAATTCGCCAGGGTCTGAAGGCTTCGTTAAACAGTCTGGTGGGCGGGGGGCGACTGGCGGTGATCAGCTTTCATTCTCTTGAAGACCGCTTAGTTAAACGCTTTATTCGGGAGCAGAGTCGGGGTTTGCAGGTACCGGCCAATTTCCCCATGACACAGGCGCAAATAGATGTGGGTAAAGCGATGAAACCTGCGAGTAAGGCGATCAAGCCTTCGGCTGCCGAGTTACAGCATAATAACCGGGCTCGTAGTTCTGTATTGAGGGTGGCTGAGAAATTATGAGTAGCGCTCAAACCAATTTTAATCTTGTCGGTTTTGTGCTGGCAGATCTAGCCCGCCACCCCGTGCGGGTTTTGTTGTTTCTGGTGGTACTGCTTAGTTCGGCCGCGGTAATTTTGAGTGCACACTACAACCGGCAGATGGCCATTGCCCTTGAGCAGTTAATGCAGCACAAAGATCAGCTGGATGTTGAATGGCGCAATTTGGTGCTGGAGCAAAGTGCCCTGACTGAACATAATCGTATTGAAACACTGGTTAAAAAGCAGCTCGGTATGCACCGTCCCGCACCTGATGATGAAGTGGTGGTGAGAATTAAATGAGCAAGTCTGCTGGTACTCATCACGCTAAACCGAATGTCGCGCCCATGCAATTGCAATGGCGCTTCTTACTGGTGTTTGGGGTGATTATACTGGTGTTTGTTGGTTTGGCCGCCCGGGCTGTTTACATTCAGGTCATCGCCCCTGATTTGTTAATCAAACAGGGTAATAACCGCACCATGCGGACCCACAATCTGCCAGTGCATCGGGGCTTAATTACCGATCGCAACGGTCAGCAATTGGCGGTAAGTGTGCCCGTGCGGGCAATTTGGGCCGATCCCAAGGTTATTGCCGATACCAAACAGCTAAACGATAGTCGTCGGCTGGCGGCCTTAGCCACGGTATCTGGCACCGAGTTGCAGCGCTTGTCTGAACGTCATAAAAAAGAAGTATTCGATGAGAAGCGCCGCTGGCAAGCCCTTGGGGAAGTGTTAGGCCAGGATTATCAGCAATTACTGAGCAAAGTTGAGGACAAAAAAAAGCGATTTGTCTACATCCAGCGTCAAGTATCACCGGCCATGGCCAATTATGTGGAGCAACTTGATATAGAGGGGGTTCGCTTACGTAATGAGTCGCGGCGCTATTATCCCAGTGGTGAAGTGTCGGCCCATCTGGTGGGGTTTACCAATGTGGATGACCAGGGTTTGGAAGGGATCGAAAAACTGTATGACGATTGGTTATCCGGCACAGCCGGCAGTCTTAAAATTCGCCGGGACGGAAAAGGTCGGCAAGTCGAGATCCTGGCAGAAAAAGCCGGTAAACAGCCAAAAAATATTCAGTTAACGATTGATCAGCGCATTCAGGCCCTGGCCTATAAAGAAATTAAAAAAGCCGTTGGTTATTATAAGGCGACGTCTGCATCAGCCATTGTTATCGATGTTAGAACCGGTGAAATCCTGGCGCTGGTCAATAACCCTTCTTTTAATCCTAATAATCGTGCAAATGTGTCCCCCCATCGCATCCGTAATCGGGCGATCACCGATGCCTTCGAACCGGGCTCTTCGATCAAACCTTTGGCTGTTCTGAGCGCACTGGAATTTGGGGCCGCAGAAGTGGATACCGTGATCGATACTTCCCCTGGCTGGATGCGTGTCGGTGGCAGCCTGGTTAAAGACTCTCGTAACTATGGCGCATTAGACCTCACAGGTATTATTCGCAAGTCGAGTAATGTGGGCACTTCTAAACTTGCCCTATCTGTGCCCAAGCAATTTCTGATCGATCTTTATTACAATATGGGTTTGATGAGCCGCAGCGGCGCGAACATGCTCGGTGAAAGTAGCGGAATATTTCATGAACGCAATCGTTGGTCTGATTTCGAACTATCTACCTTGTCTTTTGGCTATGGGATTTCTATAACAGCCTTGCAAATAGCCCGGATGTACACAATCCTGGGCGATGGTGGTTTGAAACGCCCCCTGAGCATTGTTAAATCTGACGAGGTTGTGCAAACTGAACGGGTACTTAGCGAAAAGCATGCACATGATTTGCTCGTTATGATGGAAAGCGTTTTGCAAGAAGGTGGTTCGGGACAAAAGGCCAGTGTTCGAGGTTACCGGGTGGCTGGTAAGACCGGAACCAGTCGAAAGGCGGTTGCCGGAGGATATGGTGAGGAATACGTGAATATTTTTGCCGGTATCGCCCCGGTGTCCGATCCTCAGCTAGCGGTAGTCATATTAATTAACGAGCCCCGGGGTGATCTTTATTATGCAGGAGACACGGCCGCGCCGGTATTTTCCAAAGTGATGGCCGGCAGTTTGCAAATGCTCAATGTGCCCCCCGACGACAGAACCGTTTCGTCTTTGGCACTGTTGCAGGGGGCGGGCCATGCCAACTAGTCATTCCAATGATTTTTCCCAAAGTATTAAACCACTATTGGCGGAATTTGATATTGATGCGCCAGATATTGTTATCAGCGATTTGGTATTAGATAGCCGTGATGTGGCAATTCACAAGGCCTTCATCGCTCTTGGCGGGCATGCTCTGGATGGCCGGGATTTTATCCCTCAAGCCGTTAGTCTTGGGGCCAAAGTGATTTTGGCACAGCATGATGATCCCCGGATGCATGGTCACATGGATATGCGTGAGCAATCTTTGATCATTTCGTTTTATCAGCTGTCCCAGTGTTTGTCTGCCTTAGCCACCGCCTTTTATCAACATCCGGCGCAGAACATGGACGTGGTAGCGGTGACCGGCACCAACGGTAAAACCTCAACGGTGCAGCTCACCAGCCAACTGGCCCACTTGTTGGGACAAAAAGCGGCATCTATCGGTACCCTTGGCGCGGGCACATATCATCACCGGGGCGAACAAGCAACGCTCCAGAGCACCATAAACACCACGCCTGACGCGATCAGCATACAGCGTCTGATGGCCAACTTTGCTCAGCAAACTACCGGGCAAGTTGCACTGGAAGCGTCTTCACATGCCCTGGTGCAGCAGCGTATTGCTGCCCTAAAATGCGATGTGGCGGTGTTTACTAACCTCAGTCGTGACCACCTGGACTATCATGCAAGCATGTCGGACTATGCCCAGGCCAAACGCAAGCTATTGCAACAGCCCGGACTGCGCTATGGGGTGCTAAATGCCGATGACAAAGAGCACGAAAACTGGCTGGCGGCCATGCCTTCCACAGTGCGACCGGTGCTGTTTGGCTTAAAACAGTCCCCTGATACACGGGATGCAAATCAATTATTTTGTGTCGCTAAGGATATTGTCTATGTGACGGATGGTTGTCACTTTTCACTAGACAGCTCCTGGGGACAGTGCGAGCTTAGCCTCTCTCTCCTGGGACAATTCAATGTATCAAATGTATTAGCGGCGATCGCGGTGCAGTTATGCTTAGGCAAATCCCTGGAAAAAATCGCACAAGTTACCCCACAGTTGAGTCCAGTTCCGGGGCGTATGGAGCTGTTTTGTGCTAAAGGTCAGGCGACCCTGGTGGTTGATTTTGCCCATACGCCAGATGCTCTGGAACAAGCCCTAATCGCCTTGCGACATCATTGCCAGGGGCAACTTTGGTGTGTGTTTGGTTGTGGCGGTGACCGTGATACGGGTAAGCGCTCATTGATGGGCGAAATTGCTGAAAATTACGCAGACAAAGTCATTATTACCAACGATAACAGTCGTAACGAAGCCCCCCAGAGTATTGCTGATGACATACTGGCTGGCTGCCTGAACCCGGAGCTGATGCTGGTGGAACTCGACAGACGTCAGGCGATTCAGCTTGCCCACGCACAAGCGAAAGCCGGTGATATCATCTTAGTGGCTGGAAAAGGCCATGAGAATTATCAAATAATAGGTACCCAGAGTGTGCCCTATGACGAACGGACATTTGTTAAACAACAACAAAAACAGAGGAATGCACCATGATCCCGGTATCTCTATCTTGGGTGGCCCAGCAGGTTCAAGGCCAATTAATCGGTATGCAGGGCGCGGATATGATAATCCAGGGCGTGAGTACTGACACTCGAACGATTACCGATGATAGTTTGTTTATTGCCTTGTTTGGTCCAAATTTTGATGGTCACCAGTTTATCCAACAAGCGGTGCAAAGTGGCGCGGTAGCGGCCATTATTTCTGAGCCCCTTCAATCTGTTAAAGGGGCAAGTGACTTGCCGTGTATTTTGGTTGAGGACACTAAGCTGGCCTTGGGCCTGCTCGCTGCAGCCGTTAAAACACTGATAGCACCTAAGACGGTGGCCATCACTGGCAGTAGTGGCAAGACCACCGTAAAAGAGATGGTGGCTGCCATCTTATCCCGCCGAGGAAAAGTACTGGCGACCCAAGGCAATTTTAATAATGATATTGGTGTTCCCCTAACGTTGCTCAGACTCGAGCAAGAGCATGAATTTGCGGTGATTGAATTAGGTGCTAACCACTTAGGGGAAATTGCCTATACCACAGATTTAGTTAAGCCCGATGTCGCGACCGTTGTGAATGCCGCCGCGGCCCACTTGGAAGGTTTTGGAAGTTTGCTTGGCGTGGCCCGGGCCAAGAGTGAAATTTTTAAGGGTTTAGCGGACCACGGTTTGGCTGTGCTAAATAGGGATAGCCAGTTCTTCGCCTTTTGGCAAGGTAAGTTGGGTCTTAACAAAATGCAGAGCTTTTCAGTCGACGGTGACAGTGATTTTTATGCCCAGAATGTCACACTTGGGCCAGATGGCTGCGCCCAGTTTACTTTGTGTACACCAGATGGCCAGATTGGGGTATTACTGTCCTTACCCGGTTTGCACAATGTGAGTAATGCTTTAGTTGCCGCCGCTTTGGCCATAGGCGTAGGAGCAAGCTTACACAATATAAAAGACGGTCTGCAGTTGATGCCCCATGTAAGCGGCCGGCTGGATGTCAAACAGCTCACTGATCAAGTTAAAATTTTAGATGATACCTACAATGCTAACGTTGCTTCGGTTAATGTGGCTATTGACCTCTTAGCCAGTTTTGCCGGTCGAAAAGTGCTGGTGCTGGGAGATATGGCTGAGCTAGGCGAAAAAGCCCGTTATTATCATGAGAAAGTGGGTGAATATGCGCTGCAACACGGTATTAACGAGTTATACAGTCTGGGCGTATTGAGCCAAAGTGCCAGTGAAGTATTTAAAGACCATGGTAAACATTTTAGCAAAGTACAGACATTGGTGAGCTACTTGAACGAGCAGCTTGGCGGGGAACAAAGAAATATTAGTATATTGGTTAAAGGGTCCAGAAGCGCCCGGATGGAAAGAGTCGTACATGCCCTGGAGGTATCCCCTGTGGGAAAGCTTGAACGGCTTAGGGAGAGCCTTGCATGTTAATATTGTTGGCTGAATGGTTGCAGCAATTTGATGCGGGATTTAGTGTTTTCTCCTACCTAACCTTACGGGCGATCCTATGTACGCTCACCGCTTTGTTGATGGCAGTGATGATCGGACCGATGATGATCCGCTGGTTGCAGCGTATGCAAATTGGCCAAACCGTGCGTAATGATGGCCCTGAATCCCATTTATCCAAATCTGGCACGCCAACAATGGGCGGGGTGCTTATTTTGGCAGCGATTGTCAGCAGTGTCTTATTGTGGGCAGATCTGAGTAATCGTTATGTGTGGGTTACCCTCTTTGTTTTAGTGTCGTATGGTGTCATCGGTTTTATCGATGATTACCGTAAAGTCGTGCGTAAAGATCCCAAAGGCCTTATTGCCCGCTGGAAGTATTTTTGGCAGTCGATAATCGCCATAGGCGTGGCAGTATACCTGTTTGCAAACGCACAAGACCCAGCGGAAACCGCTTTGCTAGTGCCCTTCTTCAAGGAAGTGATGCCGCAAATGGGCATGTTCTTTATTGTTCTTACTTATTTTGTATTGGTAGGCACCAGTAATGCGGTAAACCTGACTGATGGACTGGATGGCCTGGCGATTGTACCCACCATCTTGGTGGCAGGTGCATTTGCAATTTTCGCTTATGCCACAGGTAACATAAATTTCTCAGCCTATTTGAATATCCCCTATTTACCCCTGACCAGTGAGTTGGTGATCGTCTGTACTGCTATCGTAGGTGCCGGTTTGGGGTTTCTATGGTTTAACACTTATCCCGCACAGGTTTTTATGGGTGATGTGGGCTCTTTGGCATTGGGTGGAACCCTGGGGATCCTTGCGGTCCTGGTGCGTCAGGAGATCGTATTATTTATTATGGGGGGGATCTTTGTTATCGAGACCCTGTCGGTGATATTACAGGTCGGCTCGTATAAGTTGCGTGGCCGGCGAATTTTTCGCATGGCGCCTATTCATCATCACTACGAATTAAAAGGCTGGCCGGAGCCCCGGGTGATTGTGCGTTTTTGGATCATTTCACTGATTTTAGTCTTGGTTGGTTTAGCCACCTTGAAATTAAGGTAGAGGAAAAAGCTCAAATTATGTCGTCCCTTAAGGTGTTAGACAAAAATGTCGTAGTAGTAGGACTTGGCCTCACGGGGCTGTCTTGCGTGCGTTTTTTGGCAGCTAAAGGAGCGAAAGTCAGTGCCATGGACAGTCGAAAAGAACTGAGTATCGCCATAGATGTGCCCTTATATCTGGGAGAGTTTGATCCCCTTGTTTTATGCAAGGCGGATTTACTCGTACTCAGTCCTGGGATTGACTTGGCGCATCCGGTGATTCAAATAGCCTTAAATGCCGGCGTTAGGGTGATAGGGGATATTGAACTGTTTGCCTGTTTTAACCACACGCCGCTGATTGTAATTACCGGCTCTAATGGCAAATCAACGGTGACCAGTATCGTAGCCGAGATGTTTCAGGCAGCAGGGAAAAAGGTTTTCCTTGGTGGCAATATAGGTATTCCCGCCCTGGATATATTAGATCAGGAAGCCGATATGATCGTGCTGGAGTTATCCAGTTTTCAACTGGAAACCACCTTTTCTCTCAAACCATTGGTGGCAACCCTGTTAAATCTCAGCGATGACCATCTGGATCGCCATGGGGATAGTGAAACCTATGGCAAAATTAAGCAAAAAATTTACCAAGGTGCCCGTTATAAAGTTTGTAATAGAGACCAAGCAAGCACTTACCCGAGAAATGACCAGGCCGATTTGATGTTTGGCCTCAGTGCATGTGAGCAGGGCTTCAGTTGGAGTGAGCAAGACAAGAGCATATTGTTCGATGGTCATTGCTTTATTCAAAGTAAAGATTGTTTATTAGTTGGTGCGCACAATATGCTGAATATTCAGGCTGCTGCTGCCGTGTCACTGTTGGCAGGTTTGTCGCTTGATGCCATCAAGCAAGGCGCAATGAGCTTTGGGGGTCTGGCACACCGTTGTCAAACGGTATCAATGTATAATAATGTGCGCTGGATCAATGACTCAAAAGCGACCAATGTGGGTGCGACTGTCGCCGCTATTCAGGGTTTACGAGGGACGTGTCAGGGGAAATTAATTTTAATCGCCGGGGGTGAAGGCAAGGGAGCCGACTTCTCTTCTCTTAGGGACATTTTGAATAGCTCGGTGGACGTATTGATTACGCTGGGAAAAGATGGAGACCAAATTGCACAATTAAAAGCCGGCAGTTTGCTTGTTGCCAGCCTTGAACAAGCGGTACAGGAAGCGGCAAAACTTGCCTCGGCCCAAGACACGGTTTTGTTATCACCGGCTTGTGCCAGTGTAGACATGTTTGTCAACTACCAGCAACGGGGCGATTGCTTTAGCAAGGCCGTAGGGGTGTTGGCCGCATGAGCAGCACGTTAACCAACATAGCGAATCCCCTGGTGAGTCTATTTTCACAACGCCATGATCCGCAAGGTCCCCAAAGCGGCGTCCAGGGGGAAAACCTGCGTCCCTACGATGTTAATCTTATCCTGCTGGCCCTGGCTTTACTGAGTATCGGTCTGGTTATGGTTGCGTCTGCCTCTATGCCAGTGGCCGACAGGCTCACTAACAATCCCTTTCATTTTGCCGTACGTCATGGCATTTACATTGTGCTGGCGATCACCACAGCCTTGATTGTGATGCAAATACCCATGCAGTGGTGGCGCGTTAGCAATACCTGGCTGTTGTTATTGGCGATAGTATTGCTGGTGGTGGTGTTATTAGTGGGACGCAGTGTTAATGGCAGTACGCGCTGGTTGGTACTGGGGCCCATTACCGTGCAGGCGGCCGAACCGGCTAAATTGTTCTTTTTCTGTTATCTGGCCGGATATTTAGTGCGTCGTCATGAAGAGGTAACGGAAAACCTCAAAGGCTTTATTAAGCCACTCGTCGTATTTTTTGTGCTGGCGTTGTTGTTATTAATGCAACCAGATTTAGGCACGGTAGTCGTAATGTTACTCACCACTATTGGTTTGTTGTTTTTAGCTGGAGCCAAGTTATGGCAGTTCTTTGGTCTGGCCATCACCGGTAGCTTAGCGGTGATCATGCTGGTCGTGTTTGAAGAATATCGGATGAAACGCATTACCTCTTTTCTTGATCCCTGGGCTGACCCTTTTGGTAGCGGTTATCAGTTAACCCAATCCTTAATGGCTTACGGCAGGGGTGACGTATTTGGTCAGGGCCTGGGCAATAGTTTGCAAAAACTAGAGTACCTGCCGGAAGCCCATACGGACTTTATTATGGCTATTCTGGCTGAAGAATTTGGCTTCGCTGGGGTCGCAGTGGTGCTGGTTTTAATGTTGCTGTTGGTGCTCAAAGCACTCACAATCGGAAGTCGGGCACTACACATTGAACGTCCGTTTGAAGCGTATTTGGCGTATGCCATAGGTATTTGGTTTAGCTTGCAGACAGCAGTAAATGTAGGGGCAACTTCCGGCATTTTACCCACCAAGGGCTTGACGTTCCCTCTGCTGAGTTATGGGGGTTCAAGTATGATTATTATGGCTGTTGGAGTCGCCCTGTTGCTAAGAATAGATTTCGAACTGAGGGTGGACGGTGTGCAGGCGCTGACTAAAAAAAGCCCGGAAAAAGTCACAACTGTGGCCAAAAAACGGGTGACAGAGGAACTTGACGATCTTATCGACCTGGCCCTAAAACAGACCCGGAAAAAACCTAAAACGGCTCGAGTCAGGGCAAGTGAAAATGACGAGGAGCTAGTATGACTCGCAGATTATTAGTCATGGCTGGCGGTACGGGAGGCCATGTTTTTCCCGGTTTGGCAGTCGCAGATACATTAAGCGCTAAGGGCTGGACCATTCACTGGTTAGGTACGTCACAGCGAATCGAGGCGCAAATTGTTCCAAAAGCAGGCTATCCCATTACCTACATCGACGTGGCGGGCGTACGGGGAAATGGTTTGTTTAGATTATTAATGGCCCCATTTAAGATAGTCTGTGCCATCTTTGACGCGCGTAAAGTCATTAAGCACTTCCAGCCTGATGTGGTGTTAGGCATGGGTGGTTTTGCCAGTGGTCCAGGTGGCATAGCTGCCTGGATGGCAGGTAAACCCTTGTTATTGCATGAACAAAACGCCGTGCCGGGGATGACCAATAAATTATTGTCGCGGATCGCCAGCAAAGTGATGACAGGCTTTGCCCATACCTTTGCTGCCCAAAGAGAAGTGAAAACTGATCCCAGATACCAGTGGGTGGGCAATCCCGTGCGCGCCGCGTTTCACGCCCTGGAGCCTAAAGAAACGATTCAATTCCCCTTACATATACTGGTACTGGGCGGTAGTTTAGGCTCCCGGCCATTAAATGAAGCTGTCCCTGTGGCACTTGCACCGCTTAGCAACTATAAGGTGCGCCATCAATGTGGCAAAGGTCACTTAGCTGCGGTTGAAAAAGACTATCGTGCATCCAAAGTGAATGGCGACAGTTGGCAGGTGGAAGAATTTGTGGAAGATATGCCGGCAGCCTATCAATGGGCTGACTTGGTGATCTGCCGCTCTGGTGCCTTGACTGTGGCAGAGGTCGCCGCGACTGGGGTGAGTGCGATTTTTATTCCGCTGCCCCATGCAGTGGATGATCATCAAACTAAAAATGCTCAGGTTTTGGTCGAGGCTGATGCCGCCTACTTACTCCCCCAGGAGGCATTGTTGAACAATGGTCTTGGCAAAATACTCACGCTTTGCTTTGCTGCCCCCCAGCGTTTACTGGACATGGGAAAGCGTGCCAGAGCAATGGCGAAATTGGACGCAGCTGAGCAAGTGTCGCGGTGCTGCATAGAATTGGCGGAGCAAAGGGCATGATAACAACCGATAAGACTCACTACCATGTGCCGGAAATGCGCCGTATCAAGCATATTCACTTTGTTGGTATTGGCGGGGCAGGCATGGGCGGTATTGCCGAAGTGTTGCTTAATGAGGGCTATCAGATTTCAGGCTCAGATCGCCAAGCTAACGCCATGACCGATAGACTGGCGGGTTTGGGTGCAAATATCTACTTTGATCATAAGGCGAGTAACGTTAGCCAGGCAAACGTAGTCGTCGTATCCAGCGCAATCGACCCGAGCAATCCGGAAGTGAATGCTGCTAACCAACAACGGATCCCGGTTATTCGTCGGGCCGAGATGTTGGCCGAGTTGATGCGTTTTAGGCACGGCATAGCTATTGCGGGCACCCATGGCAAAACGACAACCACGAGTTTGATCGCCACCATTTTTGCCCAGGCAGAACTTGATCCAACTTTTGTTATTGGGGGTTTGCTCAATAGTACGGGCACCAACGCGCGTCTGGGGGCCAGTCGTTATTTGATTGCCGAAGCTGACGAAAGTGACGCATCCTTTGTGCACCTGCAACCCATGGTATCGGTAGTAACCAATATAGAAGCTGACCATATGGAAACCTACCAGGGTGACTTTCAGAAAATGGAAGATACCTATATTGAATTCTTACATAACCTGCCCTTCTATGGTTTAGCGGTGTTGTGTATTGATGATCCGGTTATTCAGCAGCTACTGCCCCGTATAGGCCGAAAATATTTGACCTACGGCTATGCAGAGCATGCTGATGTAAGAGCTATAGAGGTTGAACATGGTTTTAATCAAAGCAGCTTTAGCGTTATACGCAAAGATTTACCCGCCTTGGCGCTGAAGGTCAATTTACCCGGTAAACACAATGTGCTCAATGCCCTTGCTGCGATAGCCGTAGCCACCGATGAGGGTATCGGTGATGAGGCGATTACCGAGGCTTTAGGTAATTTTTCCGGCATTGGTCGTCGTTTTGAGTTGCTGGGGGAGTTTGATACGGGGAAAGGCCAGGCTATTTTGGTCGACGACTATGGGCATCATCCTACAGAGGTGGCGGCCACCATCGCCGTAGCGCGAATTAACTGGCCCAATAGACGGCTGGTGATGGCGTATCAGCCCCATCGTTATACCCGAACACGAGACCTCTACGAAGACTTTGTTAAGGTGCTTTCGCAGGTTGATGTCTTGTTATTACTTGAAGTGTATTCCGCAGGGGAAGAGCTGCTCGAGGGCGCAGATAGCCGGGCTCTGTGCCGCTCTATTCGCCAGCGTGGCCAGCTTGAACCCATTTATGTCTCGGATGTAGACGAATTACCCCTGCTGTTGGCTGATGTTCTGCGTGATCAAGATATTGTGCTTACCCAGGGGGCGGGCAATATTGGGCAAATAGCCAAGAGCCTGCAAGGTGCAAAATTAAAAATAAGTGAATTGAGTAAAGGATCGCCCCCGTGAGTGAATTCGCTTCTGGGGCTCAGCGCCCTGTCTGTTCAGCGCTGGATTACGGCAAAGTCGCCGTGATGCTCGGTGGCCATTCTGCCGAGCGGGAGGTTTCGTTAAATTCTGGTCGTGCCGTACTCGAAGGTTTACTGGATATGGGCGTCGATGCCCATCCTTTTGACCCGGCTGAGCAAGCCTTAACTGAATTGTTAGTGCAAAATTTTAAGCGGGTGGTAATTATGCTCCATGGCAGGGGCGGTGAAGATGGTTCTTTACAAGGTGCCTTACAGCAACTCAATTTAGCCTATTCCGGAAGCGGTGTTTTAGGCTCGGCACTGTGCATGGATAAGATCCGCAGTAAGCAAATTTGGCAAAGTCTTGATTTGCCCACAGCGGCATATGAAATTGCTGACAAAAGAGCCTTTGATGCAGCTATGTGCGGGGCTATAATGCGCCGTTTGGGGCATGAAGTCATGGTTAAACCCGCACAGGAAGGTTCGAGTATAGGTATGGCCAGGGTGACCAGTGCTCTACAACTAGAAACTGCTATTCAAGATGCCTTTAAATATGATGATAAAGTACTGATTGAGCAGTTCATTAAAGGTACTGAATATACTGTCAGCATTCTGGATGGCAAGGCATTGCCCTCTATTAGCATGTCCACGCCCCGGGTTTTTTACGATTACGCCGCCAAATATGAAAGCAACAGTACAGAATACTTCTGCCCTAGTGGTTTATCTGAGCAACAAGAGCAGCAACTAGCCGTGCTCGCGCTGGAAGCTTTTGATGCGCTTGATGGCTCGGGATGGGGCAGAGTGGATTTTATGCAAGATAGTCATGGGCAGTTTTATTTGCTGGAAGCCAATACCGTGCCGGGCATGACGAAGAAAAGTCTGGTGCCCATGGCGGCCAAACAGCAGGGAATGAGTTTTTCTGAACTGTCGATGAGAGTGCTGGCTACCACGGATATGCACAAATGAGTGAGTCACAAAAGGGAATGGAAAATGCCAGTGGCGCAGCGAACGGGACGGGTAACGATCCTGGTTTTATGACGGGAATGGTATTTTTGAGTGCCTTGTTGGCGGCCTTGATTTATGGCGCTTTTCGTCTCAGTGCCTGGCTTGAAGATGAGCAGCAAGCGCCGGTGCAAAAAATTGTCCTGTCCGGAGAACGTCAATTTATTGATGACACGCAAATTGAGCAACTGGTCAGAAGAACACAGGCAGGTAGTTTTTTTAGTGTGGATGTGGAGCAAACGCATCAGGCTGTAGAAGCCTTGCCCTGGGTTTATCGGGCATCGGTACGCAAGCGTTGGCCCAACGGTTTAGAAATATACGTGGTAGAACAAGTGCCGGCGGCACACTGGAACGGTGATTTGTTGCTTAATCAGTTTGGCCAAACCTTCCAGGTGAGTGCTCACGAAGGTCTCATCCTCCTGCCACAGCTGTTTGGCCCAGGAGGTAGCGAACAGGTTGCCTTGCAAGGTTATTTCGCCATGCGTTCCTTGCTGGCGGGGACCCGTCTCGAGATAAGCGAGTTGTTCCTTAGTGAGCGATTCGCCTGGAATGTGCAACTGAATAACGGCATAAAGTTGAATCTGGGACGTAAAGAATTTATTGATCGTTTTCAGCGTTTTATCGATCTCTTTCCGCTATTAAACAAGCAAGAAAAAGCGGTCGATTACGTCGATTTACGTTATGACACAGGCTTAGCAGTCGGTTGGAAAACTAAGATTGCTAGCAAACAACAAGAGAGTTAAACACAGTGAGAATGAAGCAAGATGTCTAAGGTAACAGAACGAAAGCTTATTGTTGGCTTGGACATTGGCACCAGTGATGTGAAGGCCATTGTCGGAGAACTGTTAGATGACGGTAATATCAGTATTGTCGGTGTTGGCAGTCACCCATCCAAAGGTATGGACAAGGGCGGCGTCAATGATTTGAACTTGGTGGTGCAATCAGTGCAGCGCGCCATCAATGAAATGGAATTGATGGCCGATTGCCGCGTATCTTCGGTTTTTATGGCGATTTCTGGGCGTCACGTTCAATGCCAAAATGAAAGTGGCATGGTGCCGATTAATAATCAGGAAGTGACCCAGGAAGACGTGGACAATGTTGTGCATGCCGCGCGCTCTGTGCCTATTGCAGCAGAGAGGCGTTTATTACATGTACTTCCTCAGGAATTTACCATTGATGTACAAGAGGGGATCAAAAACCCCATTGGTATGTCTGGGGTGAGAATGGAGGCCCAAGCTCACATTATAACCTGTGCCGATGATATGGCGAAAAATCTGGTGAAATGTGTGGAGCGCTGCGAGCTCACCGCCGACCATGTGATTTTTTCAGCGGTGGCATCCAGTTACGCGGTGCTTACAGATGACGAGAAAGAGCTGGGTGTTTGTGTGGTGGATATTGGTGGAGGCACTATGGATATGGTGCTGTACACCGACGGAGCGATCCGTCACACCTGTGTTATTCCGGTTGCGGGTAATCAAATTACCAGTGATATTGCGAAAATATTTCGCACGCCGATTAGCCACGCTGAAGACATTAAAATTAGATACGCCTGTGCCCTCAAAGACATGGTTAGTATGGAAGATAGTATTGAAGTGCATAGCGTGGGTGGCAGACCATCCCGGGCCATGTCACGTCATACCTTAGCGGAAGTCATCGAACCAAGGTATCAGGAGTTGTTTGAGCTGGTGCATGAGGAAATTCGTGCCAGTGGCTTGGAAGAGCAGATTGCCGCGGGCATTGTACTGACCGGAGGCACAGCCAAAATGGAAGGTGCTGTGGAGTTTGCTGAAGAAATTTTCCAGATGCCGGTTAGGGTGGGACAGCCATTGGGCATGAAAGGATTAGCGGAGTATGTGGAGGATGCTAAGTTTTCAACGGCCGTTGGTTTGTTGCTGTACGGCAAAGAACACTTAAGTGCCAAACTCGCTGCCAAAGATAAGATGGGTGAGGGTGTATGGCAAAGAATGCAAAGTTGGTTTAAAGGTGAGTTTTAGTTAACTCAACAGAACAAAATTAAAAAAACTACAGATGGCGGGCGACTTTCGTCTGCTAACTTAGCGCAAAAACCGGAGAGTACTTATGTTTGAATTAATGGATAGTCACAGTGAAGAAGCTGTAATCAAAGTCATCGGTGTGGGTGGTGGTGGTGGTAACGCCATTGAACACATGGTGGCACACTGCATAGAAGGGGTGGAGTTTATCGCCATCAATACGGACGCTCAGGTGCTGCGAAGTTCGGCCGCTAACGTCACCCTACAAATTGGCTCAGGTGTGACCAAGGGCTTAGGCGCAGGTGCCAATCCCAACATTGGACGCCAGGCGGCAGAGGAAGATCGGGAAACCATTCGTCAAAGTCTCGAAGGGGCTGATATGGTGTTTATAACGGCAGGTATGGGTGGTGGTACGGGTACGGGTGCAGCCCCAGAAGTAGCCAAAGTGGCCAAAGAACTAGGCATATTAACTGTTGCGGTGGTCACTAAACCCTTCCCATTTGAAGGGCGAAAACGTACTGAGTTTGCCGAGCAGGGCATTGAGGAGTTATCAAAATATGTGGACTCTTTGATCACCATTCCCAATGAAAAATTATTAAAAGTAATGGGTAAGGGCACCCCGTTACTACAAGCTTTTAGTGCGGCCAATGATATTTTACGTGGCGCTGTACAAGGGATTGCCGAACTGATCACTCGTCCTGGCCTGATTAACGTGGATTTTGCAGACGTAAAAACCGTTATGTCGGAAATGGGTACGGCTATGATGGGCAGTGGTTCAGCATCCGGTGAAGACCGTGCTGAAGAAGCATCAGAAGGGGCTATCGCCTGTCCGTTGTTGGAAGACATCGATTTATCCGGTGCCCGGGGCATTTTGGTGAATATCACTGCTGGTCCTGACTTTTCTATTGATGAATTTGAAACGGTGGGTAATGCGGTCAAGGCTTTTGCGTCTGAAAATGCCACTGTCGTCATCGGTACGGTTATCGACATGGAATTGGTTGATGAACTGCGGGTAACGGTAGTGGCAACCGGTATTGGCGCTGAGCGTAAACCGGATATTTCTTTAGTCGCGAGTCGTAGCGCCCGGATAAGTGTGGACAGTAACGAGTTTAGATCCCAGGCAAACGGTACTGATAATATGTCTTCTGGCGTCATCACTGAAAGCACTAAGACAGCTGTCTGCGAAGATAAGATGGAGTCAGGAAATGATTTGGAATATTTGGATATCCCGGCATTTCTAAGAAAACAAGCGGATTAATTAAACCAGTACGGAATTAGTAAGTAAATAATTTGTCGTATGTCATTGGCTGCGAGATAGGTATGAATTTTATACAATTTTGGCCGAATATGACACTTTTTTGACAATGTTAAGATAATTTACTAATATACGCGCCGCTTTTTTCTATTTTGACAAAAAGAACCAAAGGTAGAATGATTAAACAACGCACCATCAAACAATCTGTTCAAGAGACAGGAATTGGTCTGCATAAAGGTGACAAGGTCACCATGACTCTCCGGCCTGCGCCGGCGAATACAGGTATTGTGTTTCGCCGCGTTGACCTTGAGCCTTTTGCTGATATTCCTGCCCGAGCCGATGCGGTGGGCGATACGATGCTTTGTACCTGTATCAGCAATGCCGATGGTGTGACGATTTCGACCGTCGAGCACCTAGCCTCGGCCCTAGCCGGTTTAGGTATCGACAATATCATTGTTGAAGTAGACAGCGACGAGCTGCCTATTATGGATGGTAGTGCCAGCCCCTTTGTTTTTTTGCTGCAATCAGCAGGTATTGAAGAAATAAATGTGGCGAAACAGTTTATTAAAATTAAGAAGGCTATAAAGGTCACTGACGACGATAAATGGGCAGAATTACGGCCCTATGATGGCTTTAGAGTGGATTTTCGTATCGACTTTGATCATCCGGTGATTAGTCAAACGCGCCAACATATGGTGTTGGATTTTGATTCGTCTTCTTATGTGGAAGAAGTGAGCCGGGCTCGGACCTTTGGTTTTATGAAAGATCTTGAGTACATGAATGCCCATAACCTGGCGTTAGGTGGCAGCATGGAAAATGCGGTAGCATTAGATGAGTATCGGGTATTAAACCCCGAAGGTTTGCGATACAAGGATGAATTTCTCAAACATAAGATATTAGACGCAATTGGTGATTTATATTTAGGTGGGCACAGTATTATCGGTGAATTAGTCGCTTATAAGACGGGGCACGGACTAAATAACAAGTTATTGAATGCGATGTTGAATAATAAAAAGTGCTGGGAATTTGTCAGCTACGACACGCCAGAGGCCTTGCCTATCCGCTTTGCTTCTCCGGTATTGGCAGGCTGAGGGATTCACCCAATATCGTTAAGCTGGGGTAGGGTGTATTCGAATCGGATGATTTAAGATTATTTGCATAAAACACCACTCGTTAATGGCATGGGTATTTTCAGTTGATATGTATTAAAAGTAAGTCGTGTGTTGTTGCTCTAATACCTAGCTAGGCTGTCACTTTATGTTGGCTTAGTTTAGACTTTCGCTTCTATTAGGGGGCAGACATCGCAGAAAAGGTAGCTTTTATAAATGAGTTTGACCGTACTTTATCGCAGTAAAAAAGGCAGATTTGTTTATAATCTAAGCAAACAACAGCTGGGCATTATTTTGCTTGGTATCTGTGGTTTGCTTTTGATTTCCAGTCGTTCGACCCAGTCCCCCAGCGAAGATATTAGTCGCATCATTTATGCTAAGTCGGGGTTGGAACAACAAAGCCAGGAAATCGAAAGTCTCAAACTCATCACTGGGCAACGCCTTACCGGCATGTTGCTTAACTTAGCCGCGATGCAAAGCCAAATTCGAGGTCTTGACGCACTCGGCGCCCGTTTACTTGCAGAAGCCAACTTAAATCCTGAAGAATTCAGCTTTAATCCAGCCCCAGTTAAGGGCGAGCCAACGATATCGTCAGAGGTGGGTGTTCCCTCCAGTGACGCCTTGCTGAGCAAGATGGACGAGATGCTGGATCAGTTACAAGATAAAACTCAGCAATTAAATGCCCTTGAATCTATTATGCTTAATCACCATATCAATGAGCAGAGTCGATTAGCCGGGCGACCCATTGAGTCCGGGTGGTTATCTTCTTATTACGGTATTCGTAAAGATCCATTTTCTGGTTTGCCCTCTATGCACAAGGGTCTGGACTTTGCCGGTAAAGAGGATGATCCCGTGGCTTCTACCGGAGCTGGGCTTGTTGTCTGGTCCGGGGAACGTTACGGGTACGGTAACCTGGTGGAGATAGATCATGGTGACGGCTTAGTCACCCGCTACGGGCATAACAAACAACTTAATGTTAGGATCGGTGACGTGGTTACCAAAGGTCAGCATATTGCACTCATGGGCAGTACAGGACGCTCGACTGGACCACATGTCCATTACGAAGTTTTACGCAAAGGTAAACAGCAAGACCCTTTGCCCTTTGTATATCGAGACTAGCCCAAGCAGCAGCGTATGCCGCAGCACTTATATTACTGACAATCGGCTCCTTATGAGCCGATTGTTTTATTTTTAGTCATGATATTTATCTCCCTTGATTGGGACTAAGTATTTTTTATTACTTGATTGGAAACTGCAAATCAATGTTCTCGAGTATATTCACAAAAATTTTTGGTAGCCGTAATGATCGCTTGTTAAAACAATTAAACAAAGCGGTCGAACAAATTAATCATCTAGAGCCTGACTTTGAAGCCCTCAGTGATGAGCAAATAAACGCTAAAACCGGGGAGTTTAAGCAGCGTCTGGAAAAGGGGGAAAGCACCGACGACATACAGATCGAGGCTTTTGCCCTAGTCAGAGAAGCCAGTAAACGGGTGTTTGGCATGCGTCATTTTGATGTGCAGATGCTGGGCGGCCAGGTATTGCATCAGGGTAAAATATCTGAGATGCGTACCGGTGAAGGTAAAACACTCACCTCGACTCTGCCGTCTTATTTAAACGCCATTAGTGGCAAAGGCGTGCACGTCATTACCGTTAACGATTATCTGGCCAGTCGAGATGCTGACTGGAGTCGTCCCTTATTTGAATTCTTGGGTTTAACGGTAGGCTGCAATATTCCTGGCTTGTCTTACGAGCAGAAAAAATCTGCCTACGATGCGGATATTACCTACGGTACCAATAATGAGTTTGGTTTCGATTACCTGCGGGACAACATGGCCTTTAGCCCTGGAGATCGGGTACAACGAAACTTAAACTTTGCGGTAATCGATGAGGTGGATTCGATCCTAATTGATGAAGCCCGCACACCGCTTATTATTTCTGGTCAGGCTGAGGATAGCTCTGAGCTGTACCGTAAAATCAACCTGATCATTCCCGAGTTGGTCAAACAAGAAAAAGAAGATGAAGAAGGTGAGATAGGCGATGGTGACTACACTATCGACGAGAAAGGCAAGCAAATCCATCTGACCGAAAACGGTCAAATTCATGTGGAGAAAATTCTGCAACGGGTAGGGGCACTGCCTGAAGATGAATCTCTGTTTGCTGCTGCGAATATTTCGCTGCTTCATCATGTCAATGCAGCCTTGCGAGCCCACAAGCTGTTTAGCCGAGATGTTGATTACATCGTCAAAGATAACGACATTGTTATCGTCGATGAGCATACCGGCCGCACAATGGAGGGCCGTCGTTGGTCAGAAGGTCTGCACCAGGCGATAGAAGCCAAAGAAGGGGTGAACATTCAAAATGAAAATCAGACCCTGGCCTCCATCACCTTCCAGAACTACTTTCGTTTATACGAAAAACTGTCCGGAATGACTGGTACGGCTGATACGGAAGCCTTTGAATTTCAGAGCATTTATGGCCTTGAAACTGTTGTGATACCCACCAACCAGCCGATGGTTCGTGATGATAAAGCTGATCTAATTTACCTTACCGCACAAGAAAAATACGAAGCCATCGTAGAAGATATCAAAGACTGCGCAAAACGGGGTCAGCCTGCCCTGGTCGGTACGGTGTCGATTGAAAACTCTGAACTGTTATCCAATATCTTAAAGAAAGAAAAAATTCCCCATAAAGTACTAAACGCTAAATTCCACGAGCAGGAAGCCGATATTATTGCCCAGGCGGGTAAGACCGGCTCTATTACTATTGCGACCAACATGGCTGGCCGGGGAACGGATATTGTGCTGGGTGGTAACTGGCAAGCCGAATTAGATAAAATTCATGATCCCAAACCCTCCAAAGTTGAAAAAATAAAGGCGGATTGGGCAATAGATCACGACGCAGTGCTTGCTGCAGGTGGTTTACATATTATTGGTACCGAACGTCACGAGTCTCGCCGTATTGATAATCAGTTACGTGGTCGTTCTGGTCGTCAGGGAGATGCGGGGTCTTCACGTTTCTACCTATCCCTGGATGATGCATTAATGCGTATCTTTGCCTCAGAAAAAATGGGCAATATGATGAAGCGTCTGGGTATGGAGCACGGTGAAGCCATCGAACATCCCTGGGTGACACGGGCCATAGAAAACGCACAACGTAAGGTCGAAGGCCGTAACTTTGATACCCGTAAGCAATTACTGGACTTTGATGATGTAGCAAACGATCAACGCAAAGTGATATACGAGCAACGCAATGAGTTACTCGATGAAGGCGATATTAGCCTGACTATCGATGCTATTCGTGAAGACGTGGTAGGCGGTATTCTTGATGACTACATCCCGCAACAGTCACTCGAGGAAATGTGGGATATTGCCGGTTTAGAAGAACGTTTGAAAGGGGACTTTTTGCTCGACCTACCCGTGCAGCAATGGCTGGATACTGACGATAAGTTATTTGAAGAGAAACTCCGTGAGCGCATACACGATGAAGTCTCTAAAGCCTATAAAGCGAAAGAGGACATTGTTGGTGCCCAGGTTCTGAGGCAATTTGAAAAAGCGGTCATGTTGCAAAACCTCGATACTAATTGGAAGGAACATCTGGCGGCGATGGATCATTTGCGCCAGGGTATCCATTTACGGGGCTACGCCCAGAAAAACCCTAAGCAGGAATATAAGCGGGAATCATTCGAGCTGTTCTCAGAGATGCTTGAGGCACTTAAAGTGGAAGTGGTCACCATTTTGAGCAAGGTGCAGGTTAAGGCTGAGTCAGACGTGGAGGCGGTTGAAGAGCAACGCCGCCAGGCGGACGAAGTGCCCAAACAATATAAGCATCAATCTGCAGACGCACCCCAATCCCCACGGCCACCGCAGCAGCCGAAGCCGGCAATGCGGGAAGGACAGAAGGTAGGACGAAACGATCCCTGCCCCTGTGGCTCAGGTAAAAAATACAAGCAGTGTCACGGCAAGCTTAGCTAGACTAAGCGCGCTTATTAGCTTAATGAAAGTCGGGTGTGTTCATATTGTGAGCTGCCCGACTTTTTGCATTTTAGGACCCAATATATATGAAGATAATTGACGTTGCCGTGGGCGTAATCAAACGTAATCAGCAAGTTTACATTAGTAAGCGTGGCGTTGAACTGCACCAGGGTGGTCTTTGGGAATTCCCCGGTGGCAAGCGTGAAGCTAATGAAGGCCTCGAACAAGCCCTTGCCAGGGAGCTACTAGAAGAAATCGGTATTCGGGTCACCTCACAAGATAAATTTTTGCTAATTGAGCATGATTATGGGGATAAGAAAGTCCGCTTAGATGTACGCCTGGTCGATGGTTTTGAAGGGGAACCTATGCATCAGGAAGGGCAAACCAGTCAATGGATTGATATAGTCAAACTAGATAGCCTCGATTTCCCCGCCGCCAATAAAGAGATTGTCGAAAAACTACAGCGGGATTATTAGGATGTTTATTAAATAACGTCACGGGCATAAAAAAAGCTAATCCTTATCAGCGTATACGCCGTAATAGCCTACACAAGCATATAACTATCACAAAAATAGGTACCTAAGCATGCTAAGAAACATCATCCTGATCTTAGGGCTTTATTGGGGAGCAAGTGCCATGGGGCAAACTATCCCATTGATTGAGCAATATGTGCCCAAGGCGCAATTAGTTGGCCAGGCCCGGCTTAAGGTCTTATTCTGGAATGTTTACGATGCCAAGCTCTATGCCGCTGCAGGGGTGTGGTCATCAGAGATGCCTTTTGCCCTGTCACTGAAGTATTTGCGTGACCTAGACGGCGCAGACATCGCTAAACGCTCAATTGACGAAATCCGCCAGCAGGGATTTGATGATGAACAGGCGATGGCTCGCTGGTACGACACCCTGCTTAAGATCATACCCGATGTAAGTGATGCCTCAACCATCATCGGCCTGCGCAACGCCGAGGGCGGCACTATTTTATACCACAATAATCAGTTGATCGGCGAAGTGGCCGAGCCACTTTTCGGTAGATGGTTTTTTAATATTTGGTTGGGTGAAAAGACATCAGAGCCGAAACTGCGCAGTAAACTCCTAGGAGAGTAGCGGTTTTACTCAATATTATAACTGCCTTGTGAGCCTATACGACAATGAATATTGTCTATCCAGCACTTGCCCGCCATATCACTAAAAAGCAGACTACAACAAACATGGCAAACCGCCGTTGCTTTCCTAAGGTGGTGAAGGGAAGGGATGGTCTAATTAACATCCAGTTGTCATAGAAAGAGTACTTAGTTACCTAAATACAAAAAACGAAAAATTAGTACACGGATATGCAGATGATTCAGGCCTTGCTATACCCTATCAAAACAGACTGTATAGGCAACAAAAAAAGTTCACCAAAGAGGTCACAGAGTAAAAACCTATGAAATCATTTGGTCTTAACCATCATGCCTTCAGTGTCTTCGCTGCACTGTGTGGTAAGTAAACTCAAGTAGCTCGGTGTGCCACTCGCCTCCACAAAGCGGATCACAGACTCAGGTGATGGGCATTGTATGAAAAACAAGCTTTTATTTTACCTATACACACCGCTAGACAATAAGAATTTTAGTTAAACCCTATTAAATATCTGGATCGGAATCATCTATATCATTATCTTCTGTGCTTTCTTCAGTATTAACGCTCGATCCCCCCGGGTCAGAATCATCTATATCGTTGATGATGTTATCAGTATTTTCATCAGTATTGGGGGGGGATGTTCCTGTATCAGAATCAACTATAGTGTCATTAATATCTTCAGTGTTTTCATCCGTATCAAGGACTCCGATATTAATAGATGTGTCACTGATTTCTAGAGGTTCAGATGGCACAGATTCTTCATCATTTCCTCCACAAGCAATGAGTAAAAACGCAATTGAGATGTAAAAAGAAAATTTGTATTTCATAATAGTTTTTTTGCCTGAGAGTCGGGGTCGCCCACAAAAAAATGTCATTATATCTAACGTAATTAAGGTCCTGCTTTTTTGCTTTCGCCTATTGTTTCGTCGATTATGACTATTCCATAGCGTACATTACGTAGACAATTAAGCAATAAATTATGTAGCTAATTGATAAAAAATAGAATATTCGCACTGAAAGTTTAGAAAACTTTTGAGGTCTACGCGTTTATTGTCTTTGTTAGCGCTTATTTAAAACCACTACTATACTTTTGTCTAATAGACACTCGGCATTAACTTATTTACAGTTATTTTTAGCAAAGTTAGCAAAGGTTGAATGAAAAAGTAAACTACTTAATTCGCCAAGCTTAATGCAGGGACTTCAACATAAACTTTATGCTATAGCGACTCAGTATCAGCCCCATTTTTTGATTTTTAGATACACCTAAAAAGTGAATAAAAAATTTAGCAATTCAACAACCTTAATCGAAGTAATAGCCATACAAGAAGCCGTTCTTGTATGCGCAGAATAAATACTTACCCATAACACATCATCAGACAGGACGATCACTATGCATATCAAACACCTTTTGCTGTCGTTACTAGCCGGTTTACTGTTTAACTCTTCATTTGCAGCAGAAAATAATGTGGCTAAAATTGCCAATGAAAATTTCAGTGGCTCTTATGTCAGTTTTACCGCCAAAGAGGATGTGGGGCACTCAAGTTTGACTATCACAGGCCCCAATGGTTTTTCTGCCAGCAGCCTATCTGAGTCAGCTTTACCCGCAATTGAACTGCTTGAATTTGGCTCGCCAGATGATGGTTTGTATATCTATCAAATAACAGCAGCGCTTGCGGGGCAGTTTAGGCAGCCTACCCATAAAGCTTTAAATAACGGGCGGGGGAGTAAAGAGGCAAAAAAGGAAAATAAAGTCATCAAGCAAAGTGGCTCTTTTTATCTGGTGTCAGGTGAAATAAAACACTTCTCCAATCAAACTCATTCAGTTCAATAACAGGCTAATCAGGGGCAATATTATGAAAAACAGCAATAATCGATTAGCTAAAGTGCAGGTTATTATACTGATGAGTGTTGCAGCAATGAGCAGTACCTTGGTGTCAGCCGACCAAAATATACTAGATGATCTTGTGGTGGTAGGCAGTGGTTGTTTTGGCTTCGATTGCGTCAATGGCGAAGTTTTTGGATTTGACACGATAAGGTTAAAAGAAAATAATCTGCGGATAAAATTTCAAGATACTAGTTCTTCCAGTTCCTTTCCCACAGTTGATTGGCAGATTACGGCAAATGACAGTAGTAACGGCGGTTTAAATCACTTTAGCATTGAAGATTTGGATGCAGGTACCGTCCCTTTTACTATTTTAGCTGAGGCGCCCTCTAATAGCCTTTATATCGCGCCCTCGGGTAACCTTGGGTTGGGCACTGCCACACCTTTGGTTGGTGTACATATGCTTTCGGGCAATACACCCACTGTGCGCTTGGAGCAAACCAACAGCGGCGGCTGGGCTGCTCAGACCTGGGATATGGGCGCAAATGAGACTAACTTCTTTATTCGTGATGTCACTAACAATTCGGTATTGCCCTTTAGAATTATCCCCGGTGCGCCAAATGGAAGTTTCTATATTGCCAACGATGGTGATATTGGTTTACAGACAGTAACACCCGATGGATTATTTGATGTGGCTCATTCAGCCAATGCCAATAATCACGCATTTTTGATTTCCCCAAGCAGTGATGTGGGCATAAATATCGATAATGGATTTTCGCCTAATGGCGTGTTTGATGTCCAGACTACTGGTGGCGAGTCGCTGTTTATGGTGACGGGCACCGGCGAGATAGGCATTGGCGTTAGCAGTGTTGCTGCCGGTAACGTGCTACAGGCCTTAAGCGGCGCGCTCTTAACAACAGGCGGTGTGTGGACCAACGCATCAAGCCGCGCATTAAAGAGTGATATTGTCGTTATCAGTGCCGATGTCGCCCGCCAAACAGTTAACGCCCTCAAGCCTGTGACCTTTACCTATAAAAGTGAGCCCGATGAAACCTATGCCGGATTTATTGCTGAAGATGTCCCTGAGATTGTTGCAAGTAGTGATCGTAAAAGCCTGGCGGCCATGGACTTTGTCGCCGTCCTAACAAAATTGGTGCAGGAGCAGCAAAAAGCCATTATCGATCTGCAGTACCGTGTACAGCAATTAGAGCAACATAAAAGTGCTGAGCACTAGTTAATCGTTAAGCATAATAAACCATGGCATTGCATGCCTCAAAGCATGTCATACAGCTTACTCCGATGGGGTGATAAGGCATTTTTAGACTAAATGGTTGTCTGCAAACGGTCAGACTGCAGGTAAGAACTCATTGTCAAATAATAAATTGAGTGTCTATAGAATGAATACAAAAAAACCTACTATACCTACTTTTCTGCAAGTATTGATAATGGTTACCTGCTCAACATTGAGCTTGATGACTCACGCCGGCATGCCGTTATTTAGTGTCAGTTTTTTTCCGGCAACGATAGGGCCAGGTAATGTGTCTACTGTGACCTATACGATTGACAACTCGGCACAGGCAACTGGTGTCAGCGAGCTTTCATTTACTAATACGCTGCCCACGGGTGTGACAATCGCCTCAGCCACTTTTGCTTCTAATACCTGTCTTAATGGTGCTTATAGTGCAACAGCAGGTACTAGCAGCGTTACCTTTAATAATTACCGTCTAAGTGCGGGGGCAATCTGTAGTTTTCAACTTGATATTACCAGCGCAACCCCTGGCGCCATGCTCTACAATACCGGTGCACTATCAACCAGTGCGGGCGAGGTGGGTAGCGTAAATGCAACACTAACCGTCGATGCTAACCTGCCTGGTTTTAGTATGGCGTTTTCACCGGCTACCATTACCCCGGGTAACGTTAGCCAGTTAACCTATACCATTGATAATAGGGCTAATGGCTTACCCACCGATTTACTGACTTTTACCCATAGCTTGCCCACTGGATTAAGGGTTTCCGGGCAACCTAATGTATTGACTGACTGCAGCGGCGGCCTTGCTTCACCACAAATTACTGCGGTGCCATCTTCCCTGTCGTTAAACGGCGAAAGGCTCTTTGTAAGAGCGGGCGGCAGTTGCACGGTTTCTGTGAACGTCACTGCTAAAGCCAGCGGTACTTATCAGACTAAAAGCGGTGATTTAGTACAGCTTTTAAATAGTAATACCAGTGGGCCTGCCAGTGCCAAACTGACGGTGGAAAATACCTTTATGGTTATGGCCTTTCCAAATAGCAGTGCACCGGGAAGTTTAGCCGATCTTACCTTTACCATTAACAACATAGACAGAAATAATACAGCCGAAGATATCACTTTTACCTATGATTTAGATGCTATGTTAATTGGCTTAAGTGCAACAGCATTACCCGCCAATGATTTTTGTGGGGCAGGGTCAACCTTAACAGGCTCATCAAATTTAACCATTTCAGGTGCGAATGTAGCCTCAGGAGGATCGTGCACCTTTACCGTGACCGTATTAATTCCAAATAATGCTGCAGGAGGGAGCTATACCCATACCACCAGTGTCATTGATCTTACCCTGGGCTTAGCCACCTCAAAAACGGCAGTGTCGAGTACCTTATTAATTACAAAAGCCCCTGTGGTTAGTGCCACCTTTATTGATGATCCGGTCGGCGTGGGGGATGATGTCACCCTGCGTTATGTCATTACCAATACCGATAGTAATAATGCAGCAAGCGGAATCAGTTTTAGCCAATCGTTTAACACAAGCTATGCAGGTATGGCTATCAATACACTGCCAAACGCTAATAGCTGCGGCACCGGGTCAGTATTTAACAGCAGCATAATTAATGATGCCCTTCTCATTGACGTAAACGGTGGGAGTCTTGTCGCAGCAGATAGCTGTATTTTTGATGTTATCCTGACTTTACCATCTGACGGTGCAACGGGTGATTTTGCCTTTACCACCAGTGTTATCACCGCCACCATTGCGGGAGATGTTGTTTATGGCATGCCTGCCAGTGATGATTTAACCGTTTATGGTGCACCTCGACTAACGTTGGCTATCAGCGATGAGCAGATAGCACCGGGTGAGGCTGTGACCTTGGATTTGTCACTTGCTTACAGTGAAAATGCGGCGGCAGATATTTCAAGTATTGTTTTTACCCTGGATTTAGACAGTGCACTGAGTGGCTTAACCGCGATAGCATTACCGAGCGGCGATATTTGCGGTCCGGGATCATCCATTACGGGTAGCTCGACCCTCACCTTTGAGGGCGGCATGTTAAGCGCTGACAGTCTGTGTAGTTTTGCTGTTCAGTTGCACATACCCGCGGGTGCTACTCCCGGCACCATTACCTTGACCAGCTCAACCGTGACCGGGAATTCAGCCGGGCAAGTCGCCAGCTCTTCAGCAGCCTCGGACACCCTGATAATCGGTGATCTTAAGTTAACTAAATCCTTTGGCAGTGTTGCATTAGCAGGTCAAATTGCTTCACTTACTTATACCTTGACTAACTCCTCTGATGCCCTTGGCGTAACGGCTATTCAATTTACGGACAGCCTCAGCCAAGTTATTAGCGGGTTTTCCGCAGTAGCGCTTCCGTCTGCGCCCTGTGGCCCAAATTCATTGATTACAGGTTCAACTACCTTGGTGTTTATTGGTGGTGAATTATTACCGGGTGATGTCTGCAGTTTTACCGTTGATGTTGCGATACCTGCCGGGGCGAGCGCTGGCGTTTATAATAGTATAACCAGCAATGTTTCTGCGACGGTTAATGGCAATAATACGGTGTCGGTTGGTGGTGTAGGGGTACTGGAAATTGAATCCCTAACTGTGCTACTTGCGTCCACCGAAAGCAATCCTACGGCAAGCACGGTGATACCGGTTGATATCTACTTTAGCCGCCCGGTAGTGAACTTTCTCGTTGATGATTTAGTCTTTAGCAATGCCACGGTGAGTAATTTTAATGGCTCAGGCGATACCTATCATGTTGATCTTACGCCCGTCAGTAATGGTACTGTAACGGTGGAACTACCAGCCAGTATGGCTGATGATGCAGTGGATAATAGTGTTCAAAATCCTGCTTCTAACCTGCTATCGCTGCTGTATGACAGCACTCCTAGTGTGGTTGTGTCAGTGCCAGCTTCAAGCAGTAATACCCTTGGCAATAGTTATACTATTTCTGGCAGTAGCGATATTACCGGAACATCGATTTACCTTTATGGTGACAGTGATAATAATGGGGTTGCCGATAACAACACGGTGTTAGCAACGGGGTCTTATGATGGGGTTAGCTGGTCACTTAATGCGCCACTTACCCTTGGCAATACTAATGATTTTCTGCTCGGCTGGTATGATCTGGTTTATCAGGAAATTCGTTTTATTGATATTCCCACTATCCATGAGACTACAAAACTTTTGCCAGTCATTACCGGCAGTGCAGCTGCCTTTGTTGCTGAAGATTCAGTTTATACCTTTGCGCCAACGGCAACGGATGCTAATGCTGACGATACACTCACGTTCAGTATTACAGGGACACCAAGTTGGGCAAACTTTAGCCCGACAACAGGTGTGTTAACCGGTACACCAAGGAATGCGCACGTCGGCGAAACGGGTAATATCATTATAACCGTGGCAGACGGTGCAGGCGGCGCCGATAGTCTGGCTGCGTTTACTATTACAGTGAACAATACCAATGATGCGCCGGTGATTGCAGGCACACCGACAGCAACGATATCCCAAGGCAGTAACTACAGCTTCACCCCCAGTGTGCTTGATGTGGATGCAGGTGATACACAAACCTTTAGCATTACCGGTGAACCCGGTTGGGTAAGCTTTAGCACCCTAACAGGTGCACTGACCGGTACCCCGGGTAATGATGATGTAGGTATTAGCAGTAATATCATAATTACCGTGGTCGACAGTGTAGGAAGTGCAGATAGTTTAGCGGCATTTTCGCTTACGGTGAGCAATATTAACGATGCTCCGATCATCATCATTGATACCACTTTGAGTACCGATGAGGATAACGAGCAAACATTAAGCTTCACTTACAGTGATATTGATGGCGATACGGTTAGTGCCACCGTCACTGTGCAAGCAAATCATGGTGTGGCCAGTGTCACGGGGACGAGCGTAAGTTATGCACCCAATGCTAATTTTAATGGTGATGACAGCTTCACCTTAACCCTGACTGACAATTCAGGCTACACCACCACGCAAGTGATTAACGTTACCGTTAGCTCTGTGAATGATGAGCCGCTTATCACCTTAGATAGCACCCTGAGCACTGATGAAGATAATGAGCAAACACTCAGTTTCACTTACATCGATGTGGATGGGGATACGGTCAGCGCTCTTGCCAGTACGCAGGCAAGCAATGGCACCGCCAGCGTCGATGGCAGCACGGTAAGCTATGTGCCTGTGGCTAATTTCAATGGTGCAGATAGCTTTACCTTAACCCTGACCGACAGTGCCGGTTACACCACCACCCAAGTGATCAACGTTACCGTCAGTTCAGTGAATGATGAGCCGATTATTACCTTAGATAGCACCCTGAGCACCGATGAGGATAACGGACAAACCTTGAGCTTCACTTACACTGATGTGGACGGGGATACTGTCTCAGGGAGTGTCACCACACCTGCAAGCAACGGTATGGCGACAGTCAGTGGCAGCACCGTCAGCTATGTGCCTGTGGCTAATTTCAATGGTGCAGATAGCTTTACCTTAACCCTGACCGACAGTGCTGGTTACACCACCACCCAAGCGATCAACGTTACCGTCAGCTCAGTGAATGATGAGCCGATTATTACCTTAGATAGCACCCTGA
>JBLHIW010000010.1:0-30706 GCA_047618055.1 Paraglaciecola sp. | reverse complement strand
CGAATGAGCTTAAGCATAAGGTCGAGGAGCTGCAAAAAGCTATTCCCTATGCCAAGGGGGAAGGGACTTAGGGCTTTTTGTAAGAAAATAATAAAGTGTCATAGTGGCAGGTTTAATGTGCCAAGTGTCGTCATTGCTATATTAGGGAGGGCTATTGATGACAGGCTGCCACTAGACGCTGTTTTTTACCACAGAGAACACAGAGAAAAAATGATGCCTGAGAAAGCAAATAGAGGTACATAAATGAGTATGTGGGCAGGTAGTACGTAGTACTTAGGGATAAAATTATCTTTGTCGATTAATGCAGCCTATTTTTTAGATGTAATAAGGTGTAAAAAAAAGCATCAACCGAAGGGGAAGATGCTTTTTAATGCTTGATCTGTTTGTCTCTTTTTAAGATTTTTTCTTAAAGCGACGTGATGCTAAACCCATCAAGCCTAATGCAAAGATAGCCAGGGTTGACGGCTCGGGTACTGGTGCTGCCGCTGCCGCACTGAACAACTGAGCCTCGGCAATTTGCATGATTCCGATATTGTTCAATTTGACGGTAGGGAACAATAAAAGATAGGACGTGTATGCCGTCGAATTTGAAAAGACAATTGTTTGTGAATTCACGGCCTGAAGAGCAGCAGTACCACCCTGATTACGTGAAGTAGGCAACGCCAGACTTCCGCTATCAATGCTGGTAAAAAGTGAAAGCAAGATACTCGACCCGCTGATGGCAGTATTGGTACCCCACAGCTCAAAACTGGCAGGATCTCTATCGTCAACATCATTTGCTGTCCAGAGCTGAATGCTGGTCGCAATCGAACTGCCTAAGTTTGGCGTAATGATGGCTCCGGTAAGGGTCTCGCCAAAGTTGAGGTACTTTTGACCGAGACCGTCAATCAGATGTTTGGGGCCCTCGCCCACCGGCCATTGGTTATTGCCACCACCGACAGTGCCCTCGATGAATTGCGTACCGTCGCTTTGACCTCCGAGAATAGCGTCTGTGGCAGAAAAAATGGGCACAGCGAAGACGTTTTGCCCCCCCAGAGTCAGTAGTAGTCCAGCCATTATGAACGGCGCTCTTAAAAATGTATTTTTCATTTGATATCCCTTTTATCCCTTTACCAAAACCTTGGAAGGTCATAGTTAAAAATAACGGCCATTATCGACCTAAATTTACTTAGCACCTATCATGCCAAAAAAAATAACTCCATATATTACAGTGGATTAAAAAAATCGAAAATTTATATTTTTTAATATGTAAAAAAACCTGACATAAGTTATTCAAAATATAAAAATTATTCACGTAAATAAACTACTTAACAAAGCGTAAAGCGAGTAAGTTATTTAGAGAGTTAAATTTACCTGCCATTAAGTCCTGCTGATTTGGGTGGGTGCTCGGCAGTGCTCAGTGATGGTAATAATTACACCCACTTAAAGTTGAGGTGAAAAACCTACAGTTGATGCATTTACGGCCTTGCAGCGTGTCTCGGTATAAGCCGCGCCATCCATTTTCATGTTGGCAGGGGACAAAATATCTTACTAAGGTGGGTCGCCACCCCATACGCCAGGTAGGCCCACATCACGGCATAATTGTTCAAATGCAAGGCATTTAATGTCTTCTATCGTTTTCATGTACGTTCTATTGTTGGGTGTCAGGAAATTTTACACTTTATTTGTATTCGCCATTGTTAGGGATAGTTAGGGGTTAGTTAATTTACCATGTTGATAATACGTTAACAGGCTCCAGGTAGCCCGAAAGCACTGCCTAGTAAAGGGGGTGGCATAAATCAACCTCCGCTCGGGTAGCGATTTTCCGACCAAATTCTAAGTGTTAAAATATGTAAAGAAACCTGACAGTAGGCTATAGCTTGAAAGTGCTGAACGTCCGCAATTCGCTACATCAAAGGAGCCAATTCGAGTGTGATTTTTTTCATTATCCCTCAATTTTGTTCGGGAAAACGATACTTAGGCTAATATTATCTGCTACGGGGTATAGGAGGGCAGGTTTAAGTCAATAGTCTGGTTGATGCATATTATTCAGTGGCAGCTGAGGCTTTAGCGTTTTTTGCACATATAAAAAAGCCCCAGCATGGCTGAGGCTTCATATTTTTATTATGACTGGAACTACTCGTCGAGGAAGCTTTTTAGCTGCTCTGAGCGACTGGGGTGGCGTAATTTACGTAAGGCCTTCGCTTCTATCTGGCGAATACGTTCACGGGTTACGTCAAACTGCTTACCCACTTCTTCCAGTGTATGGTCGGTATTCATGTCGATACCAAAACGCATTCTCAATACTTTGGCTTCACGAGCGGTCAAGCCTGCGAGTACTTCCTGGGTGGCATCTTTTAAGCTGCCGCCGGTCGCCGAATCAAGAGGCTGCACAATGGTGCTGTCTTCGATAAAGTCACCCAAATGGGAGTCTTCATCATCACCGATTGGGGTTTCCATGGAGATGGGCTCTTTGGCGATTTTCAGTACCTTGCGAACTTTATCTTCAGGCATAATCATGCGTTCTGACAGCTCTTCAGGTGTCGGCTCACGGCCCATTTCCTGCAACATCTGGCGAGAAATACGATTAAGTTTGTTAATCGTTTCAATCATATGTACCGGAATACGGATGGTACGTGCCTGATCTGCAATGGAGCGGGTGATGGCCTGACGTATCCACCAGGTAGCATAGGTTGAAAACTTGTAACCACGACGGTATTCAAATTTATCCACTGCTTTCATCAGGCCTATATTACCTTCCTGGATTAAATCCAGGAACTGTAAGCCACGATTAGTATATTTTTTGGCGATGGAGATAACCAGGCGCAAGTTTGCTTCAACCATTTCCTTTTTAGCACGACGGGCTTTTGCTTCGCCAATCGACATGCGACGGTTGATGTCCTTAATATCTGCAATGATTAATCCAGTTTCTTCTTCAACTGCATTCATCTTACCAATGCTGCGCTCGAGCTCTTCCTGATGAATTTTCATTTCAGCTGCATAAGGCGCAGTAGATGCGAGCACTTTAAACAACCAGTCAGTGCTGGTTTCATTGCCAGCAAACACTTTAATAAATTCTTTTTTCGGCATTTTAGCCATGACTACGCAGTATTTCATCACAATCCGCTCTTGGACCCGAATGCGATTCATCATGCTGCGCATGTTTTTAACCATGCGATCAAACTGTTTTGGTATTAGGCGAAACTCTTTAAATATTTCACTTAATTCATGTATTTGTACCCGGGAATCTTTATGAGAGCGACCTTTCGCTGCGATCACATCACGGACTTTTTCGTACTGGATGCGCAAGGCGGTGAATTTTTCGCGGGCCTCTTCAGGATCAGGCCCGGTATCTACTTCTTCTTCGTCTTCATCGTCATCATCTTCGTCGGCTAATTCTTCTTTAGATAACTCAGAGCCGACGTGGGTTGCCGTTGGTGCGATGTCCTGAGCATCGGGGTCGACGAAACCAACAATGATGTCGCTGAGGCGAATTTCTTCAGCTTCAAACAGATCCCACTGGTCAAGGAGGTGGGTAATGGCTTCAGGATATTCAGCCACCGAACACTGAACCTGGTTAATGCCCTCTTCAATGCGTTTAGCGATAACAATCTCGCCTTCGCGAGTCAGCAATTCAACCGTACCCATTTCACGCATATACATACGAACAGGATCGGTGGTTCTGCCAATCTCACTTTCTACCGTGGCCAATGCCTGAGCCGCAGCTTCAGCCACTTCCTCATCGGTAGTTGATTCCTGCATAAGTAATTCATCAGAATCAGGGGCGTTTTCGAACACCTTGATCCCCATGTCATTAATCATGCGAATGATGTCATCGATTTGGTCTGAATCGACTATATCCTGGGGAAGGTGGTCATTGACTTCCGCAAAGGTCAAGTAGCCTTGTTCTTTACCTTTAGCAATGAGGAGTTTTATCTGCGACTGCTTGCTTTGAACCATATACCTACACTTCTCGAATTTGGTTAAAAAAACACTTAATTTCTAAAATAAATTAATCACTAGGTGTTAAAAATAGCTGACTTGCACTGAGACATTAGCCAATTGCATAGTATAGCAGACTTTGCCCCAGTACCGCTAGATGTTGGGGCGTTTTTGTTCTTTTACAAGAGGGCTTTTCAGGAAATATAAGTGTTCAATATAGGGGTGTATTTGTCCCCTGTCTAAAGGGGCCTTAGCCGGCTGAATAGGTATTTTTAGTTTTAACAAGGGTCATAAACTCCTGTTTTTCTTCTTTGCTTAATCGTTCCTGAGATCTCAGCTCTTCATATCTCGCCGTGAGTTGGGCTTCGATTAATTTGTTAAAACAATCCAAATACAATTTATCAGGCTTCGCATCATCTGCTTCATGATCGATAGCCAGCAACTTGGCTAAATGTTTACCTAAGTCATTGGATCTGAAATGTTCTAGTATCATACCTGTGGTAATGTTATTTCTGCTTAAACAGTAATTATACAGCTCGGTTAGGGCGGGCAAACCCCGTATGACCGCGTCATTAAGTGCTGATGGATCTACTTCAGGGTACTTAGATGCCAGGTAGGGATGATTCATTAACACCCGAATCATTATTCTAATGGGCGAAACTGCGCTCTTCTCATGCTTACGATAATCGAGTTTAGGCGCTGAGCCGACAAGATTGGCATTGTTTAAATCTTTTATTATATCGGCCTTATAGCTGCCTCTATGGGTCTTTTTTCTAAGATCTTCCTCGAGCAAGGTCACAAAATTGTCGGCTTTAATTTTAGCAATCAATTCCTTAGCTTCGGCCTCCAGTCCGGCCTTACCCTCCGCACTGCCGATATGATGGCGTTGCAGTAAATTGTCAAAAAAGAACTTGGAAAGGGGGACCGCATCAGAGGCGAGTTTGCTTTCAAACTGTTCTTTGCCAATCTTACGTACCAGGGTATCCGGGTCTTCTCCGTCCGGTAAAAACAAAAATTTCATTTCCACCCCATCTTTTAAGAAGGGCAGGGCATTTTCCAGGGCGCGCCATGCCGCTTCACGACCGGCGCGGTCACCATCGTAACAGCACACCACTTCCGAGGTGGCACGAAACAGCATTTGAATGTGCTCTGGGGTCGTTGCAGTACCAAGGGATGCTACGGCATAGTCAATGCCGAATTGTGCCAGCGCGACGACATCCATATAGCCTTCGACAATCATCAGCCTTTGCAGGCTGCGATGGGCCTGTTTTGCCTGATAAAAACCGTATAATTCATGGCCTTTATGGAAAATGCGAGTTTCCGGTGAGTTGAGGTATTTAGGCCCGCCATCCCCCATCACCCTGCCACCAAACCCAACTACCCGCCCGCGTTTGTCGCGGATAGGAAACATAATACGTTCTCGGAAAAAATCAAAGCGGCGACGTTTGTCATTTTCACTGACGAGTTTCAAATCAAGCAGCTGTTGCTGAGATTCAGGGTTGCGGCCGAAGGCGCTAAGGACCCCGTCCCATTGTGAGGGGGCAAGGCCTATGTCAAAGGACTTGACGATCTCACCGCTTAGTCCCCGGCCTTTTAGATAGTCGATGGCCTGGTTTTTATCCGGATGGTTTTTTAACTGCTGCGTAAAGAAGCGGGTGACGTTTTCCATTAACTCGTAGTCATTGGCTTTTTGCTGTTTCTGCGCCTGGGATGGTGCCGGGGCAGAATTTTCTTCCCGGGGCACGTCAATGCTGTGATATTGCGCCAACTCTTCGATGGCTTCAGGGAACTCTAAACGCTCATATTCCATCAAAAAGGATATGATATTGCCATGGGCTCCGCAGCCGAAGCAGTGATAAAATTGCTTATCCTGACTGACGGTAAAAGAAGGGCTTTTTTCATTGTGAAAGGGACAGCAGGCTTGATGGTTACGACCGGCTTTTTTCAGCGGCACGCGACTATCGATAAGCTCTACAATATCGCTGCGGGCAATTAAATCATCAATAAATTCGCGGGGTATACGGCCTGCCATACTTAGTTCTCAGCTCACCAGAATTAAAAAAAAGTGGCTATATAATGCCATAGACAAGCGGTAGAACGAGATAATTATCGTGCCTAAAACAAACAAGCCGCAATAGGATGCGGCTTGTTTAATATTCTGTACTGATTAGCGTTCTACGAATTTAGCTGGGCTTTTATTTTGGCCCCAAGCTGAGCCATATCGGCCTTGCCTTGAACTTTAGGTTTTAACCAAGCCATGACTTTGCCCATATCCTGCATAACACTTGCGCCTGTTTCAGCGATGGCTTGCTCAATCAATATGCCAAGTTCTTCTTCACTCAGGGGCTGAGGAAGGAAGGCTTGTAACACCGTTATTTCCGCCAGCTCCACATCGACTAAGTCTTGACGTTTGGCTTGCTCAAACTGACTGGCTGCGTCTTTACGCTGCTTCACCATCTTGATCAGAATAACCGT
The DNA here is from genome assembly GCA_047618055.1 of Paraglaciecola sp. Lineage (GTDB taxonomy): Bacteria > Pseudomonadota > Gammaproteobacteria > Enterobacterales > Alteromonadaceae > Paraglaciecola. The sequence continues at coordinate 24,310 of JBLHIW010000010.1, read as the reverse complement.
GATATCTTCATCATTAAGTTCAATCCGCTCGTCAACTTCCCGCTGCTTTACGGCAGCAAGGGTCATACGAATAGGATTAAGACTCATTTTGTCTTTAGCGCGCATCGCGTCTTTTTGCGCATTTTTTAAATCATCTAACAAAGGCATAGGATTGACTCAAAGAGAAGCTAAAAAGAATACTGGATAAACCGCAAAAGGCGTTGACACTGTGTACTTTAAAAGTAGAAGGAAAACGCCTCAGGAGAGATTTAGTACAATCTGATGCGACGGGCGTTTTCGCGAGACAACTTCTTCAAAAGACGCTTCTTTGCAGCAGCTTTTTTACGCTTACGTTCCCAAGTAGGCTTTTCAAAAAATTCGCGACGACGAACTTCAGATAGAACACCTGCTTTTTCACATGAACGCTTAAAACGACGCAATGCAACATCAAATGGTTCGTTTTCTCTAACTTTAACGATTGGCATTAAAATCTCACCTCAAAAAATAAATTACTTTATCGGCCAGTGCAAAGGCAGCTGACGCGGTTAAAAATGGTGCGGAATTCTAATCATATCCTTCGCTTTTGTAAAGCTCTGTTCGCGCAAAAACTCAAATATGTGTAACGTCGTGGCAGATCTTGCTTGGTGAGGGTAGAATGCACGGCAAATAATCTACTAAGAACAACGAAAAATAATGCGTGTTATCGGTATTGAAACTTCATGTGATGAAACGGGGGTCGCGGTTTACGATGAATTCGCCGGTCTGTTGTCCCATCAACTCTATAGCCAGGTAGCACTGCATGCAGATTATGGCGGCGTGGTACCTGAATTGGCTTCACGGGATCATGTGCGTAAAATTGTGCCGTTGATTAAACAAACGTTGCAGGAGGCAAATTGCACGCCAGACGATATTGATGGCATTGCGTTTACCCAGGGCCCCGGGCTGGTGGGTGCTTTGCTGGTGGGTTCGTCGGTGGCCCGTAGCCTGGCCTATGCCTGGGGCGTGCCAGCAGTAGGTGTGCATCATATGGAAGGTCATTTACTCGCGCCGATGCTGGATGAGCCCGCGCCAGAATTTCCTTTTGTGGCCTTGTTGGTATCTGGCGGACATTCGATGATGGTTAAAGTCGAAGGGATTGGCCGCTATGAGGTCTTGGGTGAGTCAATGGATGATGCGGCGGGTGAAGCGTTCGATAAAACCGCGAAACTCCTTGGACTGGATTACCCCGGTGGGCCGTTACTGGCAAAACTGGCCGAAAAAGGCGAAGCAGGTCATTATGCCTTTCCACGGCCGATGACCAACAAGCCCGGTTTGGATTTTAGTTTTAGCGGGCTAAAAACCTTTGCGGCCAACACCATCAGAGCATCGGATAATTTGCCGCAAACCCAGGCTAACATCGCTTTTGCGTTTCAAGAGGCGGTAGTGGATACCCTGGCTATAAAGTGTCGCCGGGCTCTTAAACACACGGGTTTAAAAAGACTGGTGATCGCTGGGGGCGTCAGCGCTAATACCCATTTGCGCGAACAATTTGCTGAAATGATGAAGCACTTAGGTGGAGAGGTGTTTTATCCGCGCCTGGAATTTTGCACGGACAATGGCGCGATGATTGCCTATGCCGGCCTGCAGCGCCTAAAAGCCGGGCATATTGAGACCCTATCCACCCAAGCCAAGCCCCGGTGGTCGCTGGAGGATCTGGCCCCAATATAGATTGGGTCCGTCAAAATAAAATTCACCACCGAGATCATAAAGACCACCGAGAAAAAATGATTCAATTTTAAACATTTTCCTCTGGGTGCAATCTGTAGTGAAAAAGTGTTTTTCCCGTTTGGCTGCAACGGCAAAGACTTTGGGTATATAAGCGTTTTTACCACCCCGTATTTCTCTGTGGACTCGGTGTCCACTGTGGTGAGCTTTGTTTTTTCTCGCCTGGCTGCAACACGGCTTGCAGCAGGTTTAGGGGTAGGGGGCTATATTATCAGCGACGGTTCACTGAGGGCAGATAGCTGCTCTTTTAAGGATAATATTTGTTGTTCCCAATATTTGCCCTCGGCAAACCAGGGGAAGGCCTGTGGGAAAGCAGGATCCTGCCAGCGCTTACTCAACCATGCCATGTAGTGCACCATGCGCATCGCACGCAGGGGCTCAATAAGGTGAAGTTGTTTGTTGTCAAAGGTATGAAATTCTTCATAGGCTTCAACCAGGGTGCTCATTTGCACACTTTGTTGCATACGGTCGCCGGATAACATCATCCACAAGTCCTGAATGGCCGGCCCGTTGCGACAATCATCCAGATCCACAAAGGTAGGCCCGTCTCGCCATAGGATATTGCCTGAATGGCAATCTCCGTGCAGGCGGATATCGTTAGCACTTGCATAACGTTCGCCGGTGCGGGCAACCACCTGCTCCAGGATCGTAAAAAATGGCTTATGCAAATAGTCGGGAATAAGCTCACTGGTGCTTAGTTCAATCACCGGTTGCTGTAAATGCTCTGCAATGCACAATGTTGGGCGATGAACAAAGGGCTGGGTGCTCGAGATCGCATGGATACGGCCAATAAATCGCCCCACCCATTCCACATGTTCAATATTATCCACCTCGAATTGTCGTCCGCCTACCGATGGGAATAGGGCAAAATGGTAGCCCTGATACAGATGAAGGCTGTGTCCATTAATGATCAGGGGAGGGACAATCGGCACTTCATACTCTGCCAACTCGATGGAAAAACTATGTTCTTCCAGCAGCTGCAGTTCGTTCCAGCGGTTAGGCCGATAGAACTTAGCCACGTAACGTTTATTGTCGTCGGCGATAAATTGATAAACTCGGTTTTCGTAGCTATTTAGGGCAAGCAGACCTGAGTTTGCCCGTATGCCCAGCGATTCAATCGCATCTAAAATCAAATCCGGGCTGAGCTGTGAAAAGTTAAAGATACTCATTTTCCCTGGCTCATCGGTACAAAAACTTGCTGCTTTGTTCCACATATACGTCTTCTGCCTTACTGCCCAGTGCTTGAACTTTAAAATAAAATTTAGTCACCGATTTTTCTAACTGATAAGCATCAATGGCAATGCTAAGGGGGACGTTATAGAGCTCTCCTCCCCTTACGTCCACCTCTGACTCTCCAATAAACTGATGCCCTTCAAGGCCCACTACTGTAATAGAAAAACGTTGAGCGTCTTGTGATTTATTAAGAATTTTCACCGTATACACGTTTTCTATCAGGCCTGCGGTAGTTTCTCGGTAAAGGGAATTTCGGTCGCGAATAATGTCAACTTCAAGGGGGATACGGTTAAATAGCTCAAGTACTAATAGCCCGATCATCAATGCCAGCACCACAGCGTAGGCGACTAATTTGGGGCGTAATATTTTTGTCTTGCCGCCGGCGAGCTCTGTTTCCGAGGTGAAACTAATTAAGCCTTTCGGGTAATGCATTTTCTCCATGACACCATTACAGGCGTCTACGCAGGCGCCGCAGTTAATACATTCATACTGCAGGCCATTGCGAATGTCGATGCCGGTCGGGCATACCTGCACACATAAATGGCAATCAATGCAATCCCCCAGGCCATTGAGTGGCTCATCTATACGGCTGGCTTTGCGTGGGCGGGGGCCGCGCTTTTCACCGCGGTGAGGATTGTAGGCAACGGTGAAGGTGTCCTGGTCGAACATCGCGGACTGGAATCTGGCATAGGGGCAAATATGGGTACACATGATTTCGCGCATATAGCCGGCGTTGCCATAGGTACACACCGCAAAGAAAATAACCGAGGAGGTGGCCCAAAAACCAGCAGAGAAGCTGAAAAACGTCAAAAACAGCAAATCAATCTGACTAAAGTAACCCACAAAGCTTAACGAGGTCAGCAGGGAAACTGCTATCCAGGCTATATGTTTGAGGGTTTTTCGCCAAAGTTTATCAAAATCTAAGGCACGTTCGTCCAGCTTGATACGCTTATTGCGACTGCCTTCAATTTTTTCTTCAAACCAGATAAAGATAAATGTCCAGGTGGTTTGCGGACACATAAAGCCACACCATACTCTGCCAGCAAAGGTGGTAATGAAAAACAAGGCAAAGGCGGCAATAATTAATATCCAGGCCAACAACGTTAGGTCTTGTGGCCAAAGGGTCAGGCCAAATATATTAAAACGCTGAGCAGCGATATCCAATAATATGGCTTGTCGTCCCTCAAACTGCAGCCAGGGGAGTAGGGCAAAAATACTCAGGAAAAATAAACCAAAAAAGCGACGGAAATTTTCCAGGGCACCGCTAACTGCACGCACATAAATACGGCTGCGAGGGGTATAACGATTGTCGTGCTGGCTAGTGTCGGGTTTATGAACTTTTACCGGTGAGATGTTTTTTACAGGAATTCGCTCACTCATTCGGGGTCCCTAGCTAGGTCTGATTTCAGGATTAAGGGTATTCGTGGGATAAGTATATCAGCATGGATAGTTATTGCTTTACTCCCTTGGGTTCAAAAGCCATTTTTCATGCTGGATAATCAGCACGAAGCTTAGAATATGCCGGCTTGCGCCAGCAAGGCACCACTACAACCGGCTAAGAATATAATTATTACTTGGGTATAAATACAGATAACTTTTGCCTATTTTTTAATCATTAAAAATAACGTATTGTGTTAATTAATTAAATCACAGACTATGACTTATGTTTCGCCTATTGATTATTTGCTTAGAAATTTTTGCCCTGATAGCCATCCTGCGTTCGCCTTTCATGCAGTATTGGTTCGCTGACATGCAAAATACGGTATCAGATTGGATGACCGAAATATCTGAGCTTGCTGATCAACAACAATTAGGCGAACTACGTGATGTTATCGCGCCCCATATGCAAAATATGAATGAGTATCAAAAAGACTATCTGTATGACATCACCTCAAGCAAAAATAAAGTTGGCCATTTCCGTCGGCTGTATTGTGAGGACGGTGATAAAAATCCCTTTATTTATGGGGCGACCTTGCGTTATTTTTGCAGCGAAATTAACCGTACAATATCCAAAGATAGCTTTTCTGTTTAGTCTGAATGATTATAGTAAACAGAGTAGATGGTTGATGGGCCCTACTGATGATTTGCTTTGACCTAGGTATATTGTATTAACAGAAGATAAATTCAGTTAGGGTTCAGGCCTTCGATACTATCTTCTTAAGAAGATGAGTTATATTTATTGATGAGGTTAAGCATATGAAAAAGCGATTAATAGTCCTTATTTCAAGCATATCGGCTCTGCTTTCGAGTCAAACGTTTGCCAAAGCTGACGTTGAGGTAACCTGGCAGGAGCCGGGAAATTATTGGGATGTTCGGCCCACTAGTGGATCACGCTCACGCTTTAGGGAAAGCACCTTTAAGAAACTCGATGAGTATATTGCACAGTTGGCAGAAGACTTGCCGGATGGGCAGACCTTATTGATGACGGTGGATAATCTGGATCTTGCTGGTCAGGTGTGGCCAGCTTCCTTTGTGGGCTTGGGTAATAGTGGTGCCGAGGTCAGATTGATAAAGGCAATGGATATCCCGCGCATGAGCTTTACGTATAAATTGTTGGATGAAAGTGGACAGGTGGTACAGGAGTCTGCGGTTAAATTAAAAGACATGTCATTTCTAAGTAGGTCCAATCGATTTTTCGACAGTGAAACGCTGCGTTATGAAAAAAACATGATACATGACTGGTTTAAGGATGAGTTTTCCCGGTTGATGGAAAAAAAATAACGTGCTCAATGTCCTAAGAAACCACCCAAAAAGGTGGTTTTTTTATAGTAATAATTATTTACGCTGGATTTTCACTGTAACTCTGGTATGTATTTCGCCCATTCGCTTTTGCCTGACTCAGAGCACTGCCTGCATTGTTGATTAGCTCATCAGGCGAGCGCAATTTATCCGTGATTGAAGTCGCTATACCTATACTGACCGTCACACGCGTGCTCGCTTGATTATGCGCATGTGGCAGGTTGAGGTCAGCCAGTGCATCCATTATATTTTGTGCAATACTCCGCGCTCCCTCGTTGGGCGTGTCGGGTAATATACAAACGAATTCTTCCCCACCAAAACGGGCGACATAGTCGTTGTTACGTTTCACCACCTGGCTAAGGGTTTTGGCGACTCCCTGTAAGCACTTGTCACCGCTGCTGTGTCCATAGTGATCGTTATAGAGTCTGAATAAGTCAACATCGATTAATAGCAGGGATATGGGCCATTGGTGCCTTAGCGATAGCTGGCTCTCATATAGCAGTTTTTCATCAAAGGCCCGTCGGTTAGCTACGCCGGTTAAGCTATCTGATAACGACAAATGTTCCAGTTTTTTTCTTTGTTTTTCGATGGTGCGTGCTAATGCAATAAAGGTGCGGGCCATATCAGATATTTCATCATTGCCCTTAATTTCAGGGTTTTCTTGCACGCCTTTGAGCTTGTCCTGCACCAGTAGGTTTAGCGTCACCAAACGTTGCACAACTTTTTTCTGGATTAATATTACAATAATGGCAACGACGATGATGGCAAACAGAAATATCACACCAAGCCATCTTGTCAGGCTCTTCACACTAAGGGCCGTTTGCTGGTTTTGTATCATTACCGCCTGATCAATTTCATTGGCTGAAAACTCAAGTAAACGGGCATAGTCATTAATTAAGATGTGTAAAAAGTTTGCTCGACCAATCACTCTGCCTGCCAACCTAAGTTGTTGAACTTTTAGTGATAACAACCCATCTTCACTCTCCAACAAGGAAAGTAATTGCTGATTAAAATAGCTTGTTTTAGGGATGTTTTCGCCTATCCCACGAAAGGGGGGCTCTTGCATAGGCATTAGTTTTCGCTCCACGGTGTTAAACATTTGCCGGACGTTTTGTAAGCGGTCTTGACTTAATGCCTTATCAATATGGGTGACCAAGCGAGTGAAATTCAATTGCCATGCACGGATGTCTAAATCGTCCGCATCTGTTTCATTTTTCAAGGGCGATAAGGTTAAAGCGTCACTATGTAATTGATACAAGGTTTGCCGTAACTTATCTAATCGTGTTCCAACGAGTATTTCATTATCAATTAGGCGGGAAAAATCAGCCAACTCAGTGCTGATAATATCTAGTTGTATCCCAAGGTATTTATCCCCCTGGTGCTTTAGTGACAAGGCTCTTATTGTGGCAATTTGCTTAGCAATATCTTGTTTGGCAATTCTTCTTGATGCTTTTGAACTGGCCTTTGAGAGCATTTCAGCTGAGGCTGCAAGTTTATTCGCGTGACCAAACAAACGGCCAGACAGTACAACCCTGGGAAGGTCTACATCCGCAACATTGGACATCACTGATTCAAAACCCAATATACGGTAATAGGCCACAGAACTGAGTAGAACAAATAGCAGTAAAATAAGCACCAGCGCGCTGGTGAATGTCCTTGTCAGGGTAAAACGTTGTTTTGTTTTAGGCTGGGAAAGGAAAATGAGTTCGTTCATTTTTTCAGTCATGGTTCAACGCTAATTATTCGCTGTTCAACCCGGGGCGAAATCATATTTTTCTTTTGGATTGCATTGACGACCACATCCGAAATTAACGGGGGCTCGTGATTGCTGTAATCGATTCTTTGGGCATAAGTAAATGAAAAGTAATTATCTCCACCATCGGCAAGATAATCTGAGGTGGCCAGGGTATAAAATTGTGAAAGGTTTAATGTTTTGCCATTTATTATCGTTGAAATCACTCTTGCGCCTTGCTCGGCTAATGGATCGTAAGTGACTTGAATTCCGGACACCTGTGGAAACTTCCCGCTCGCCTCCTCCGTCGTGCTAAAGCCATTTTCAAGGGCTTCAATGAGTTGTTGGCCTTTTATTTTCAGCACCGCCACACGGCTCCTAAAGGGGAGTTCTTTGGCAATATGCCGACGAGTTAAAGGTGTGTTAAGTTGATAGATTTCCTCCCCGCGTATTGCACCACTATTGATTAATCCGATATCGGCTTGGGTGTATGCTTTGATGGCATCGGCCACAAAATTACCGAAAGCTGCTTCCTGGGTTCGAACGGTGTTCCGTTGGGTATCCATGGCCGTCATTAGGGTGCCTATACGCTGATTGAGCAGCCGATCCAGACGGTGGGTATATTGCTGGATTTGTGACGAAACCAGAGGGTCTTCTGTTAGGTTCTTTAGGGGAATATAGGAGGTGTTCACTTGTAAACTTCCCCCTTGGTTTTTTTCCCAGTTGAGGTGGACCAATAACACCTGACCTTTTGTGGTGATACCAATATTCCGGGGGTGTTGTAGTAGAGAAGGTAATAAAGGATTTTCGTCTAAGGGTATGGCTCGCAGGCTCAAGTCTATGGTGCCTTCGCTGAGTAAAGTTGCAAAATAGTCATAGGCCTTGGCGTAAATCATGATGATGATATCAGCGCCTTGTTGTCGCAGCTCTTTTGCCAGTTTGTTAATGGCTTCTTGAGGCTCAAAAATTTTAACCCGTTGTAGTAGATATTCTTCCATTACGGACTCATCCGTGATGGATATTATGCCAAAGGTGTTGTCGCCTTTTTCGACTAATACACTGGAAAATAATCCATCCAGGTTGCCATAGGTTAAGGGGTCAAACAGATTGCTGATCACAATGGGAAAGGCGGCTTCGTAGGAACGAAGAGAGAGTTCATCCTCAAAATAGCTAAACTCCCTTTTTCGGACTGCCATTACATCGGGTTCGAGGCTGTTTAAGATATCTATAATGTGTGAGCCATGATCAAAAGCCGACATAGTGCTTGGGCCTAAGCTACCGCCGCCGAAGATAAATAAGGAAGAGGGGCTTTGCTTACGCCTTTGGCTAAGTAAAGTGGCTAACTGAGCATAATCATCGACCCCATTGTCGCCAATTGGGTGCATATTTACGGCAAAAATCAATTCGACTTGCGCTGTTTTAGCCTCAACAATAGAAGATGATACGCTACAAAAGAGAACAAGACCCACAGCACAAAGGAGGGAGCGGCTTAACATTTAGCGTACTGGTTGTGATTAGCGACCATTGAAGCCTGCCATTAAAATTAAGGGGTTCATAGGACAATGCTTATACCACAGATTATTCATCCAACTAAAGTCTATGTTAGCATTTATCACGGTCTTCCCTGAAGCGGGCATTTTGCGGTGGTATGGGTATATATATGCTTTTAGGAGGGGGGGGGTACAAAAAAGCCGCAAGTCCATAGGATCCTTCCGGCTTTTTTGCTTACTGGTTAAAGGTTAATCGCTACAGCTCGCTTATCGTCTGTTTTTGTTCCCGCAGCTTGGCCATTTGCATTTCAAAGTCTGCCAGTTTGGCTTTTTCTTTATCGATGACTTCAGCCGGCGCGTTCGCGACAAATTTTTCATTGCTTAACTTACCTTGAGTGCGGGAAAAGTCTTTTTCGATTTTATCTAAAGCCCTGGCAATTCTGGCCAGCTCCGCATCTTTGTCAATTAAGCCGGCCATGGGGATCAATATCTCCATCTCACCGACTAGGGCCGTCGCCGAGGCGGGAGGAACTTCATCGGCAGCAAGTAAGTCGATATTTTCTAGCTTGGCCAGGGCACCTAAAAATCCTTTGGTGTTTTGCAAGCGCTGCCGGTCTTGCTCATTGGCATTGCGCAGCAACACACTCAGGGGTTTATTGGGTGAAATATCCATTTCTCCACGAATATTGCGGATGCCGACAATAAAGCTCTTCACCCACTCCATGTCATCCATCACGTGTTGATCCCGTAGATTGGCATCTTGCAACGGGAAGTTTTGGGTCATGATACTCATATCACTCTTATCCGCATAAGTCTGGCAAAGAGGAGAGACACGTTGCCATATTTCTTCGGTGATAAAAGGCATTAAGGGATGCATTAAGCGCAGAATATGCTCCAGTACATTGACCAGGGTATGGCGCGTACCGCGTTTCTGCGCTTCGCGACTATCGTCGGAGTTCAGTACTGGTTTCGACAGCTCCAGGTACCAGTCACAAAATTGATTCCAAGTGAATTCATACACCACCTGGGCGGCGATATCGAAGCGATAATCGACTAAAGCGGCTTCAAATTCTTGCAGTGTTTGTTGAAAGCGTGCCCATATCCACTTATCGGCGAGGCTGAGTTCTAGCTTACCACCGGTCGCGCCGGTATCTTGCTCTTCTGCATTCATTAGCACAAAACGCGAGGCATTCCACAGCTTGTTACAGAAATTGCGGTAGCCTTCTACCCGGCTCATATCAAAGTTAATATCCCGGCTGGTGGAAGCCATCGCAGCAAAGGTAAAGCGCAGGGCATCAGTGCCATAGGCGTTTATGCCGTTGGGGAATTCCTTGGCGGTGCGCTTGGTGATTTTTGCTGCCAGCTTGGGCTGCATCATGCCCGCGGTGCGCTTTTCAATTAGGGCCGGTAACTCAATGCCGTCAATCAAATCAATCGGGTCAAGCACGTTACCCTTAGATTTAGACATCTTATCGCCCTGCTCATCACGGATTAGCCCGGTAATATAGATTTCTTTAAAGGGAATTTGGCCAGTGAATTTTTTGGTCATCATGATCATTCTGGCTACCCAGAAGAAAATAATGTCAAAGCCGGTAACCAATACGGAACTGGGTAAGAAGGTATCTAATTCCGGGGTTTTTGCAGGCCAGCCCATGGTGGCAAAAGGCCATAGAGCGGAAGAAAACCAGGTGTCCAGTACATCATCATCCTGACGTAGTTTAACGTCTGCACCGAGTTTGTTTTTAGTGCGTGCTTCCTGCTCATCCCGGCCCACATAAATGCGCCCCTCGTCGTCATACCAGGCCGGTATTCTATGTCCCCACCATAATTGACGAGAAATGCACCAGTCTTGAATATTGTTCATCCACTGGAAGTAAGTCTTGTTCCAGTTTTCTGGCACAAAGCGTATTTCACCACTTTGTACTGCTTCAATAGCAGGTTTGGCAAGTGACTCCATGGCAACGTACCATTGATCGGTCAGATAGGGTTCGATGACAGCCCCGGAGCGATCCCCCCGAGGTACTTTAAGCTTGTGATCTTCAACTTTGACCAGCGCGCCTAGTGCGTCTAAATCAGCGACTATTTGCTTACGGGCAGCAAAACGATCCATGCCCCGGTAGGGTGCGGGCACATCGTCATTTAGCTTGGCGTCATCGGTTAGGATGTTGATTATGGCTAAGTTGTGACGCTTGCCCATCTCGTAATCGTTGAAATCATGGGCCGGGGTGATTTTGACGCAGCCCGTACCGAATTCAGGGTCAACGTAATCGTCGGCGATGATGCTGATCAAACGCCCGCTCAGGGGCAGTTTAATTTGTTTGCCGATAAAATCCTGGTAACGCTCATCGTCGGGATGCACCGCCACGGCTGTATCGCCGAGCATGGTTTCCGGGCGTGTGGTTGCGACCACTAATTCACCGGAACCATCCGCCAGAGGATAGCGCATATGCCACATGAAACCGGCTTCTTCTTCGTTCAGTACTTCCAGATCCGACACGGCGGTATGCAGCACGGGATCCCAGTTGACTAAACGCTTGCCCCGATAAATTAAACCTTCTTCATGGAGTTTGACAAATACTTCAACTACGGCGGCTGAAAGGTCATCGTCCATGGTAAAGACTTCACGTTCCCAGTCAGCAGAGGTGCCCAAACGGCGCATTTGCTGGGTGATATTTCCGCCAGAATGTTCTTTCCAGTCCCATACTTTATCTATAAATGCTTTGCGGCCCAGGTCATGACGGGTTAAGCCATCTGCGTTTAACTGGCGCTCTACTACCATTTGGGTGGCGATCCCCGCATGATCGGTACCGACCTGCCACAGGGTGTTGTCACCCTTCATGCGATGGTAACGGGTGAGGGTATCCATGATTGTTTGCTGGAAGCCGTGACCCATGTGCAGGTTGCCGGTGACGTTGGGAGGCGGCAATAAAATACAATAGGCTTCGCCCTCGCCGCTGGCTTTGAAGTAGCCTTTTTGCTCCCACTGTTGGTAACACTGTTGTTCAATATTGTGTGGGCTAAACGTTTTATCCATTACTTTATATCTCATTAATGCTGCTGGCGGGCAGGGTCTCTAGTTGATGACCTGCCCCGCGATAATACTTATATCGGTCTCGAGCCTGCTGTTTAAGGTGTTCTTCTTTAGGCACAAAATCATAAATTTGAGCAAAGCGCTGATGAAACTCCGGCATGTTCGAGGCCAGGTTGATCAGCACCGGGCGATTAAATTGAGCAGGCACCTGCCAACTTATTTCCACGGGTGCACCACCGACTGGGCCTTCTCCAACCAGATTGTGGGGCACAAAACTATCATTCGGTAATTGCCATAATAGTTCGTCAAATTGCTCGGCCAGTGCCTTGTCTTGGCAAAAAACCAGGCAACGCTGTTTATTTCTAAAGCACTTCGCTGCCAATTGACAAGCCAGCACTAAATGCGCTGGCTGATTGGTACTTTTATCGGCTTCAATATCCAGCAAGTAGAAAGATACTTTGGACATCTAGTCCTCTGTTTCCAGGCCTGCCCGGTTCATCAAAAACTGGCTGAGCATGGGAACCGGGCGACCGGTGGAGCCTTTGTTTTTACCACCGACCCAAGCCGTACCAGCGACATCCATATGTGCCCAATTGTACTTACGGGTATAGCGCGACAAAAAGCAGGCTGCCGTGATCGCGCCTGCCGGGCGTCCACCAAGGTTAGTCATGTCCGCAAAGGGACTTTCAATTTGATCCTGATATTCATCCCACAGGGGTAAACGCCAAGCTTTGTCGCCGCTTTGCTCTGAGGCATTCAGTAACTCATGGGCGAGGGGATTATGACTGCTAAATACGGCGGTGGCATGTTTGCCCAGGGCAATCACACAGGCACCGGTTAGGGTCGCCACATCCACCACCAGCTCTGGACTAAAGCGTTCCACATAGGTCAATGCATCACACAATACTAAGCGCCCCTCGGCATCGGTGTTGAGCACCTCAACAGTTTGGCCTGACATGGTCGTCAGTATATCACCAGGGCGATAGGCGTTGGCATCCGGCATGTTTTCACAACCGGCTAAGATACCCACGATATTGATCGGCAGATTGAGTGCTGAAATGGTATGCATGGCACCTAGTACACCTGCGGCACCGCCCATATCGTATTTCATTTCATCCATGGCCTCACCGGGCTTAATGGAAATGCCGCCAGAGTCAAACGTCAGGCCTTTGCCGACTAGTACAATAGGATCTTGCCCTGCTGGCCCGCCGTTGTGTTCCATGATGGTCATAATCGACTCATTGACTGAGCCCCTTCCAACCGCTAGGTAGGCGTGCATACCCAGATCATCCATTTGTTTTTCATTAACGGAATCAACGCTTAGGTTTGCATATTCTTTTTCTAATAATTTAGCCTGCTCGAATAAGTACAGCGGATTACAAATGTTTGGTGGCATGTTAGCCACGTCTTTGGCTGTCTTGGAGCCTAATGCTACAGCCAAACCATGCTCTAGCGCCCGCTCACCAATAGGCAGCTCCCGTCGGGTTGGCACGTTGAAGACCATTTTTCGTAAGGGTCTGCGGGGTTCGCCTTTTTTGGTTTTAAGTTGCAAAAAGGTATATAGCGAGTCTTGTGTTGCTTCTACCGCCTGACGGACCTTCCAGTAGGTGTCACGACCTTTAACATGCAGCTCGGTCAGGAAACACACCGCTTCCATTGAGCCTGTTTCATTTAAGGTTTTAATCGTTTTGGAAATAATTTGTTTGTATTGACGCTCATCCAATTCACGCTCCTTACCACAACCCACCAGCAATACTCGCTCACTTAGAATATTTGGTACATGGTGTAATAATAACATTTGTCCGGGTTTACCTTCCAAATCCCCACGACGAAGTAAGTTACTAATGTAACCCTCACTGATGTCGTCAAGCTGTTCAGCGACTGGGGTTAAACGCCGAGGTTCAAATACGCCAACTACAATGCAGGCACTACGCTGCTTTTCCGGACTGCCACTTTTTACGCTAAATTCCACGAGTTTTCCTTATTCACCAACAATTATTTTGTCGTTATGAGTTGTATACACCACGAACCACTTTATTTTTATAAGACTTTATTTAGTGATGCAGTGTTATTATTGCAAGATGCGCCTAAGCCATACATAATCTGTAATCGAGGACGGGTAAAACGCTTTGAATTAGCGCCCGACGCAAATTAAACGTGTGAAAACGTTAAGTTTACTTAAAAATTTGCAGCATGCCACTAAAATACCACTTTTGTCTTGGAAGCTCTGTGCTTATATTTCGCTATTTAGTTAAAGAAACCGTTAAATCCCAAGCCGCTGTTTTTATGGTATTGATGGCTATTTTTATTACTCAAAAGTTCGTTCGGGTCCTGGCCGAGGCTTCAAATGGGGATATTCCCGCCAGTCTGGTTTTGGGTTTTCTGGCTTTGAGTATGCCCATTCTTGCTTCGTTGATCCTGCCCTTAAGTTTATTCCTGGGGATCATGTTAGCCCATGGCCGTTTGTACGTAGATAGCGAAATGACGGTGATGCGGGCCTGTGGTATTAGCGAGTGGTATGTCACCCGGGTCATGTTAGTTCTGGCTCTGGTCATGAGCCTGCTGACAGGCGTACTGACCTTGTGGATTGCCCCTTTATCCGTAGAGAGTGAATATCAGTTAGAAGAATTAGCGGGGGCAAAAACGGGACTGACTACCCTTGTGCCTGGACGGTTCCAGCAAACATCTAATCAAAAAGCGGTTATTTTTGTACATGAGATAGGTAGCTCAAATGAGCCACTGAAGAAAGTATTTCTTGCCCAGCACGATAATCAACCTGGCTCTCTGGGAGTGCATATAGTTTATGCTAAAGCTGGAGGCGTCAGAGAAGAATCAGATGGCTCAGAGAAATTGATCCTCAAACAAGGTGTTCAGTACGAGGGAAAACTTGGCCGACAAGACTATCACGTGATTGAATTTGATGAATATCAAATTCAGATTGCCGAGCAGAAAAGCCTGCAGAAACGCCGCAAGTTGACAGCGTATACCACCTTACAACTTTTAGATGATCCCTCAATTGATGCCATTGCCGAATTACATTGGCGTTTTGCCCTTCCTTTTTCTTTATTTTTTTTAGTATTAATAGCGGTGCCCTTAAGTGCTGCGGATCCTCGCCAGGGGCGCTTTGGTAAAATATTCCCTGGCTTGATGTTATACCTTGGGTATTTTTTATTGTTGATGGCAGGGCGAAAAGTCCTTGAAGATGGAAAGATCCCCAGTGGAATGGGCCTATGGTGGGTGCATGGAGTGATGTTTTCGATAGGCGGTTTTTTGATATTTAAGAGTCGTTCATTGGGGGTTCGCTTGCGTGCCAGATTAAGAGCGAAGGGCTAGACCGTGTTTAAAATTATTGATGTATACATCGCCCGCACATTACTGAGCACCACTGCCCTTAGCTTAAGCATATTGGTGGGACTCAGTGCGCTAATCAAGTTTATCGAGCAAATGAAGAGCGTCGGGCAGGGCAGTTATGACATGACCGTGGCTGGGGTCTATGTGTTTTTGAGCTTGCCCCGTGAAATAGAGCAGTTTTTCCCCATGGCCACCTTAATTGGCGGACTCATTGGTATCGGGATACTGGCCAGCAATAGCGAATTGGTCGTCATGCAAGCTGCTGGACTCAGTCGCTGGAATATTATTTTTTCCGCGATGAAATCTGCCTTGCTGATGGTGGTATTTGTCATGTCAATTGGTGAATGGGTGGCACCGGTAAGCGAAACCACAGCCAAAGAAATACGCACTCAGGCGATATCGGGAGGTAGCCTGTTTTCCACTGATCGACTGGTGTGGGCAAAAGACGGCGACAACTTTGTCAGTATTGGTGAAGTAGTCGACAAAGATACCCTGCTGAATGTGAATATATATGAATTTGATCGGGAGCTGATGTTACGCCAGATCACGTCGGCCAAACAGGCTAATTATGCTGTCGATGCATGGATCCTACAGGATGTTAAATATACCTTTATTAGCAAGGCTAACATCACCGCAGAGCAAGTCGAAACGGGAGTATGGCACTCTACGCTAACGCCCGATAAGTTAGGAGTGGTAACGGTTAAACCTGAAGCCTTATCGATTCGCGGCTTATACGATTATGTGAACTATCTGGAAAATAACAGTCAGGATCCTAGCCGCTACCAACTGGCCTTTTGGCGTAAAGTATTACAGCCAGTATCGGTTGGCGTCATGTTGCTGATGGCCCTGTCTTTTATTTTTGGCCCACTGCGCAGCGTCACCATGGGCGCTAGAGTCATATTAGGTGTATTGACCGGCTTTGGTTTCTTTGTCAGCAATGAAATATTTGGTGCCCTCAGTGGGGTATATCACATCCCCCCCTTCATTGGCGCCATACTACCGAGCTTTACATTTGCCGGACTGGCAGTGTATCTGCTGCGACGAACGGCTTAATCTGAACCTGGAATAATGGGTATCACGGTTTCATCCCGAATTCAGCTTAGTTAGTTTTGTATTTCTTTCCAGGCCGTATGGTGATTCGCGTCTTTGCTTAATACCAGCATTTCGGTTTTTGCTATTCGATCTTGTAAGGCCTGTTTGTGCTTAAAGTCGACTAACACCAGCAAGGTGCCAATGCCCCCCAGGGAGCACACCAGGCGGATAAAAGCCCGTCCATAACCCATATTTTGCTCGCTGGTACTAAATAAGCGCAGTCGCCAGGCGCGCATACCAATGGTTTGTCCGCCGTTGCGCCAAAACCATAAGAAAAAACCCGTCACCCAGAGGGCAACCCACACTTGTAAAATAGTTTGATACAAGAGTGAGTGCTGGATCACATCACTGAAATGCTCATAGCCCAGATTGTCGATAAGGCCATTTTCTGTCAATAGCAACAGGGCAACCAACATCACCATGGCTGCACACATGCCCACCGCCACCGCCACCAGAGCATCATAGATCATCGCCGCGAGGCGCCTGAAAAAACCGGCGCGAGGAAAGGTACTTACAGTGTCAGACATATATAATTGTTTAATTTAGTGGGTATTAGGCTAATTCTATCAGGAAAGCGCAGAGTAGATAAGATGTGATGAATTCAATTTCTTCCCTTGTGCTACCATTGGCTGCAAAAGTACTGTGATCCCAATGAGTAACATGATTAAACTTACCGAATATAGTCACGGCGCCGGTTGTGGCTGCAAAATTTCACCCAAGATATTAGACCGTATATTGCAATCAGAGCGGGTGTTTGCCGTCGATCCAAAATTATTGGTGGGCAACCTTAGTCGGGACGATGCGGCCGCATATGACATCGGTAACGGTCAGGTTATTCTCAGTACCACGGATTTTTTTATGCCCATAGTCGATGATCCTTTCGATTTTGGGCGTATTGCCGCCACTAATGCCATCAGTGATATTTATGCCATGGGAGGCAAGCCCCTTATGGCCATCGCCATTCTTGGCTGGCCAGTGGACAAACTGCCGCCGGAAGTGGCCAGAAAGGTGATTGAAGGGGGCCGTCAGGCCTGTGCGGACGCAGGAATAATGCTGGCGGGCGGGCACAGTATAGACTCTCCTGAGCCTATTTTTGGGCTGGCGGTGACCGGGCAAGTCGCTAAAGGAGATCTTAAACAAAATGACACGGCCACCGCAGGTTGTAGCTTGTTTCTGACCAAGCCACTGGGTATTGGGATTTTAAGCACCGCCCAAAAACAGAAAAAACTCCTGCCCGAACATCAATATATTGGCCGGGACCTGATGTGTCAGTTAAATGCGATTGGCGCTGAAGTCGCCACTATACCCGGGGTTAAAGGGATCACCGATGTGACCGGTTTTGGTTTACTTGGGCACCTGCTGGAAATGTGTGAAGGCAGCGGGCTTAATGCCATCATCGACTACCAGGCGGTCCCCATCATTGAGTCGGCTAAAGCGTACTTAGCCAAGGGATGTGTGCCTGGAGGGACGGAGCGAAACTTTGACAGTTACGGGGATAAAGTAGCGACCTTAAGCACTGAGCAAAAACAGCTGCTGTGCGATCCGCAAACCAGCGGCGGCTTACTCATTGCGGTAGAGCCCGATAGCCGTGCTGAGCTGGTAACACTGCTGCAAGCGAATAAGCTGTCGATCGAGCCCATTGGTGAGCTATGCCCGCGACAAGATGGGGTGTTTATTCATGTCAAATAGGGTAATAAGTGGGATAAGCCATGACGGTTGAACAACAGGATCTTGATATAGCGGACTTCCCCAATCTTTTTCTAAACGATACGCCATTAATAGACACCCGCTCACCGGGGGAATTTGCCAAAGGCTCTTTTCCCGGTGCGGTAAACCTGCCCTTACTAACTGATCCTGAGCGGGCTCAGGTGGGCACCACCTATAAGCAACAAGGCCAGGCCGCGGCCATCGAACTCGGTCATCAACTGGTAACCGGCGAGGTTAAGGCGGCCAGGGTGCAGCGATGGTGTGAATATGTTCAGCAGCATCCCCAAGCCAGGCTGTTTTGCTGGCGTGGCGGGCTTCGATCCCAATTGACTCAAGCCTGGATGCTTGAAGCGGGCGTGGCCTGTCCCCGCATTGTTGGGGGCTACAAAGCCCTGCGGCACTTCCTGATTGAGCAAAGCACTGTGCTGAGTCAAACTCTGCCCTTGCTCTTATTGGCAGGCATGACCGGTAGCGGTAAAACGTCGTTGTTAGTGAAAATACCAAGAAACATCGACCTGGAAGGACTGGCTAATCACCGTGGCTCTAGTTTTGGTCGAAGACCCGATGGTCAGCCCAGCCAGATCCAGTTTGAGAACGCCTTAGCCGTAGCTTTGTTAAAATTGGCTAATGCCTCCCTTGAGCCGGTTCTAATTGAGGATGAAAGCAGTTTTGTTGGTGCCTGCAGTTTGCCATTGGCCTTATTTGAGCAGATGCAGCAAAGCCCCAGAATATTGCTGGAGCTGCCATTCGCCAGTCGGATCGATAATATTATTCAGGATTATGTGGTTGACCTGCATCGGGACTATTGCAAGGTGCATCCAGAGCAGGGTTTTGCTTTATTTTCTGACAATTTGACGACGGGGCTTGAGCGTTTAAAAAAACGTCTTGGCAATGAAAAATATCTGGAGATAAGGCAGGCCTTAGAAAAAGCACTCGCCCTTCAGCAGCAAACGGGCGAAACCGACGCCCATCGTCAGTGGATTTCCCCTCTACTACTTAAATACTACGATAGCAGCTATGACTATCAGCTTGCCAAGCAGCAGCAAACGATTTTATTTAAAGGTAATACTGAAGAAGTAGAAGCCTGGTTGAAACACCAATAATTCCCTCAGTAAGTGAGCATCCTTTGACCTTTAAGCGATGAATCTTTTTCAAGAAAAATGGGGTTAAACACAAGCATTTGGGATGTTTGTGCGTCAACGTGATTGCTTTATCTCTCCCTTATGCACTCTAGTCGACCACCTTAACTCCATTGCTTGTATAAATAACGTACAAAAAATGCAAGGATATACAACAAATCATACAGCAAAGATAACAGACCCTAGCGAACCCTATCCCCATAACCTATATTCATAATGTGAATGCACTGATTGCTAGTTATCAGTGCATAGTGATACTACAAGGAATTATATCGGAGGGCTTATGCCTATTATTGCTTTTCCAGCTGAAGTAAAGCCCGGGGAAAAACGCTGCGCCGTATTACCGGCAAACGTGAAGGCGTATAAATTATTGGGCGCAGATATTGTCGTGCAGACCGGAATAGGTAAACACCTGCATATCCAGGATGCTGAGTATGTGGCAGCGGGTGCTGAGATTGTGCAGGACAGGGCGGCATTGCTTGCCCGTGGGGACATTGTTCCTTCCCTGCATAAGTTATCACTTGCCGACGTATCTGCCTTGAAACCAGAAGCCTTGATCATCTCTTACCTTGACCCCTTCAACGAAGTGGATCACGTCAACACTTTATGTGACACAAAAATCACCAGTATCAGCATGGAAATGATCCCGCGCATTAGCCGCTGTCAAAAAATGGATGCCTTGAGCTCCCAGGCCAGTTTGGCCGGATATGTGATGGTGATGCAGGCGGTGAATGCCCTCGATAGCGTACTACCGATGATGATGACCCCGGCAGGCACCCTCAAACCCGCTAAAGTGTTTGTGATAGGCGCCGGTGTGGCCGGTTTACAGGCTATTGCCACTGCCAAACGTTTAGGCGCGAGTGTGACCGCATTTGATACCCGTACCGTGGTCGCTGAACAGGTGCAATCCCTCGGGGCCAAGTTTCTGCAAATCGACTTAGGGGAAACAGGGCAAACGGGGCAGGGTTATGCCCAGGCCCTGACGCCAGAGCAAATGCAAATACAGCAGCGCGAACAAGCCAAGTGTATTGCCGATTCCGATATTGTGATCACCACGGCCCAGTTGTTCGGCCGCAAGCCTCCGCTGCTAATTGACACTGCGACGGTGGCATCTATGCAACCTGGTAGCGTGATTGTGGACATGGCCGCGGAAAACGGGGGTAACGTTGAAGGGACCGTGCCCGGTGAGATTTTGGTGAAAAGTGGCGTGACCCTTATCGGTACGGGTAGTTGGGCCAATGGTGTGGCCAAACATGCCACCCAGATGTATGCCAATAATGTGTTTAATTTGATTAGCGAATTTTGGTCCAAAGACGACAATGTCTTTAAGCTAGATGTAGAAGATGAAGTGCAGTCTGGCTGCATCATTACCCATCAGGGGCAGGTGGTGAACGCCATGCTGAAGTCTTTTTATGCAAGCAACGCGTCATCTGCAAGCAATACACCAACTGCAAGCAATACACCAACCGCAACCAACACACCATCCGCAAGGGATAAAGGGGAAGCCTAATGGACGCCGTATATTTAGTATTTATTTTATTGTTATCTATCTTTGTGGGCTTTGAGCTTATCCAAAAAGTGCCGGCCACCTTACATACCCCTTTGATGTCCGGCGCTAATGCGATTTCCGGGATCACGGTGGTGGGTGCACTGGCCTTAGCCGGCAGCGAGAGTATGGGTGAACACGCAGCCTACCTTGGGGCATTCGCCGTTTTTTTGGCGACGATAAATGTAGTGGGTGGTTACCTGGTAACCGACCGCATGCTCGCCATGTTTAAGAAAAAGCAATAGGTAACGATGATGACAGAAGCAAGTTCAAATATAGATCTATTGATCAATTTTACCTATGTGCTCGCGGCCGCTTTATTTATTTTTGGTTTAAAGCTGCTCGGCCACCCGTCCTCTGCCCGCAAGGGTAACCTGCTTTCTGCCATTGGCATGCTTATCGCAATAGTAGTAACCATGTTCGACAGGGACATCGTGAGTTTTCAGCTGATAGCCATTGCCATGCTGGCCGGTAGCCTGCTAGGAGTGTTGTCTGCGCGATTCATTGCCATGACCGCCATGCCAGAGATGGTTTCCCTGCTCAACGGGATCGGCGGCCTGGCCAGTTTGTTTGTCGCCTGGTCAACGGTTGCCGGCCAGGTACAATTGTCTACCTTCGTGATGGTCGTGACTTATCTGGCCTTGTTAATTGGCGGCGTGACTTTTTCCGGCAGCCTGGTTGCCTGGGCTAAGCTCAGTGAGCGTATCCCGGGTCGCTCAGTAACCTTTACCGGTCAGGCGGGCTTCAACAGTCTACTGGTACTGGCCATCATCTTTACGGCCTACCTCTTTGTGGCACAACCGGCCATGGTGGCCGGGTATAACATCGACTTCACCCTGGTGCTGTATACGGCCATGGGTTTTGCCTTGCTGTTTGGCATTATGTTGGTATTGCCCATTGGTGGCGCGGATATGCCCGTGGTTATTTCACTGCTGAACAGTTATTCCGGTCTGGCGGCCTGTGCTGCGGGTTTTGCCTTACAAAACAATATTCTAATTGTGGCCGGTTCGCTGGTAGGGGCCAGCGGTATAATCCTGACTAACATCATGTGTAAAGCCATGAACCGCTCATTGAGTAATGTCTTGTTCAGCGGCTTTATGTCGGTGACAAAGACAGACATGGTTATCGAAGGCGAAGTTAAACCCCTGTCGGCTGATGATGCCTACTACGTGCTCGAAGCTGCCCAATCGGTGGTGGTGATCCCTGGTTATGGCATGGCGGTGGCACAGGCCCAGCATGCGATGAAAGAGCTACAGCAACTGCTGGAAGAAAACGGCATAGAAGTCGCTTATGCCATTCACCCGGTGGCAGGGCGTATGCCAGGGCATATGAACGTGCTGCTAGCCGAGGCTGATGTATCCTACGAACAACTATTTGAAATGGATGAAATCAATAAGCGCATTCAGAATTTCGATGTGGCCATGGTCATTGGTGCTAATGACGTGGTTAACCCCGCAGCCCGCGAAATGAAAGGCAGCCCCATTTACGGTATGCCGGTGATCAATGCCGATTTGGCCAAAAACGTATTTGTGCTTAAACGGGGCATGGCCTCTGGTTTTGCCGGTATCGACAATCCGCTGTTTTTCAAAACCAATTGCCGGATGATTTTTGGCGATGCCAAAGAAACCCTAAACGCCATCATTCGCCAGTTTTCTGATTAGGGCTAAAAAGCGATGCAGACCAGTAGTCGCCGTCTGCAGAGTGAGGGGATTGCGCAAATATTGAGCCAACGTTTAATTTGGCACGACAAAATACTTGCATGACAAAGCGCTATCGCTATAATGCCTGCCTCTTGCGAATATAAGCGCAAGAGGCATTATCTTAGGATGCCAGTGTGGTGGAATTGGTAGACACGCTAGATTCAAAATCTGGTTTCTTCGGGAGTGGCGGTTCGAGTCCGCCCACTGGTACCATCTTAAGATATAAAACCTGCTTCGGCGGGTTTTGTTGTTTCTGGGGTTTGGAAACTGTGGTGGGTTACTTGGCCGTTCATGATGAGCCTCCTTAATTATAAGAGACTAAACGCTCAATTTGGCTACCGGTGAGTCCATCTTTTCGTTTTCTACATCACCTATAGTCAGTCTGTTTCTGCCACTGTGTTTACTGCTGTAAAGGGCCTTATCTGCGGCAAAAAATGCACTGGGTATCTGATGCTTTTCAGGTATAACTTTCACCAAACCTATGCTGATGGTCAGATTTATTTCCAGCTCATCCATTATTAACATTCCATTCTCTATCTGTGTGAGCAGGCGCTGGCCAATTTCC
Organism: Paraglaciecola sp.; assembly: GCA_047618055.1. Lineage (GTDB taxonomy): Bacteria > Pseudomonadota > Gammaproteobacteria > Enterobacterales > Alteromonadaceae > Paraglaciecola. Next base: position 1,242 of record JBLHIW010000010.1, on the reverse strand, counting down.
CGGGCAACATTGGCTTTTTCATTGGCGATAGAACGGCAAATTCTTACCCCCCAACGCGACCCAGTATGTCATGACTGCGCAGACCGGTACTCAAAATGTCGGCCACCCCCTTTATCACTTTGTCACCCACCATATGCCCAAACTGGTCGTTGACTGTTTTGAGGTGATCGATGTCAATCATCATAATTACAAGTGGTTTATGTGGATGGCGTATCCAGTACTGCTCAACTAATGCAAAAAAGTGACACCGATTAGATAAATTAGTCATGCCATCTTGCTGACTTTTTAGGGTAAGTTTTCGTTCAGTCTGAAGAAAAGAAAGCCAGGGAAGAAGTAAGGCTGTTAATGTCGTCAGCATTATGTGACTTAACAGTGTTGCGACTATCGCGCTATCGGGTGATCCCATTTGCATGAGCCGAGTATCACTGGCCAGGTAATGCACTCCCTGTACCAGCATGACTATGCTGTGAACAAGAAAAACAGTGCACAGTAAACCCGTAAAAAGCGGTTCATTAAATATGGATCTGGACAGAAGCAGTGAACATGCCCCAAAGATCAGTGCAGCGACAAAATCTGAAAATATATTTATGACTTGTGGATAAGGATGGGCAAGCAGAAGCGCCAATATAACAGCCCAGATAAACCAGGTAGTGCGAGTTCTCTTTAGTCGGTTAAATCAAACGCGTGAGAATTTAATTAGGCCAGAAAAGACCAGTACTGGCACTGCAATAAGAAAAAAGTCAGCGACAAAGTAGGTAATAAAAATAGGGTAATTAAATTTTCTGAGTCCGGCCGCCGTCCCGCCTATCACAAAACTGAAGCACGATAGGGCCCAATACAAGAAGCAACGACTTTTTGGATTACGGCGATATAAGACGAACAGGTAAGTACCGATAATCGTATTGATCAGCAACGTCATTATTATCAGTGTCGGTAAATGCATTTATATCCCAGCATGACTAAAGTTAATTTTTTCGCTTAAACGATAAGTCATTTGGATATAAACGACTTATTATCGCCTATCCTTGCAACCTGTTCAGAATGACATTTTAATTCACCCAGTCTAAACATCTTCTACGGTTTTTTGATTTGTTATGGCAGTAAAAACGTTGTAGGCAACGGAAAATATTGAGTGACTGAGCGGCAGAAGCGGCAAACAAAAAATCAATAGGACTTCAGAAGTAGGAGCTTTCTCGTAAAAAATTAAAAAGGGTACGAGTGAATTATTTGGAAATTTATTCT